>NZ_JAGHKN010000002.1:0-267320 GCF_023093475.1 Methylobacterium sp. 37f
CCCGGCCCATCGCCCTGGAACGGGAGCGGTACCTCGGCCTTCCCGTCGAGCTCCCCGAGGCCTTCGAGCCCGCTTCGCAGGAAATCGCCGGCATCGTTCGCCGGCTGGCCGCGGAAGAACCGGTGTTTGGGTTCTTCGCTTTTCGCGAAAAGTCGCTGCGTCCGATCGTCGACGCCATTCGGGTTCAGGGGCGTCCTCCAGCCGGGCCCGGGGATTGGGCGCACGTCCGGGACCATCTGGCGTGGCGGGATGCTGTCGCATCGCTCGCGATCCGCTGGCGGGCGCTGGCGGACGAGATCGGCGCTCCCCCGGTCGCCACGGCCCGCGAACTCGGCCAGCTTGTCGGAACGCTCGACGCCATCATCGTAGGGGCCGAGCGCGCGACGCGCGTCCTCGGCGAGGCGTTCGCGGATCTCGTCCCGGGTGGCGGGTCCGTTCGCGACCTCTGGCTCGATCGCCGACGGCTCGACCTCGTCGAGAAAGCTTTCCGGAATGCCGCGGCTGCGGCACAACTCTCCGCATCGCGGAACGAGATCGATCGGCTACAGACCCTTTTCCCCGAGACAGCCGGAAAGATCGGTCAGCTCGCCCGCGACGTCCTATCTGAGGCCGTCGGACGCCAGGGGGTGGGGGCAGACCAGATCTCGTCCCTATGGTCCGCCCTGCGTCGGCAGATCGACGACCTGGGTCAGGGCCGGGGGCAATTCGAGGTGGTCCGATCGATCACCGCGGTCATCCGCCAAGGCGGTGCGCCGGTCTGGGCCTCACGCCTTCGCAGGGAACCGGCCCAGGACACGGTAGACCCGCTGCTGCCGGGGGATTGGCGCGAGGCCTGGGAATGGGCAGTGACGGCCGCGTACTTGAGACGGATCGATGACCGGGACAGGCTGAGGATGCTCGCCGACGAGCGCGTCCGGCTTGATGCCGAGGTGCGGAAAACCTTCGAACGGCTCGTCCGCGAGCGGACCTTCTACGAGCTTGGTCGCTCGATGACCGGGACGGTGCGCGCGGCCCTGATGATGTTCGCCACCGCCCTGCGCAAGACCGGCAAGGGCACCGGCAAGGGGGCCGGCCGCCATCGTCGCGACGCTCGCTTGGCCATGGCGCAGTGCTATGCCGCGATCCCGTGCTGGATCATGCCGGCGTGGCGCGTCGCCGAGCAGCTGCCCGGCGAGGTCGGCTCGTTCGACTTGGTGATCATGGACGAGGCCTCGCAGTCGGACATACGCGAACTCCCAGCGCTGTTACGTGGCCGGAAGATCCTCGTGGTCGGCGACGACAAGCAAGTGAGCCCGAGCGCGGCCTTCATCGAGAACGCCAAGATCGACCGGCTGGAACACGGGTTTCTCAAAAGCCAGCCCTTCAGGACCCTGCTCCTGCCGGGGGCATCGCTCTACGACCTGGCGAAGGTCATGTTTCCGGACAAGCTCGTCATGCTGAGGGAGCACTTCCGCTGCGTCGAGCCGATCATCCGGTTCTCCATGGAGTTTTATCCTGAACCCCTGGTGCCCCTACGTGTGCCGACCGCACACGAGCGCCTCGATCCTCCGCTCATCGACATCTACGTCCCGGACGGTCGCCGTAAGGGCGACAAGCAAAACCCCCGCGAGGCCGAGGTGATCGTCGCGGAGATCCGCAAGCTCGTCGACGACCCGAGCCTTGCTCGCATCGAGGCGCTGGACCGTTGGCGAACGATCGGCATCGTATCCCTCATCGGATCGAAGCAGGCTGCCCTCATCAACAAGATGCTCCTGGAAGAACTTGGCGAGGATCTCGTGAGGCGCCACCGCATCGCCTGCGGCGACAGCGCCACGTTCCAGGGAAACGAGCGCGACGTGGTCTTCCTGTCGATGATCGCGGATCCAGACAGTAAGCAGTCCCAGACCGCCACCCAGTTCGAGCAGCGGTTCAACGTGGCGATGTCCCGGGCCCGGGATCGGCTGGTCCTGGTGCGATCCGTACGGGAGGACGAGCTGAAGCCGGACGACCTCAAGGCGCGGGTGATACGGCACTTTCGCGACCCGATGGCCGGTGCCGAGGCCCGGACCAGCGATTTAGAGGCACTCTGCGATTCCGATTTTGAGCGGGACGTCCTCCGACGTCTCGTTGGGCGCGGCTACCGGGTTCTCCCGCAGGTCGGCGCGCTGGGCTATCGGATCGATCTCGTCGTCGAGGGCGCGAACGGGCGGCGCCTCGCTGTCGAATGCGACGGTGACAGGTACCACGGGCCGGAGCGTTGGGCGGACGACATGCGTCGGCAACGCATCCTGGAACGTGTCGGGTGGCGGTTCTGGCGTTGCTGGTCGTCGAGTTTCATTCTCGATCCGGATGGCTGCATGCTTGACCTTTTCGAGACGCTCGAACGAGCAGGCATAGAGCCCGGCGGCGCACCCGAACTTCAGTCCGGCTACACCCTGCACCGAACGGCGGCCCGGTCAGGGGAGACCGTTAGCACACTGCTTAACATCTCGATCAACGAAGGTGCCGCCGCACCTCGCACGGAAAACGGGTCGCGGGAGGGCCCTGGAGCCCAAAAGAACGATCAGTCTTCTGGAGGGGTCAGGGCGGGGGATCGGGTCGTGTTGCGCTACCTCGACGACAATAAGACCGTGACCTTCACGCTGGCCCATGGGCACCACGACGACGCCAATGGCCGGCTTCCCGTGAACTCCCCGTTGGGGTCGAAGCTGCTTGGGGTCTCCGAGGAAGACGAGATCGAGTTTGATGCGGGCGGCCGCATCAGACGCGTACTCGTACTGAGGACAGAGCGACCTCACGCGGTTCAATGAGCGCATGTCACTGTATTTAAGTATGCAGGACGGTCAATATCTGACGCTGATCGGCCATTAAGGATGACAGCCAGGCCCATTATTTTCAACAAGTATACACGTTTGTATACGACAATGCGTGATCATTAACGGATTAATACAGGGCTCTTGAAAATTTCTGTATATCCATTGTGCCTTACTGATCCTCATATCCCCTAGAGTTTAAGTCAAAATGATGCGACCAAATCTTTACAGTCGCGTCATTTGCTGAGAATAGACCGTGCGCATCTGGCATACGACCCGTCAGTTTTACGTTTACTTGGTTCGTGTAAAAAGTTGTAAAAAACTGGAGTGGGTAGGCAGGCGAAGTTTCAGTGGTGCCGATATAATTAAGAAATGATGTCGAAGCGTCGTGGTGGGGCGCACTCTCAAAAAGGTCGTGGGGCGACAGAGACATGAAGAGAGATCCGGGCACACAAATCGCCTGCGGCAATTGATCTATATGCTCAATTTGCAATTGTCTTTGAAGTTCGTCGTTATCGAACGCATGATAGACGTTTCGCCAGTCAAAATTTAAACTATATGCAAATATTCCTTTGAATACCCCCGCGCCGTTTGGGCCCATGATATTTGAAAGGGAAATAATATTTCTCAAAGCTTCGACAAAGGTTCCTCCCCATCTGTAGCCGCCACCATCGTACTCACTTAGCGGGTACTGTTCATTTACTTTTCCTGTCGGCGACTTTTCGTGATAAAATGAGAGACTACTTTTTACCTCCACAGCAGCATAAATAGCTTCCGGCTCGACAATTACGAAATCGTCCGTCTGAAGTAGGGCTTGTCTTCTGTTTGAGTCAAATATCAAGCAATCGATCTGCTTGCTCTGGCTATCCGAAATACGTCCAGTTTCCGGCGCCCATGTACTTACGAAGCCAGACTCGACCGAAAGCTGTTTAGGTGTAAATTCTTTGAGGAATTGTCTTAGCCGACGCTCGCGGAATGATCCGAGCGAAGTTGGGTGATCTGTAAAAAGCGTAATTTTTTCGAAGTCGAGCATTAATCTTTCTTGCTCGATTTCGTAGAACCGTTTGATCTGTCCAGCCTTGGCAATCTTGCTCGTCACATCGAAACCATCAGTTGCGCCTAAATCAGGCGTTACAGAGCACCTAGGTGCCCCAGACTGAAGCACATACAGCGAAGCTAGCAGTGCGTCGTGGAGTTGTCATTCGGCGCTGCGAGCAGCGTGGTACCGATGAAGATAACGTCGAGTGAGAAGGCCATGCCCCGCGCGATGTTGGGGGGGGCGGCACAGGTATTGAGCGGATCATGCAGTTTCACGACCGTGATGCCTATTCCCTGTGTGGTATCAGGGTAGTGTATCGTTCGCCGACTGCGGTTTGGCTACGGTCGTGAAACGGGGCTGCACGGGATAGCACCGGATGGTCTTTGAAATCGTCGGACGCAATAGAACCGCGTCGTTGCACAGTTAAATGCGCACCCTCGCACCCCCGAAACGCGTGGGATAGGGCCGGAAATTTCCCTTGGCTCATTGATGTTTAGGGCGTTTTCCGAAACGTCCGGTCATCCCGCGGTCGCGAATTCCAACTTCCGACATCCCGGTGCGAAAGCAGACTAGCCCCGGTCACACCATTGGAGAACGGTGATCATCGCATCGCCAATGACCGTCCTTGATGGTCGTGCAGCCGATAGGTGATGGCACTTCAACGTCGAGTGGTCCAAATCCAGCGGATGAGACCCGCCACGAACGTCCGTGATGGGTGGGAAGCAGCTTGGCTGCTTTCAGTCGCAAGACGTTCATAAGCGGACCTAGGATGACCCGCCGTCTCCGGATGGACGGTCCAACCCATCGCAGGGTCGAAGTTCGTTAAAGTCGGATGCCGACATCATCAGAGGCGATGCGACCAGCACGAAAGTGCTCTGCCTCGGGAGACAGGGTGATTCACGATTGCAAAGCCCCGGTCACGCGACATCTCGTGCTGGTCCGGCATGGCCAGAGCGTAGCCAACCGATCCGGCCTGTTCACGGGATTGCTGGACTCGCCCTTGACCGAGCAGGGCCGGAGGGAAGCCGAGGCAGCCGGCCGGCGTTTGGCAGAGTGCAACTGGCGCTTTTCCGCTGCCTTCACCTCGACGCTAACGCGGGCCGTCGTGAGCGGCCGGCTTATCCTCGATGCGCTCGGGCAACCCGGATTGGTCCCCCAAAGCTTCGCCGCGCTCGACGAGCGAGACTACGGGGACCTCAGCGGGCTCGACAAGATCGCCGCCGATGCGCGCTGGGGGGCGGAGCGGATCGAGACCTGGCGCCGCTCCTACGCAGAGGCGCCGCCGAACGGTGAGAGCCTGCGCGATACCGTCTCCCGTATCGTGCCATGCTACCTCCGAACCATCCAGCCGGCGGTCATGGGCGGAGACGTGCTCGTCGTCGCCTACGGCAATTGCCTGCGGGCCCTTGTGATGGCGCTCGAAGACCTCAGCCCGGCGGAGGTCGAGCACCTCGAACTCGCGACGGGCTCCGTCAGGATCTATGAGCTTGCCGCGGACACGACGATCAAGGCCCACTGGATCGACGGGTGAATCCGCCTGTCGGCCTCTCACAATGGGTCTCCGTGATCTGCGAAGGGGCACTTATTTCATCTATTTCAGTGATGGGAAGCATCTAATCATTCCGTTGGAGTGAATGAAAAGAACATGGGATTCTCCGGCATCACATCGGAGCCACCCATGTCCGCGCCCAGACTTTTCTCCCACGCTCGGTCAATGCGTGCCTTGGCCGGCACGAGAGCCATCCTTCCGGGACTGGGTCTCTGTATGGCGGTCACCGCCGCAGCGGTCGGCTTCGAGGCCGTCGAGGCGCATCTGTTCGGTCGCGCCTGGCTCGAAGCCCTGGTGCTGGCGATCCTGCTCGGGAGCGCGATCCGCACCGCCTGGACCCCGTCGCAACGTTTCTTTCCCGGCATCGCCTTCGGGGCCAAGACCGTACTGGAGATCGCGGTCGTTCTACTCGGGGCCTCGCTCAGCCTCACGACGATCCTCGCCGCCGGTCCGGGTCTGCTTTTCGGCATCGCGGGCGTCGTCGTGGTCGCGATCCTGTCGAGTTACGGCATCGGCCGAGCGCTCGGGCTGCATCCGCGCATGGCGATCCTCGTGGCCTGCGGGAACTCGATCTGCGGCAACTCGGCGATCGCCGCCACGGCACCGGTGATCGGCGCAGACGGCGAGGACGTCGCCGCCTCCATTGCCTTCACTGCGGTGCTAGGCGTGCTGGTGGTGCTCGGCCTGCCGCTGCTGGTGCCGCTGCTCGGCCTGTCGCCGATGCAGTACGGCGTGCTCGCCGGCCTTACCGTCTACGCCGTGCCGCAGGTGCTCGCCGCCACCGCGCCGGTCGCGGCGCTCAGCGTCCAGGTCGGAACCCTGGTGAAGCTCGTCCGGGTGCTGATGCTAGGCCCGATCGTCCTGGTGCTCTCGCTCGGCGCGAGCCGGCTGCGCGAGGAGACCGACGAGGCCGCCCCCGGCGTCACCGCGGGCGACCGCCCGGCCCGCGGCGGCCTCGCGATCCACCGCCTGGTGCCGTGGTTCATCCTCGCCTTCCTTGCGCTCGCGGGCCTTCGCTCGACGGGCCTGATCCCGCCGGTTGCGCTCGCGCCGATGTCGGAGACCGCCAACGTGCTGACCGTGGTCTCGATGGCGGCGCTCGGCCTCGGGGTCGACGTGCGCAGCGTCGCCAAGGCCGGGGCGCGGGTGACCCTCGCGGTGGTCGCCTCGCTCCTCGCCCTCGGCGCCGTCAGCCTCGGCCTGATCCGCGTGCTCGGCCTCGTCTGATCCGCGCTATGGCATCGATCCAACTCCTTGATGAAAGAACTGCCGTGACACGTTCGTCCCAATCTTCGTCCGAGGCGGTCGCGCAGGGGACGGGATGGTTGATGGGGCCGGGTCGCGAAGCGGCGGACGCGGCAGCCCTTCTCGACGGGTTCAGTGCGTGCCTCTCGGGGCTTGGCCTGCCACTGGCCCGCGCCACCACCCACGCGCCGACCCTGCATCCGTCGTTCCGCTGGGTAATGCGCGTCTGGCATCCAGGAGCGTCGAGCCTAGCCTTGCGTCGCCGCCACGGCATCGAGAGTACGCCGACGTTCCACGGCAACACCGTCGAGCGCGTAGTCGAGACCCGTACCCCGTTCCGATGCCGTCTCGACGGGGATGGGCCGCTGCCGTTTCCCGTGCTCGGCGAGCTTCGCACCGAGGGTCTAACCGACTACCTCATCGTGCCGCTGCGCGCCGCGCGTGGACGCATGGGCGCCGCCTCCTGGGCCACGGCGAGACCGGGCGGCTTCACGCCGATCGAGATCTGCACGTTGCTGGCGCTGGTCGAGCCGTTCTCGCTGCTGTTCGAGATCAAGGCGCTCGACGACATGCTAGGCGCGGTGCTGAGCGCCTATGTCGGACGCGACCCGGCGCGGCAAATCCTGACCGGCACGGTGCGGCGCGGCGACGTACGCTTGATGCGGGCCGCGATGATGCTGACCGACCTGCGCGGGTTCGGCGAACTGTCCGACCGGCAAAGCCCCGACCGTGTCGTGGCCGCCCTCAACCGGATGTTCGATGCCATCGTGCCGGCCGTCGAGGCGGAAGGCGGCGAGGTGCTGAAGTACATCGGCGACGGGCTACTGGCCGTGTTCGATGCCGATCGCGACGAGGCCGAGGCGCGCAGTGCCGCCTTGCGTGCCGCCGAGGCCGCGCTTGATGCGCTTGCGACCCTGCGCAACGGTGACAGGGCTGCCTTCGAGGTCGGCGTCGCACTTCATGTCGGGGAGGTCGCCTACGGCAATATCGGCGGCGGCGACCGGGTCGATTTCACGGCGATCGGCCGCGATCTCAACGTGCTCGCCCGCGTCGAGCGCCTGTGCAAGACCTACAACACGCCGCTGATCGCCACCGACACCTTCATCGACGGGTTGGCACATGCCCTTGAACCGCTCGGCACCGTCGCCTTGCGCGGTTTTTCCGAGCGTCACGCCCTGTTCGGGTGTCGCAGGACCGCGCCCGTCGGCGCGCCGGCGGCGTGACGCCGAGACGGCGTCCTTGATCGTCCCATTGGAGATCGAAACTTCTCAAATCATCGCGTTTGGAGATCATTCGTATCGCGAAAGACCGTTGGTGGGAATAAATCGTATCCCGTAGCATCTCCCTGGTCGCGAGGAATCGCCACGGGTCCGATGCCTTCGAACGCATCGACGCCGACATCCTTCAAGGGGAGAGACCATGCACGGACTGGACAGACCGATGAACCGCCGCCTCGTCCTGGGTGGCCTAGGGCTCGGAAGCCTCGGCGCTGCCATACCGGCCTGGGCGGCGGGCTCGGTGAAGCTTCCGCTGCCCGGCGGCCCGGACGAGCGGGCGCTGACCACGGCCTTTCCGGGCAAGGCCGAGATGATCCTCCAGCGCACTCATCCGCCGCTACTGGAGACGCCGTTCTCGGTGTTCGACGAGGGTGTATTCACCCCCAACGACCGCTTCTACGTCCGCTGGCACTGGGCCTCGATCCCGACCGAAGTCGATGCCGGCACCTTCCGGCTCAAGGTCCACGGCCATGTCGAGAAGGAGCTCTCGCTCTCGCTCGACGCCATCGCCGGCCTGCCGCGCTTCGAGATCGCCGCAGTGAACCAGTGCTCGGGCAATTCGCGCGGGTTGTTCGAGCCGCGGGTGACCGGCGCGCAATGGGCAAACGGTTCGATGGGCAACGCCCGCTGGACCGGCGTGCGCCTCAGGGACGTGCTCGAAAAGGCCGGGGTGAAGGCCGGTGCCGTGCAGGTGCGCTTCAACGGCCTCGACGAGCCGGTGGTCGACGACGCGCCCGACTTCAAGAAGTCGCTCGATCTCAAGCACGCCAACAATGGTGAGGTGATGATCGCCTACGCGATGAACGGCGAGCAATTGCCGCTGCTCAATGGTTTCCCGCTCCGGCTCGTGGTGCCGGGCTGGTACTCGACCTACTGGGTCAAGATGCTGTCCGACATCGAAGTGCTGGACAAGCCCGACGACGGGTACTGGATGAAGACCGCTTACCGCATTCCTGACGTGCCGGGCGCTAACATCAAGCCCGGTCAGACCGGCTTCAAGACGGTGCCGATCAACAGGATGGTGCCGCGCTCGTTCGTCACCAACCTGACCGATGGCGCCAAGGTGGCGGCCGGAACGCCGGTGGCGTTGCGCGGCATCGCCTTCGGCGGCGATTGCGGGGTGAAGGCGGTGGACTTCTCAGGCGACGGCGGCGCGACGTGGTTCCCGGCGCAGCTCGGCGCGGACGAAGGCCCCTACAGCTTCCGCCGCTTCGACGGCAGCTTGCCGGCATTGGCTGCCGGCAGCCACACGGTCAGGGTCCGCTGCACCAACACCAACGGCGTCGCGCAGCCCCTGGACCGGGTCTGGAACGGGGCCGGCTTCATGCAGAACGGCATCGAGGCCGTGTCCTTCCAGGCCGCTTGAGGAGAACAGCCATGAACCCGATCCGCCCTGCGGCCCTCATCGCCGCCCTCATACTGTCTCCCCTGGTGGCGTTCGCCGCTTCGGCTCCCGAGCCGATGCGCTTCACCTCGCAATCGATCGAATTCCCGACTTCCGACCGGATCTTCCCGGACGGGCCGGGGGCCGAGGCGGTCAACAACAACTGCCTCGCCTGCCACTCGGCCGGGATGGTGCTGACCCAGCCCAAGCTCACGAAGGCGCAGTGGACCGAGACCGTGAACAAGATGGTTCACGTCTACAAGGCGCCGGTCGATCCGGCCGACGTGCAGACCATCGTCGACTACCTCACGGCGTTGAAGCCGACGCCCTGAACCCCCGAATCCCGAGGCCGCCGCGTTTTTTTCGCCGGCCTCGGGGAATAGACCGCGCCCTCCGGCATCTCCCCAGGGCGATGCACGGCCAAACCGGTCTCGCATCACGCAATCCGAATTAGAACCAGCCCTCACGGCAGGCCCCGGCCGCCGAACGAGCGCGCATGCCAGAGAGACACGCTTCATGACCCACGTCCGCACCAGCCTCCGCGCCCTCCTCGCCGGAGCCGCCTTGCTCCTCGCCCAGGGCCAGCCCGGGTCCGCCGCTGGCTTCGACGGCGCGATCAAGAACAACGCCCTGGCGCTGAACGCCGCTGGGACCGTCGCCGCTGTGTCGAACAGCGAGGAGAGCGCCGTCATCGTCTACGACGTCGCCAAGGGCACGGTGCTGCGCCGCCTCGACGGCTTCGTCACGCCGCGCAACATCGTTTTCGCGCCGGACGGCGCCCGCTTCTACGTCTCCGACAGTGGCACCGGCCGGATCACGGTCTATGAGACCGCCACCGGCAAGGAAGCCGGCGTTCTCGCCGCCGGCCCCGGCGCGTTCGGCACGGTGCTCTCGGCCGACGGGGCCAAGCTCTACGTCAACAACGAGGCCGCGAGCACGCTGACCGTGTTCGACACCAGGACCATGCTCGCCGAGGCCGTGATCCCCGGCTTCGCGCAGCCGCGCCAGGGCGTGAAGCTGTCGCCTGACGGCAAGACCGTGTTCGTCACGAACTTCCTTGGCGACAAGATCACGTTGGTCGATACCGCCACCAACAAGATCACCGGTGAGATCGCCGGGTTCGACAAGCTGCGCGCCATCTCGATCACCAAGGACGGCAAGACGCTTTTTGCCGCCAACAGCGGCCGTAATACCATCGGCGTGGTCGATGTCGCCGCCCATAAGGTCACCTCCGAAGTGGAAGTGGGCAAGGACCCCTACGGCGCCGCACTGACCCCGGACGGGCGCTTCGTCTATTCGGGCAACCTGAAGGACAACTCGCTCTCGGTGATCGACACCGGCACCCTCAAGGTCGTCGCCACGGTGACCGGCCTGAACGAGCCGCGCCAGGCGATCGCGTTCTCGGCCGACAACGCCCATGCCTACGTCCTCAACCGCGACCTCAGCGTCGCCGTAGTGGACCGGGCGAAGAACGCGGTGGTCTCGACGATGAAGCCCTGAGGCGACGCGCGCCGGGGGCCTTATCGCCCCCGGCGCGTTCTCGTCGTCGATACGTCACGAACGCAGGACAAAAACCCCATGCTCGGCCTGTTCCAGCGCAAGGACCGCCTCATCGTGCACGGCGAGGCGCCCTACAATGCCGAGCCGCCGCTCGATCGCCTGCGGGCGGCCTTCCTCACCGACCAGGCCGACTTCTACGTCCGCAGCCACGGCGACATCCCGGACCTCGACGCCGACGGCTACCGCCTGACTGTCGACGGGATGATCGCGACGCCCCTCGAATTGTCCGTCGCCGATCTGAAGGCACGCTTCGCGCACGTCACCGTCACGGCGGTGATGCAATGCGCCGGCAACCGCCGGGCCGACATGCTGGCGGTGGCCCCGGTCGCCGGCGACCCGTGGGCGGCCGGCGCCATCGGCAACGCGGAATGGACTGGGGTGCGGCTCGCCGACGTCCTGCACGCCGCCGGGATCGATGCGGGCAGTCCGCGCCACGTCGCCTTCGAGAGCCACGACCGTATCGCGGGGTCGGACATACGCTTCGGCGCCTCGATCCCGCTCGCCAAGGCGCTGGCGCCCGAGACGCTGCTCGCCTTCGCGATGAACGGCGAGCCTCTCGCCCCCGAGCACGGCTATCCGTTGCGCGTGGTGGTGCCGGGATTTGCCGGCATCCGCAGCCCGAAATGGCTCGCCCGCATCACGGTGCAGGACCACCCCTCCGACAACCCGATGCAGGCCGACGACTACAAGCTGTTTCCGCCCGACGTGACCGCCGAGACCGCGGACCCCGCCCACGGCATCACCATCGAGGCGATGCCGCTCAACAGCGCGATCTGCGAGCCCGCCCGCGGCGCAGCGTTGAAGCCCGGCCGGCACGCGATCCGCGGCTACGCCATCGCCAGCGATCGCGCGGTCGCCCGCGTCGACGTCTCGACGGATGGCGGCCGCAGCTGGGCGCAGGCCCGGATCGACCGCGATGCCGACGCGCCCTACGCCTGGACGTTCTGGGAGATCGACCGCGAGCTGACCGCGGGCGAGCACGAACTCGCGGTGCGGGCCTGGGACTCCGCCGGCCAGACCCAGCCGGCCGCGCCCGACGACACCTGGAACTACAAGGGCTACCTCAGCGCCGCCTGGCACCGGGTACGGGTCACTGTGGCCTGACCGTCACGCCCAGAGCAGGGCGGTGGCCGCAAGGCCCGAGATCGCGATCAGCAAGGCCACGATCCCGACGGTGAGGATGCGCGGCATCATCGGGATCTCGGCATCGGCGAGACGCGCCCGGATCGCCCGGTCCCGCCATGCGGCGCCGGCGAACGAGGCAAGCGCGCAGGCGATCAACGTGAGCGACAGCACCTTCAGCGGCCAGACCGCCAGCACCTCCCGCAGGAAGCGCTGCGCGGCCAGGCCGACGCCGAGGAAGGCGAGCCCGGTGCGAAGCCACGCCACGAACGTACGCTCGGCTGCCAGAACCGTCCGGTCCTCGGCGAGCCTCACCCGGGGATCGTCGGGGTGCACGGGTTTCGCAGGATCGCTCATCCGGCATCCGCCGTCGCGATCAGGTCGAGCAACGCGTCGGCGGCCCGGCTGCGGTAGCGCTCCTTGTGGCGCAGCACCCGGAACGGCCGGCTCGGCAGGGCGAACGCCGCCCGCACCAGGGTTCCGGTCCGAAGCGCGGCGGCGACCACGGTCTCGGACAGGACGGCGGCCCCGCCCCCGGCCTCGACGGCGGCGCGCACCGCCTCGTTAGAGGGCAGTTCGAGCGTGACCCGAAGCTGGGCGGCTGCGAGGCCGGCCGCACCCAGGGCCGCCTCGAAGGCCGAGCGGGTTCCCGATCCCGCCTCGCGCAGCACCCAGTCGGCCCCGGCGAGATTTTCGGGTTCGAGGTCGGTCGCCCCGGCGAAGGCATGGCCAGGGGCGACCACGAGGACCAGTTGGTCCTGCGCGATGGTGGTGCTCGCAAGCGTCGGGTCGTCGAGCGCCCCCTCGACGAAGCCGAGTTCGGCCTGCCCGGCGCGCACCGCGTCGGCGGCGTCGGTGGTGTTGCCCACCGCCAACCGGATAGCGATCTCAGGGTAGGCCCGGCGGAAGGCGACGAGGTGGCGAGGCAGCCAGTCGCTGGCGATGGTCTGGCTGGCGTAGAGCGCCAGCGTCCCGCGCCGCAGGCCGCTGAGGTCGGCGAGCACCAGTTCGGCGGCCTCGGCCCGGGCGAGCACGGCGCGGGCCTCGACGAGAAATATGCGCCCCGCCTCAGTCAGCTCGATCCCGCGGCCGACCCGGTGAAAGAGCTTGGTGGCGTGTCGCCCCTCGATGTTGGCGATCGCCGTGCTGACCGCCGACTGGACGAGGTTCAGCGCTTCGGCGGCCCGCGTCACGTGCTGTCGCTCGGCCACCGCCACAAAGATGCGGAGTTGGTCGAGGGTCATGGTTGCCGCTGCGGAACCGGCAGTCCACGGACTTGCGCGTCGACCGACTGCGCGACGATCAACAGCCGCGCCTCGTCGGTGCGACCCGTGACGACGTAGGACATGCCGCCATCGACCCAGGAGAAGGCGGCGATGTCGCCCTCGCGGGCGAAGCGGAACACCGTGCGGCCATCCGCATCGCCTACGCGGCTGTAGAGTGTCAGCCGGGTGCCGTGGTCGTCATCGTACATCAGCATCGCGGCGGATTCGGAACCCGCCGGCAGCAGCCGGCCGCCCATCAGGCGGAAGCCGTACGCCGTAAGGTCGGGGGTGGTCACCGCCCGGCCGAGGCGCTTCGAGAGCCACGTAACAAGGTGCGGCTTCTCGTCGGCGCGCACCTCCACCGGATGCACCGCCTCGACCACGTAGGTGCGGAAGGCCGCCACCGCGTCGTCGGTCGCTGGCTCGGTTCGCGCGAGCGTGACCGTGGGTACCTGCCGCGCGGCATGGCCGAACCAGCCGGCGGCGCCGCCGACCGCGAGGCAGAGCACGGCCGCAGCCGCGACCGGAAGCCAGCGGTAGGTTATCGGGCGATGTCGCGAGCGGATGTTGGCCACCCGGAGCCGCGCCGGAATCGCCTCCTCGGCGATCGGCGCGAGGCGGGCACGCAAGCGCTCGCGTAGGGCGCGATCCGCCGAGACCTCCGCCGCCCGCGCGGGGTTTCCCCTGAGCCATGCCTCGACCAGCGCCTGCCGCTCCGGTTCGAGACGACCGTCGATCAGGCCGTGGAGGTCGTCCTCGCCGACCGGGCGCGGATCCCCGCTCATTTCACCCTCCTCAAGAGTCCGGTCCGGCCAGTTTCCAGAAAACCGCGCATCCGCGTCCGGGCCCGGCTCAACCGCGACATCACCGTGCCGAGCGGTACCCCGAGCACCTGGGCCGCCTCGGCATAAGACAGATCCTCGACCGCGACGAGGAGCAGCACCGAGCGCTGCTCCTCGGGCAGGGTGTCGAGCCCGGTGAGCACGTCGCGTGCCCCCATAGCGGCCTCGGGGTCGGCACCCGGATCGGGCACCTGCTCCAAAGCCTCAGCGCCGACATCGATGCCGCGCCGGCCCCGGCGTCGAACAGTGCCAAGGAACAGGTTGCGCTCGATCGTGAACAGCCAGGCTCGCAGGTCGCCGTCGCGGCGACGTCCGGACCAGGCGGACAACGCCCGCTCCAAAGTGTCCTGGACGAGGTCGTCCGCCGCTTCGCGGTCCCGCAACAGTGCGACTGCGTAGCGCCGCAACGCTGGGATCTGCGGTTCGATGAGGGCGGCGATCTCGTCCACGAGGCTTTACCGATTAGGGCTTGGCGATGTGCCATGCACCGTTGAGGAATCCGTCGCCGGTGATGTCGCCGGGCTTCGTATCCTTGGCGAAGGTGTAGAGCGGCTTGCCCTTGTGGGCCCACTGCATCGTGCCGTCGTCCCGCGTCACCATCGTCCAGTCGCCACTAGCAGCCGAGCCGGAGGCGGCCATCAGTGCCGGCCAGTTGGCGGCGCAGGGGCCGTTGCACATCGACTTGCCGCCCATGTCCTTGTCGAAGGTGTAGAGGGTCATGCTCTTGGAATCGACGAGCGCCGGCCCCTTGGCAGTCTCGGCCGTTATCGCAGGCGCAGCGGCCTGGGCGGCGACGGCGGAGAAGGCGAAGGCCGCAAAGGCGGCGCGGATCAGCATGGTGCGCATGAGTGAGGTCTCCGGCGGTCTACCATGACCGCATCGGGAGAGATGCCGAACGGGCGCGTCTATTCCACTGACATTTGGAAAAGATCGATCACATCGGCAGGGCCACCAATTCGTCCCCGGCCAGGGAATAAAGCCGTTTCCCCGGCATCTCTCCCATCGACAACGAACGAGGAGGACGGCCCATGCGCGGAGCACTGGGATTTGCGCTCACGGCCGCCGTGATGGCCGGCGGCCTCGTCGGCGGCCGGATGATGATGCCCCCGACGCTGGCCGCCGCCGAGCCGCCGGCCATCGTCTCCGCGTCCTTCGACGCGATGATGGCGCAGTCGATGACGCGGATGCATGCCGACATGATGGTCCCGCCCTCGGGCGATCCGGACCGCGACTTCGCTGCGATGATGATCCCGCACCACGCGGGCGCGATCGCGATGGCCCAGGCAGAGCTGCTCTACGGCAAGGATCCGGTCCTGCGCCGCCTCGCGCAGGGGATCATCGTCGAACAGGGCCAGGAGATCGCGGTGATGCGCCGGGCGCTCGCCGATCTCCCTCCCGCGCCGGATTCGTCTGCCGCAGCCACCCACCTTCACCACCATGGCACGGCCCCTGCCGCCGAGATGCCTTCGGAGATCTGCCGATGAAGACCGCCCTCACCCTCCTCGCGCTCGCGATGCTCTCCGGCTCGGCTCTCGCCGGGCAGGCCCCGGGTGCAGCCTTTGCACCGGACGTGCCGGTCAGCGGCAGGGACCGGTTCTATACGTCGGACCAGTTCTCCAACACGGTCTCGGTGGTCGATCCCGCCGCCAACGTCCTGCTCGGCGTGATCCGGCTCGGCGACCCGACGCCGATGAACCTGAGCCCGCTCTATCGCGGCCAGCTCCTCGTCCACGGCATGGGCTTCTCGCCCGACCACAGGACGCTGCTCGCGGTCTCGATCGGCTCGAACTCCGTGAGCTTCATCGACACGGCGACCAACACGGTCCGCCACACCGCCTATGTCGGCCGCGCGCCGCACGAGGCCTTCTTCACGCCGGACGGCCGAGAGGTCTGGGTGAGCGTGCGCGGCGAGGACTACATCGCCGTGCTCGATGCCGCGACCGCCAAGGAGACGCGCCGAATCACCGTGCCGAACGGGCCCGGCATGACGATCTTCTCGCCGGACGGCGCCTACGGCTATGTCTGCTCCAGCTTCAGCCCCGAGACGGTGGTGATCGACACGAAGACCCACTCCATCGTCGGGCGCGTGAAGCAGGAGAGCCCGTTCTGCCCCGACATCGCCGCAACACCGGACGGCAAGCAGGTGTGGTTCACCCTCAAGGATGTCGGCCGGACCCAGGTGTTCTCTGCGACGCCGCCATTCGCGCCGCTGAAGACGATCGAGACCGGGCCGATCACCAACCACGTCAACATCGTCTCGACCAAGGCCGGCCAGTTCGCCTACGTGACGATCGGCGGCCTGAACCAGGTCAAGGTGTTTCGCACCGACGACTTCACCCAGGTCGCCACCATTCCGACCGGCGCCCTACCGCACGGGCTCTGGCCCTCGGGCGACGGCAGCCGCGTCTATGTCGGCCTGGAGAACGCCGACAAGGCGGCGGTGATCGACACCGCGTCGAACACGGTGATCGCCGAGGTGCCGATCGGGCAGGGTCCGCAGGGCGTCGCCTACGTCCCGAACGCCGTGCCGGAGGGCGACGGAATGCAAAACCTCCAAGCGCTGGGCGCAGCCGGCAAGACCAGCGCGCTGACGCTCGCGGGTACCGATGGCAAGCCGGCGACGCAGGTCACCCTGTTCGACCAGGGCGTGTTGCAGACGCTGCAGGCCGCGGTAACGGGACTGCCCTCGAAGATGCCGTTCGTGCTGGCGCTGGCCGCCGATCCGAAGGGGGCCGCAGGCCTGGAGCCGCTCGCCGCCTTCATGACCAACCCGGCCGGCGCGGCCATCGTCAACGCGATCGGCCCGATCCGCCAGATCACCCGCACGGATGCCGGCGCGAGCCGGCGCTACCTCGTGGTGGTCTCGGGCAAGCCCGGTGAACTCGGCGGCGTCGTCCAGATGCAGACTGTGGATTGAACGGGCGGCCTCACGAGCGCGGGAAGCGGGAATCCGAGAGCATGCGTTCGCAGCGCGCGTCCAGCTGCAACGTCTGCTTTCAAGGCCTCCATTGGCTTGCTTCTATGACCGAGTAGGGTCGGGAGGAGACCCAAAGCATGGGTTCCATCCGTCGGATTTTCACCACTAGCGAACGGGGCAAACGATCGCCCGAACCCTATGCATCATATCGATTGAACTACCCCCGTGAATGCAAGGTAGCCGATCAATAAAGCTCGGTAGTAGGTGGAAACCTTCCGTCGTCCTGCTATGATAGAACAAACAAGGAACTTGGCTGGCGGATAAAACGCCGGGCCGGATTGGGGGGTGGTTCGGGCATGCCGGTTCTGACGGTCGCGGAGAGGGAGGCGCTACGCGTCGAGAACTTCATCTTTCATGCCGTTCATCATGGACTGCCAGCCCCCACCCTATTCGACGAGGTGCCAATCGGGGATTTCGAACCGTTCTTCGTCGGGCGGGTGATCGATACCCTCAAGGGCAACCGCTTCGCCTTCGACGAGCGCTCGGCGACCCTTGAGGGGCTTCGGACCATCGACGCCGATCCGGCCGAGTTCGTGGCGGTGTCGAAGGCGCTCGCGACCGCCTTCCACGATGACGACGACCGGCACAAGCAGGGCATCCTCATCGTGCTGTCCTTGGTGACGAACGGCCGGCGGCTCTACTCGCTGATCAAGTACGACTATGGGGACCGCGTGCTGGGCGTCGTGGAACAGGATGCCGTCGCAATCCTGACCGCGGTGGCGAAACCGCTGACCGAGAACAAGAAATCCCTGCAGAAGTCGGCACTGATCGAGCTGAACGAGGCCGGTGGTGAACTGGTCGTCATCGACCACAGCATGCGGTCCGGCATCACCGTTTTCTTCCGGGATTTCCTCCAGGTCACCCGGATGCAGAGCGAGGCCGAGATGACGACGGCCTTGTCGAAATCCTTGCTGAGGACGATCCAGGCGCATGCTGGGGATCTCCCCGAGGACATCGCGACGGGCTGGCGGAAGAAGCTGGACGGCATCGCCCTGCGGCGCCCCGAGTTCGACGAGGACCAACTCTTCGCCGACCTGTTCGGGGCCCATGGAACGGAGGCGATCAGGGGGACCTACGTTGAGCAGCTGGCTGCCGTTCGCCTCGATGGGCAGTCCTTCAGGTTCGATCGGAATGCTCTGCCCGCCGCCGGTCCCCAGAAGTTCAGGACTTCGGAAGGCATTGAGATCACGGTTCCGGAAGCGGCGGCGGAGACGTTCGAGAAGGTGAAGGACGGGGACACCTACGTGATCACGATCCGGACCACCTCCATTGTGCAGAAATGACCGTCGCCTTCATCGAGGCCTTCACGACGCTCGCGGGCGAACTGACGGCCCACGTCGGAGCGTCGCCGTCGGAGAACGCGACGACCTGGCGCGTGACCGACACACGGTGCGCGGACGCGGACATGCTCGCTCGCCTGGCGTCCGTGTCGCGGCTTGCGACCGAGGGCGGGTTCGGTGCTCTGAAGGTCTATGGCAAGGTCTACGGCCAGCTCGACCCGGCTCAAACACCTTTCGACGACCTCGCGAACGACGTGCTCCAGGTCGTGCTGACCAAGGATCGGAGCGCCGAGTGGTGCTACTTCCTGACGGAGAAGGGATTTGGGGATTCCTTGAATGACGCCTTGGTCGCCGCCCCCGTCGCCATATGGGTCGGCGTGCCGTTCGAGGCGTTTGCATCGTTCACCGTCGCCGTATCGCCATGGGGCGGCACGCGGACCCCGCCCGCGAACGCCGAGGCCCCTGAGCGTCCCCTCAAGCTCGTGCGGGACCTGACGCAACGACGGACGCCCTCCGAGATCGGGCCATGGTTGCTGCGCGACGCCCCGCTCGGGGCCTCGGGCGTGTTCGCGACCTGGCTTGCCGCGGCGGTGGAGCGGCTACCCTACACGCTGCCGAACGAGATCCGGACCGTGGAGGGGGCCGAAATGGTGGTCCTGAAGGGACCGAGGTCGGCACCCATCCCGATCGGCCCGCACGGCGACCCGGAATGGCCGGCCAAGATCTTCGAGCCCCTCATCGAGGCGGCGACATGGGTGTACGCCTCGAAGCGCGAGGCCGAGGCCCGGTTCCAGTTCCTGAACAACCACTTGTCGATGGATTGGCGGGGAGGCATGCACTGGCCAGCCGGCCTGCTGCCCGCCCTGACGGCCAGCCTGACGAGCGCGAAGGAGGCCTATGCCTTCCACATTCAGGACCAGAGCAAGGAGGCGTTGAAGACCCTCGGCGACCTGCGCAAGAGCCTGCAGGACGAGGTGGGGCGGGCGCAGTCCGCGACGCGGGACCTGCTCTCCTCGCTCTGGCGTGACCTCGCGCTCGCCGGCGTCGTCCTCGCGTTGAAGTCGCCGACCGCCCCGCAGATCGCGACGGCCGGGGTGTTGCGATGGGTAACGTTGGCGACAGCGGTCCTGCTACTCGTGAGCCTCGGCATCACCATGCTCTCGAACTGGCGGTTCAACGGCCTGGCCGACCAAGCCAGGAAGGAATGGCGCGTGAAGCTCTACGCCTTCGTCTCGAAGGCGGAATGGGCACGGCTGGTAGAACGACCCATCGCCAAGGGTCGGAGCGTCTACCGGATTGCGTTGCCTGTGGTCGCAGCGATGTACGTCGCGGCGGCGGGGTACCTGTTCGCGGTGGCGGAGCCGGACTTGGCCGCGACGTTGATCGAACGTCTCGGGAGCCTGTCCG
This sequence comes from Methylobacterium sp. 37f, assembly GCF_023093475.1. Taxonomy (NCBI): domain Bacteria; kingdom Pseudomonadati; phylum Pseudomonadota; class Alphaproteobacteria; order Hyphomicrobiales; family Methylobacteriaceae; genus Methylobacterium; species Methylobacterium sp. 37f. The sequence continues at coordinate 19,740 of NZ_JAGHKN010000002.1, forward strand.
GCTAGGCCATTCCCGGAAGGGGGACATCATCGTGGCATGGTCGCCGGACGTCATCTTCCGCGATCCCCGCAGCGAGCCGAGGTTCAGGTACGAAGGACAGGGATCGAACGGAAAACGCCGCCCCGGGGGAGGGGCGGCGTCCTGGTCCTTGGCCGTTGCCCGCGGTCAGCGGGCCCTGCGGTAACGGGCCGGCCCGCGGACGGTCCGGACGCTCTTCGGCTTGCGGGCGGCACGGTCGGTCGACGGCTTGCGGACGGCACGGCCGGTCGGTGCCCGCTGGAGGACGGCGACCTTCTGGCGGAAGGACTTCTCGGTGCCCTGGTTGGCGGCGCCGCTATCGTTGTCGGCGGCGGGATCGAGACGAACCGCAGTCCAGATCTTGGCGATCGGCAGGCGGCCGGCGCCGACCGCACGCTGCTGGGACTGCATGTTCCACTGCCGGTACACCGCCCACACGGTCTTCTCGCTGACGCCGATGATGTCGGCGACCGTGGCGACGTCGTAGCCGTCGTGCATCATCCAGGTGATGGATGCGTGCCGAAGGCTGTGGACGCACGCTTCCGGGACCCCGGCATCGGCCATCACCTCCCGCACGGTCCCGCTCAGGTGCGAGCGGAAGGGTGACCCGTCGAGCTTGTGGATCACGTGCTGCGCGCCGGTGATCCGGTCCCGTCGCTCCCAGATCGAGGCGAAGGAACGGAGCGGCCCTCGCATCGCCGAGCTGAGCTGGGGCTTGCCGCCGTTCGGGTCGTCGCCGTAGCCGGCGCGGTGGATGGCGTTCCGCTCGACGTCGATGCAGCCGCCCCGGGCGTTCAGCTTCCACTTGAGGGCGCGCGCCGCGCCATGCCGGGTCCCGCTGTACACCGCGATCCGCACGAGGCGGGACACGGCGCGGCGGTGTGCGACGGTGTCGGGCTTGCGCCTGACGCGGACCTGCCTCTCCTCGCCGGTGGTCGGATTGACCACCGTCTCCATGAGCCAGCCGTTCGTGGCCTTGTCCCAGACGTAGCCGCGGCAGCTCTCCAGGATCCTGGCGAAGAGGTGCCGGTCCACCAGGAACTCACGCCGCGTGAAGTGTGCGGGCACCTTGATGGCGGGCATCCAGGGGATCTGGAAGAAAGCGACGTAGGCCTGGATGGCGCGGCGGAGGTGGCCGATGTCGTCGCACGCCGTCGACAGGCTCACCCGCGGGGCGACCTTCTTGGTCTTGGAGTACGCCCCGTGGGCGTCCCTCATGCGGGCGTCGATGTACCGGGTGATGGCGACACCGTCGAGATCGCCCAGGACCTTGCGGCCGAGCCGCCGCAGGAGGGTGGTCGTGCGGGTGACCATCGTCCGGTGGGCGCGCCTGCGGTGCCGGTTGGCCTGGTACAGGCATCGCTGGTCGTCGCGGTACCATTCGAGGATGACGCGCACGGGGACGTCGCGCGGCGCGACGAGGCCCCTGGCGCGCGCCTCGACGGCGAGGATCGTGGTCGACAGGAACTGCCGGGCCTCGACCTCCTGCGAGGCGGGCAGCGCCAGGCTGTGCGCCTTGCCGCGGAAGACCGCGTAGCAGGTGGGCTCGCCGTCGGTCAGACGGTCCGCCCGGATCCAGATCCTCGGGGGGCTGGTCTTGCGGCCGCGCCTGCCGGTGGCGAGCGAGGCATGGAGGAGGGCCTGCACGATGCTTTCGGAGACGATCTGGCCGAGGCCTTGATTTGCGTTGGACATGACTGTAGAACCCAGTGGTTATGTGGCTTCAGGCCTCGGGCTACCTCCCGCGAAGAATGCGGCCCGGGACCATCGGCACGTTGAGAGAGAGCGCTCGTCGACCAGCCGGTCGATGGGCGTTTTTTCTTTCGTACGCCGGGGTGGGCCGACGGTGCCCCTCAGGGGACCTTCGGCTTTCCGGCGCTCATCGCCGCGATCGCGGCCGGGGTGACCAGGAGCTTCCCGGCGACACGCACCGGTGACAGCACGCCGTCGCGGATCGCGGTCCGGAGCGAGGACACGCCGAGCGGGCCATGGGGCCAGAACAGCGCCGCCGCCTCCGCCAGGGTCATGAGTTCATCGGGCCTCCAGAGTTCGGGTTCGGGTCGGTCCACAACCCGTCGTTGCCGTTGCGTGGGCTTCGTCCCCATCGCCTCCTCCTCGTATCGATGCCTGGGCTCATTGCCAAACGTAGCTTCAGGTTGCGTCGGCGATCGCCCCGCGGCTCATTCCCGACCCGCCGATCGATGGGGCTCGGGACCGGCTGATGGGAAGGTCCGCCGACATGCTTTTCGCTCTGTGGACGCAAGGAATGAGTACGATCTCCTTGAAGGATCGGGACACCGTTTCAAGGATCGGCGCGCCCATCCTTTCCTGCCACCGCCTCTTTCCTTTAGGTCGCGCTCTTGCGTCGGGTGTGCACGGGTCGATGCCATGGCATCGTTTCGACGACTTCCCAGCTAGGTCAAACCGACAACCAAGGGTTGAGAGCCGATTGGCCATTAACCATTCCGGTCCGATTCGCGGTCCGCGACCGCGCGCAGGCTGCGACAGCCTGCCGCATATTTTAGGGACTCAATACGATGATCGGCGCCGTTTGAGGCCTTCCGGATCGGTCGTTTCCGACGCAGTCCGACCCGAATCGACCGTCCGACAGGTGGAATCGACCCTTTCGCGAACGGCCGCGGACGGCCTGACGCGGCCGGTGAACGGGATGACAGTACCGTGGTGGCGCAGGGCCAGAGGCTGCGCGAGGCGCTCGGCCTCGTCGATCACGGCGTCGCCCAGGGCCACAAGGGCCCGGCGCATCGCCCTGCGATAGGCCTCGTTACCGAGCTCGTCGCGCAGCACGACCGCCCTGTTCACGAATTCCGTCAGGTGGTGAAGTTCGTCGTTCATGGCTTGGCTCCCTCGATGGCGGCTTGGTCGGCATGGGCCCTGGCGACGATGGCGCGGAAGGCGGCGCCGCCGATGGTGCGGGCCTCCATCACCGCGTCGGCGACCGCGGTGATCGTCGACCAGTGGGTCCTGACCAGATCCCGCGCGTGGGCGTAGAGGCGCTGAAGGTCGGCCTCCACGGCGCGCGAGAGCGATGCGTCGACCGAGAGCAGGGTGTAGACGTTCTCGGGATCGGCGCGGTACGAGAGCCGTCCGGCCATGCCGAGCGAGACATGCAGCGCGGCGACCTCCCGCGTCGCGCGGGCGAGGTCGGACCGGGCGCTGCCGCCGGCGCCCGAACTCACCACCCCCGCCTGTTCCTCGGCGGCCCGGCCGGCCAGCAGGGCCGTCACGATCGCCTCGTGACGGGCACGGGTCATCAGCATGCCCCTCGGTTCGTCGATCCGCGTATGGCCCCCGCTCATGCCTTGCCGGACGCACGAGATCGTCGTGACGATCCCGACGCCACAATGATGCGCGATGACCGCGTGGGCGGCCTCATGAAGCGCACATGCGAGCACGGCCTCGACCGGCCGGTCGTCGGTCGGGATCGCCTCGGCCATCAGGTCGACGAGCCGGAGCTCGCGCCCGGCCTCGCGCGCCCGGGCGCGCGCGGTCGTCACGAGGCCCATCGCCACGGCGCCGGTCTCGCCCTCGATCACCGCGGCGACGCCCGAGAGGTCGGCGCCGGGAAGGTCGTCGCCAAGGTGCTGGCGGAGGATCCGCGCCATCACGCCCGCGTCCGGCCGCTCGATGCGGAGGATCCTGTTGAACCGTCCCGGGCGGACCAGGGCAGGATCGAGGTGCTCCGCGAAGTTCGTCGCAGCGATGACGACAAGCTTATTCGCAGGTCCGGAAATAGCGGAGTCGATGGACATGAGGATATGATTGATCAGAGGGGTCCAAAAATCTCTATTCCTATCTGACACTGACTTTCTTGAAGGTAGAGCGTCAATTTCATCTAGGAAAAGTATCGCAGGAGACTGTGAAGCCGCGAGCGCGATGACCCTATCGCACTCCTTTATCATTGAATCCAGGTATCCGGAACCGCTTGCGAACCAAGAACTCACGCTGGAAGCGATGAGTGGAAGTCCCGTCGAACGCGCAAGCGATCGAACATAGGTCGTCTTACCAAGACCGGGGTCCGAGGCGAGTACGACCGTGCGATCTATGCTTTCAAAGGGCAGGGTGCCCTGGCGCCATGCCGCGAGGTCGGCGACGAGGCGCATGCCCCAGCGGTGGGCTTCCCCGTAGCCGACCGTTTCTTCCAGCATCGGGGCCTTGGAGACGGCGGCGTCGACGCCGGCCTGCGAGCCGATCGCCTGGATCCGCCGAACGCATTGGCGCGGCGTCGAACCCGTGCGGATGGCGGCGCAGAGGGTGTCGAAATCCGTTCCGGCGGCCAGGCCGGCCGGCAGGTTGCGCGGACGGCGGCCGGTCGCCTGCCTGATGACCTCGGTGAGGACGGCGTTCGACGGTGTCCCGACGGTGATGCGCAGGTCGGCGGCGGCCATGAGGGCGGCCGGCAGGTAGCGCGACGGGTCCTGGGAGACGCCGCAGATGCGGCCCCCGCGCGCCAGCTTCTCGCTGACGAGGACATTGTCGTGTGAGGGCTTGTCCCTGACCCGGTCGGATCCGGTCCTGACGCAGTGGAAATGGAAGTCGGCCAGCCGCGATGCCGCGTCCCGGAGGGGTGCCACGTAGCCCTCGGACGGGGCCTCGATGACGAGGGCGAGCGATCGCGAACCGGCCACGCGGCGGCGGCCGAGCGCGCCGAGCGTCTCGCACAGCAGGAGCCATGCGAGGGTGTCGCGGGGCGATTGGAGTGGGTCGGGCTCCTCCTCCGGCTCGCGCAGGAAGGCGTCGTCGGGGAATTCGAGGGGATCGAAGGGCATGGCGTCCTCGCACGGGCGGGGACGCCGGTTGCCTCGTGGGGCCGGCTATCCTCGCGGAATGGATCGGTGGTTTCGTGGGATGTTTGGTTGGCCAATGTGTTTCACGGTAGCCTCAAGGTTGGGTGCTATGATCAAATAATGCTTGATATTGCTGTATAGCATCAATGTGTGATCAGATCAAGACTATATAATTGGCGATTATACTTAGGTGATTGACGTGGTTGGGTCGAAAGGGTCGGGTTCCTTGGGAACCTCGATGACGAGATCCGGCACGAAGCCCGTATCCTCCTCGACGTGCCCGCGCGGATTGCAGACCACGCGCGTTTCGTGGAGCACGTAATCCGAGTGCCGATGGACATGGCCATGCACCCACAGGGCAGGCCGCCGGTCGGCGATGACCTCCTCCAGGTTCGAGGCGTAGCACCAGTCGAGATGCCCCGGCGGACCGAGGCTCATCGGGCTCGGCGCATGATGGGTCACGACGACGGTCCGCTCGGGCGGGAGGGGGACAGCGGCCGCCAGGAATGGCCGGCTCGCCCTGTGCAGCCTGAGGACGTCCTCGGGCTCGATCCGGTGCCGGCTGCTCGGCCCGGTGCGGATCCTACGAAAGTCGTTCATGCCGTCGCGGCCGCCGGCCGACCGCATCCCGTGGAGCAGGCTGAAGGCGCCATGCCGGAAGTCCGTCCAGAGGGTGCACCCGACGAAATGCACGTCCCCGATCGTGACGGCGTCGTCCATCAGCAGGTGGATCCCGAGGCGATCGGCGGCGGCCCGGCCGAGGCGGACCTGGTCGGACAGGGTGTAGCGATCCTCGCCGCGGTCCCACCAGAAGTCATGGTTCCCCGGCACGTAGACGACCGGCACCCCGAGGAAACGTTCGCCGATCCATTCGAGCGAGCGCACGAGCGGAACGTGGACGTCACCGGCTATGACGACCGCGTCGAACCCACCGGCCGCCACGCTCGCGGCAGGGTCCCATGCGTTCGCCGGGATCTCTTGGTGTAGGTCGCTGAAGACGAAGAGGCGCATTTTCATGCCTCCGATGACCACAGGGCTTGTGGGCCGTGGTGATGACGAGGACCGGGCACTCGCCTCGGTCGGCCCATGGGGCCTGGTTACGCGCGCCGACGGGCGCAGGCCGTTATGCGGCCTGCGGGGCTTTCATCCGGGTACGGGCGAGCATGTTCGTCATGGGAGCCCAGGTGGGCGTGGACGGGCCCGCGGTCAAGCCGGCGGCCCGGATCATGGTTGACGAATGGTTAACGGGAATCCCTGATCGTCCCGTGGACGGAGACTCCGTGAGGATCGAGAACGCGGAACGTTCCCAATTCCCGTTCCTGCTTTTTTCAGCGTCGTTTAACCATGGATCGGTCAAACTATCCCTCGGTTCGGAGAGGGTTTCGCGATGACGCCGCAGGAGTGGGTCTACAAGGTCTGCGACCGGATCCACGCCAAGGGCGACGAGACGGTCACGAACGAGGCGGTCATCCGCGCGATGCGGGGCAAGCAGCGCAACCCCGGCCTCGCCCGCGGGACCGTCTGCCTCCACGTGCGGAACTGGAAGGTGGAGCGGGAATACAAGCCGCGGCTCGACGTCTGCGTCTTGCCGGAGCCGATGCAGGCGGGCCTGACGACGTTCGCCGGCGCGGTGTGGGCGGCCGCGATGGTCGAGGCTACGGCCCGTCTCGACGACGATCGCAGGCGGGTGGAAGAGGAGCGGATCGCCACCGACGGGCTCCTCATGGAAATGGGCGCCCAGTTGGAGAAGCGCCGGGCGACCGGCAAGCTCCAGGATTTAGAGGTTGTCCGGCTACGGGAGGAGAATGCCAAGCTCGGGGCGGAGGTCGTACGCTTGCGCAAACGGCTCGATCACATTCGGGCCGAGGAATACTGGGACCGCGTCATGCGGGAGATCTTCGCGCTCATCCCGCCGCGGGGGACCGCGACGGCGGAGGAGATACTCCCGAAATTGCGGCAATCGACGCGTCGCGGCGCGCGACTTCACCGCGAGCCATTGGACCTGGATACGCTGCGCAAGAAGATGGACGTACGTGTCCATCACGGAAAGTTCTTCGTCAGGACCAAGGACGGTGCGTACCAGCGCGAGCCCCGGCACCTTGCCGCGATGGCCCACGGGGAGACGTAGGCGTCGAAGGGCGACATCCCGGTCCGGCTCGAACCGAAGGCCGCGGGTGATGTCCCGGGCAGGACCGAAAGATCAGGCGACGGCCTTCTGCTGTTCCCGCACACGTTCGACCCAATCGCCGAGGTCCTGCACGGCCTTCATGACATCGTCCGGTATCGGCGGCGCGGCGTTGCGGCCAGGTGAGGGATCGTGGGATTCGGTCTGGTCGCAGCACCGCTTGAAGCCCGCCGCGAAGGCCTGCACGTCGGCGGCGGTCAGGGTCGTGACCTTCAGGAGATCCTTCGTGGCGATGTAGTCGCGATGGCGATGGATGACCCCACAGAAGGCGACCTCTTCGAGCGCCCGCTCCCAGGTGCTGCGCAACTTGCTGTAGATGCGCGAGACCGCGATCCCGTATTCCTCGTCCTCCTGGGCATCGTACAGGATCCTGGCGGCCCTGGCCTCCTTCCCCAGAATGTCGAGGCGCTCCCTGACCTTGGCGCCGACCCATGGCAGCCCCGTGCTTACGATGCCCGCCCCGGCGGAGGTGTGCGAGAGCGAGACCAGGCTGATGGGCACGTGTCCCTCCCCGGCGAGAACGTGGAGGTCGTTGAGGAAGACGAGGTCGTGCGTGAAGACGATGATCTGACGGATCCCGCCCTCCTCGACGAGGCGTTCGGCGACCTTGCGGCGCCACCGATGGTCGAGCGAGGACACGGGATCGTCGAAGACCAGCGTCGAGCCATGCGCGGCCGTCGCGAGCTCCGTGAGGAAGGCCGCCAGCGCCACGCAGGTCTGCTCGCCCTCGCTGAGGATCTCCCCGACCTTGGCCTTTTCGTTGGCGAACAGGCGTACCTGATAGTGCGGGGACCCGAGCCTGCCCCCGGAACGCACGATGTCGACCCTGACCCGCCGGGCGGCAAGCTTCTGGATCTCCTCCTGGAAACGGTCGCGGACCTTCGGCGTGATGACCTTGTCGGCGATGGTGTTGCCGAGGGCGGTGATCGCGTTGGTCACCGTCTCGGCGAGGCAGGCCTTGATGACCGCCAGCGCGGATAGACGCTCCACCTCGATCCGCGCCTTCGGCAGAAGCGTCGCCAGCAGGTCGCGATCCCGGAGTTCGTCGCGCTCGGCGGCCAGGCGGGCACGGCCCGCCGGATCCGACGCTGCCAGCAGTTCGGCGGCGTAGGCCTCGGTATCGGCCGCGACGCGCATCAACGCGGGGACGATGCCGTCGGACGCCTCGCGCAGCGGAATGGTGCGCCCGTCGCGGATCGCCTTCAGGCATGCCCACCGTCGCAGCCGAGCCGTCGCCAGGCCGCGGCGCAGGACGGCGGCGACTTCCGGATGGATGACGCCTAGCCGTCGGCCGAGCGCGAAGGCCGACATACGGATCGACACGCCGGCGAGGTTGCCGACGGCGTCCCGGTACGCCGTCTCGGTCAGACGGGCCTGGCGCTCGCTGTCGGCCTTCACGAAGTCCTCGAACGTCGCCTTCCGGTCGCCTGCCTCCGCCGAGACGGGTTGGTGGCAGAGCACGCACAGTGCGTCCGCGTCCGTACGGGGGAAGCCGTGACCGACGTAGGCGACGTGCTCGGAGTAGTGGCGTGCCGCATCCTACAGGGCTCGCCAGGTCGCCTCGCCGACCCCGCGGAGGGCGGTTCCGCCGAAGGCACGCTCGGCGGCCAGCGTGGCGGCGGCGCGTTGAGCCCGCGCTTCCCCGGCAAGCGTGGCCAGGCGCCCGAGGGTGGCGTCGTCCGTGGCGGACATGACCTTGCCGACGTCCTCGGCAAGCCGCCTCAAGGATTTCGCCAGTTCCCTTTGCTCCGCCGATGCGCGGACGGGTTCACGGGCGAGGTCGGCGTCGAGGCGGCGGAGCCGCGAACGCTCGTCGTCGGACAGGACGGCGAGGTGCTCCAACGGCCCCAGGTCCGTGTCCGGTGCCAGCGCGCCGAGCAGGCGGCCGGTGCCCGTGGCCGCCCCGAAGGCCGGCTTGGCAAAGGCCTCGTCCCGGCTTCGTTCGAGCGTCGCCTGTTCTGCGCTCAATGCGGTCCTCAACGATTGGCACGCCCCGGCGAGCTCGTCCGGGATGTCGAGCCCGAACGGCCTGAACGCGACCTCGTTCGTCTCGCGCACATGGACCGCGCCGCACTCGCGATCGAAGACGCTGATCGAGGCGAGGGCAGGGTGGGGCGATACGGCATCGGTCCAGCACAAGGCAGGTACGGGCGATCCGCCGACCGTGCATCCGATCGTGGCGGATCCGGCGGCGGCGGCGGTCTCGAAGGCGTTCGGGAGGATACGGCCGGGGAAGCGCGAACGGCATGCGCGCTTGAGGATGCGGGCGTACCCGGACTTGCCCACCCCGTTGTCGCCGTAGACCACGGTGATCCCGTCGACCTGGAAGGGGAGCTCCTGTCCGGGCGCGAGCTTGTTGACGCCGACGACGTCGCTGATCGCGGTCAGCGCCACCGTCTCGCCGGCGGCCGCGGCCCCGGGGACATGCTCCGCGGACAACGGAACCGCGACGATGGCGAGGCCGGGAGAGCCGCAGCCCTTCTTGCAGAGCAGCACCAGCTCGCCAAGGTCATCGGCGTCGAGCGTCCCGTGAGCAACGATCCTACGCAGAGCATCCCGTTGCCAGTGCGGCCGGGTGAGCGACCACTGCAGGATAATCCCGAAGACCGAACCGGTCGTAGCCATCGATAGCCGTTCCCCGCACCCGCCGGAAGCTTAGCAGGCGCTCGCATGCGGGGCTAATGGCCATCGGTGCGTTCCCTCCGATCCGGCGGGCCGATCATCCTCGGTCTAGCCGGCGCCGGTGCGTTTCGCCCTCTCCACGTCCTGCCAGTACATCGGCGGGTGCGCGGCCTCGGCCTCGGCGAGCCATGCGCCGCGCCGGCGGAGCTCGGCCCTGGTCGCACGGTAGCCCATCCCGAACATCGACCCGGCCCACGGGATCCAGCCCTTGTACTCCTCGTTCCACCAGTAGCCGTCGCGGAACAGGTGCCGACCGCCGTCGATGGTGTCGATCTCGATGCGCCCGTCGGGGTGGCAGCGCATCGCGATGAAGGTGTCACGGATGATCTGGCGCATCCGTGTCCGGCCCATGAAGCTCTCCTCATCGGCGGCCTTGATCTCCGGCTCGGTCGTCGCGGCGGCCCTGTTTCGGGTGAGCCTGATGAGCTCGCCGACGGCCTCGACGCGCTCGTCCAAGGCGTTCGTCGCCTTGAGGGCGGTCAGCGTCGCCGAGATATCGACGATCTCCCGGTCGAGCCTCGCTTGCTCGGCCGCGATCTCACGCAAGGGTTCGTCGGCGTATTCCATGAACTCTCGGAATTTCCGGACGATCGCCGAGCCGCGCTCCTTGAGCTCCGCCCGCATGGCGACCTTGGTGCGGAGGAGATCGTCCAGGCGTGCAGCCTCGCCCTTCGAGCCGCCGGAAAGGTCGAGGGTGACGAGCCAGCTCAGGATGGCGTTCTGGTTATCGTCGTAGGGGATCCGATAGGTGTTCGTGCAGTTGCCCGAGCGTTCCCCAGAGCAGCGCAGCACCGGCGTCGACCGGGGCCCGCGATCCCGGTAGTTCATCAGCCTGCCGCAGGTCGCGCACGTCGCGACCATGCCGAACAGGTTGGAGATCACGGTGCCCTGCCGGCCGCCGGCGTTGGGTGCCTTGCCCATGCGGCGCTTGTCCGCCACCGCCCGGGCCCGGGCCCAGAGCTCCTCGTCGATGACCCGGGGGTAGTAGTCGAGGACGGGCTCCCCGACCGGCACGCGCCGGGAGACCCGGACGCCGTTCACCTCCTCGAAGGCGAGCTTGTGCGGCTGGAACTCGCCGATGAGCGCCCTGTTGTCGGTCACCTTCTGGACCGTGCCGCCGTGCCACTGATGGCCCGTCCCCCAGCAGTGGGTGTCCTTGTCGGGATCCTTGTTCAGGAACTCGGCGATGCGGTCGCGGCCGTGGCCGTCGGCGAGCCAGCCCATGATACGCTTGACCACGGCGACCCGCTTCGGATTCTCCACGAACTTGTCGTCGACGAGGGTGAGCCACCCGGGGACCCGCCTGGTCAGCTTGCGGGTGCCGATCGACCTGCGCTTCTCCTCCCAGGTCTTTTGGAGCCGGATCGACTTCATCCTCGATTCCTCATGCCCCCGCATCAGGGTCATGACCGAGAACATGAAGTTGGCCTGGCTCGCCTGGTCGTCCGGCTCGTTGCGGTAGACCATTCGGTCGGTGAGCGAGACAACGATGATCCCCGCGTTCACGAGAGCCAGCAGCATCATCTGCGCCGTCGTGACCTGCGTCCGCGTGAAGCGGTCGAGGCTCTCCATCAGCAGGTAGGACCCCTTGGGGACGAGGCCGTCGTCCACCGCCTTCTGGAAGGCCGCGAGCTTACCGGGGCCGCCCCGGGCGGCGTTCGCGCCGGTGTAGCCCGAGACCCCGATGTCGTGCAGCTTCAGGGTGTCGTCGAGCGTGAGGTGGGGGTTCTCCCTGAGGTAGTCCTCACGCATCTCGACCTGCCGCCGAAAGCCGTCCCGGTACCGCGTGCGGTCGTCGTGGTTGGCCTGCCGTTTCGAGCTCAGGCGGATGTAGGAATAGGCCCGCGCCGGAGGCGGCGGCTTCTTGGCGGTCTCATGTCCCATGGCGACGTCCAGGCTTTCTGTTCGAACCTGCGTACGCCAAAAGCCGGCCTAGTCAAACCTACGTTGTGTCGATCTCCGGACTCCACATGGTGCTGGCCGCCGGCGTGGTGTTCTGGCTGGTGCGGGCCGGGCTGGCGATCGTGCCGTTCACCGCCCTGCACTGGCCCATCAAGAAGATCGCCGCCGGCATCGCCATGGTGGGGGTCACCGCCTATTGCGTGTTCTCCGGGTGGGACATCGCGGCCGAACGCTCGCTGATCATGACCCTGGTGATGCTCGGCGCGATTCTGGTCGATCGGCCGGCCCTCAGCATGCGCAACCTCGCGCTCGCCGCGCTGATCGCCCTGGCGCGGGAACCGGACGGGCTCCTCGGCCCCAGCTTCCAGATGTCCTTCGGCGCCGTTGCCGGGCTCATCGCCTGCGCACCGCTGATCGCCGGACAGGGCGGCCGGCGCGAGGGCGCCGGTCCCATCACCCGCGCCGTCGCGTTCCTGATCGCGGCGATCGTCGGAACGCTGGCCACGACCCTCGTGGCGCAAATCGCCACCGCGCCCTTCGCGACCTATCATTTCCAGACGGTGCAGCCCTTCGGCCTCGTCGGCAATGCGCTCACCCTCCCGCTGGTCTCCCTGGCGGTGATGCCCGCGGCGGTGCTCGGCATCCTCGCCTATCCGTTCGCCCTGGATCAGCCGGTGTGGTGGGCGATGGGTCTGGCGGTGCGCGGAATGCTGTCGATCTCGACCTGGATCGCGGGCTTCGGACACGCCGTCGTGGTGGTGCCGGCCTTCGGGGCGGGGGCGTTGGGGCTGCTGGTGGCCGGCCTCCTCCTGCTCACCCTTCCGGCCTCGTCCCTGCGTTGGCTCGGGTTGATCCCGGCGGCGATCGGCATCGTCTTCGCGGCGTCGCCCGATCGCTTCGACATCTACGTCGATCGGGAAGGCACCGGGGCGGCGATCCGGGATCGCAGCGGACACCTCGCCACTCTGGGGCGTCCGCCGGCCTTCGTGCTCGAACAATGGCTGAAAGCGGATGGCGATGCCCGGAAGGCCGGCGCCGTCCCGGCCTTTCCGGACGCCCGGTGCGATGGCCTCGGCTGTACCCTGACCCTGCCGGATGGGCGCAGGGTCGGCCTCGTCACCGACAAGCGCGCTTTCCCGGAGGATTGCGCCCGGGCCGACATCCTGATCAGCCGCCAATCGGCCCCGCCGGGCTGCGCCGCGGCGTTCGTCCTCGACCGGACCTTCCTGGCGGCACACGGCGCGGCGGCCTTGCGCCTCACGCGCGAGGGCGCCCGCATCGTTACGACGCGGCGCCCGGGAGAGGCCGTTCCCTGGCGACCCGTGGCACCTGCCAACACGGACGCACCGGCGCGTGCCGCACCGGACATCGTGCCGGCAGCGCCGATCGGGCGAGCAAAGGACGCACCGGGTTCGCCCGGCGAAGGGCCGGGCGAAGGAATTGGCGAAGGGACCGGAGAAGAGCCTCAGTAACGGCGCACGAGACTGACGAGGCGCCCCTGAATCTGCACCCGATCCGGGCCGAGCACGCGGGTCTCGTAAGCCGGATTGGCGGCCTCGAGAGCGATGGACGATCCCCGTCGGCGCAGGCGCTTGAGGGTCGCTTCCTCGTCATCGATCAGGGCCACGATGATGTCCCCGGTGTTCGCCGTGTCCTGCTTGCGGATCACCACGAGATCGCCGTCGAGAATGCCGGCCTCGATCATCGAATCGCCGCGCACCTCCAGGGCATAGTGCTCGCCACCCGCGAGAAAGTCCGGCGACATCGTCACCGAATGGCTCTGCTCCTGGATGGCCGAGATCGGCGTACCGGCCGCGATCCGCCCCATCACCGGGATCGTCACGGCCCGGCCGCTCTCGTCGGTCGCCTGGGTGGTCGGTAGGCGTGAGATGGAGGCGCCGGCCGGCACGCCCTTGCCCTTGCCGCCCTCGACCACGCTCGGGGTGAAGCGACGGACTTCCGCCGCAGGCGCGGTCCGCGCCGAGGCGGATTGACCGCCGAGGCTCTCGGGCATCCGGATCACCTCGATGGCGCGGGCCCGGTTCGGCAGACGCCGCAGAAAGCCCCGCTCCTCCAAGGCCGTGATCAGGCGGTGGATGCCCGATTTCGACTTCAGATCGAGGGCGTCCTTCATTTCGTCGAAGGACGGGGGAACGCCGCTCTCGCGCATCCGAAGCTGGATGAACTGGAGCAAATCCAGTTGCTTACGCGTCAACATGCGGAACACTCTTCGTTGGAGACATTGGCTGCGGCGGACGACCACAGAAACAAACCACGAACACGTTAAACGTTCCGCAAGTGTTCTGCAAGAGTTCCTCAAAGAAGGCGACATTCGTGCGCGGTGGCGCGCGCCCGATCCCAATTCAGGGCCGGTAGGGTTGGTCTGGTCACCGGTCACCAGAGCACCCGGACGCAACTCTGGCAATATCCGGATCGGGCGGAAAGGCCGCCAGAGCGCAGACCTTGCCCCGCGATCGACGGCGCTCAGGTTTCGTGCGCGTCGGGCAGGCATGAACCGGGAAGGCGCAAACCGGGAAGGCGCGAACCGGGAAGGCGCGCGTTTCTCGACTCTGTCGCACCCGGATCGGCCGTTCGCCGCATTCCGCAAAGGCACGGCGCGATGCGATGGACGGTTCGCGTTACGAAGCATCATACACTGCAAGCCTTGCCTCTCATCTCTCCTTAACCAAGATAAAACCCCGTCGTTGTGTCCTTTACTGCCTATAGATAGAGATTACCCTTATAGAAAAACGCCAGAACAACGACAAGGCCAAGCAAACATGTCGAAAATCATTGCGTATTGGGACAGTGAAAGTTCCCGCAATGCCGCTGGCGGCCAAGCAGACCTCATCCTGGCGACGGCGCAAGGCGCGGCGGATGGCTGGGCGAAACACATCCAGGGCGACGCCGTGATCGAGATCGCCATCGCGATGGGCAATTTCGCCGGCGGAAATGTCCTGGCCAATGCCGGTCCCAGCTATGCCTGGGACGGCCAGGGATGGACCTTCGCCCCGATCCTCGAAGCGCGCGAGGGTTGGGATGGCAATGGAGGCGAGGCGGACGGCAAGGTCACCCTGGGCCAGGACAAGCTCGGCGATCTCTTCTTCGATCCGCAGGGACAAGCCGGTGTCCCGTCCAACAAGATCGACGCGTTCGGGCTGTTCCAGCACGAGATCGCCCATGCCATCGGGTTCATCGATTTCCAGCCGGCCTGGTATGAAAACGGATCGATGGTGTATTACGACGAGAATACAACCACGGTCCTGGGTGGCCCTGCCAAGCTCGACGATGCGCGGGCGCATGTCTCGGGCGTCGAAGATCTGATGGACCCCTATTCGCCCTGGGGGTGGCGCCCGCAGATCTCGGATCTCGACCTCGCTCTCCTTCAGGACAAGGGCCTTCCGATCGCAACGGATCGCAAGGACCAGATCTGGCTCGGCAGCAAATCCGACACCTTCTCGGCCTTCGGTGGCGACGATTACGTCGAGGGCGGACGGGGCGACGATCACATCGACGGTGGGGCCGGCAAGGATTGGCTCTATGGCGGCGTCGGCAACGACACCCTTCTCGGGGGTGCGGGCGCCGACGGGCTCGATGGCGGCGAGGGCGATGACCTTCTCGAGGGCGGCACCGGCGCCGATCGGCTCTATGCCGGCCTCGGCGACGACAACCTGCGTGGCGACGCGGGGGATGACGTTCTGGAAGGTGGCGACGGCACCGATATCCTGAACGGTGGCGCCGGCGCCGATCTCATCATGGGTGGTCGCGGCGGCGACCGGGTTGCCGGCGGAGCCGGGGATGACACCTTCGTCATCACCTTCGGCGATCTGGAGACGAAGGGCATTCGCGACCTGATCGTCGATTTCCAGGGCGCGGGGCAATCGGGCGGCGATGTGATCCAGTTCAGCGGGTTCGCCGTCGCCTCGACCCTGGACCTCATCGGAACGTCCGGCAACGCGCGCGTCTACGAGGTTCACGACGCCGCGGGCGGGTCCCAGGGGCAGCTTCAGGTCAGCGCGGGTGGAGCCCTGGGCCCGTTGCTGACGCTGAACGACTTCCTGTTCGCCTGATCCGATGTCGCGGCGGCCTGCATCGGGCCGCCTCGAACGAGCCTCGCTCTTCGTTCCTGGCCTCGTCGCGGCCTTCAGGCCGGGGTAAGCGGGGCGCGGACGCAGTCACCTCAGGCCGATCCGTCGCGATCGACGTGGAGAAACCCGATCGGGCCGGCCTGCCCTTGGTCGAAGATGCCGGCCGTGAGCTGCCGGCCATAGACGCAGGCGGTGTCGAGATTGGTCCGGTAGCGCTTCTGATCGGGAATTCCGGTCCGCTGCGGCGTATGCCCATGGACCACGTGCTTGCCGAAGTCGAAACCGGCGCCGAGAAAGGGCTGGCGAATCCAGAGGTGGTTGGCGACATCGGGATCCGGTCCGGTGCGCCCCGGACGGAAGCCGGCGTGAACGTAGTAGCGCAGGGCATCCTCGTGGAAGGTGGGGAGCGACGCCATCCAGCGCACCACCTCCGACGGAAGCGCGTCCGGCTCCGTGACGCCGAACGAGCGGAGCGTGGCATCGCCGCCATTGGCGAGCCAGACCGCCGCGTCCGCCGCATCGCGATACGCATCGATCATCATCCGCTCGTGGTTTCCCATGAGGCAGACGACGGCGTTCGGTGCCGAGGCCTGCAGGTGGCTCAGCATCGCGACGACCCGTGCGCTGTCGGGGCCGCGATCGACGTAGTCGCCGAGGCAGACGATGCGGGCGCTGCGGTCGCCCCGATGGGCGTTGATCCGTTCGAGCAGCCGCATCAGGGCATCGGCGCATCCGTGAATGTCGCCGATTGCGTAAGTCAGGTCGTTCATGGGGGTGTCGGGGCGCGGGGCGTGCGGAGTGGCTGGACTGAGCATCGCACCCGCATGGCAGGAATTCGGCGCCACGAAAATCCTCGACGCGCCCGGGCTGCCGCCGCACCGCTCCCCCGGTCGGGGCTCCTCAGGGGTTTGACCCGCCACCGTGAGCGGGGAATGCCGGGTCAGGGCCGCGCACGGGTCGGATCGGGCTCCGGCGTGGGTCAGCGAAAGACCTGGATCATGGCGGGCGTTAGGATGACGACGAAGAGCACGGGCAAGAAGAACAGGATCATCGGCACGGTCAGCTTCGGCGGCAGGGCCGCCGCCTTCTTCTCGGCCTCGTTCATGCGCATGTCCCGGCTTTCCTGCGACAGCACGCGCAGGGCCTGGCCGACCGGGGTGCCGTAGCGCTCGGCCTGGATCAGCGCCGTCGTGACCGCCTTGATCTGGTCGAGGCCGATGCGGCTGGCGAGGTTCTCGAAGGCCATGCGCCGGTCCGGAAGGTAGGACAGCTCGGCGGTCAGCACCGCGAGTTCCTCGGCCAGAACGATGGACTGCCCGGAGACCTCGGCGCTGACGCGGCGAAAGGCGTGCTCCACCGACATGCCGGATTCGACGCAGATCAACGTGAGGTCGAGCGCATCCGGCCAGGCCGAGCGAATTTCCGTCTGGCGCTTGCTCGACGCGTTGAGAAGGTAGAGTTCCGGCGCCTTGATCCCGAAGAGAAGGACCGCGATCACGATCATCGCCCGGATCGCGAAGGGCTGGTCCAGAACCCCGAGCACGAACAGGTAGAAGATCGCCACCACCGCCAGAACGACCGGCGTCACGAGGCGGAAGAACAGGAAGGCGGTTTCGGCGCCCGGCGAACGGTAGCCCGCCATCATCAGCTGCTTGCGGGCCGTCTCGGTCCCGAGCCAGCGATCGAGGCTGAACCGCTCCACCACCCGCTTCATGTAGGCTTTGGGCGCGACCCGCAGGGTGACCTTCGAGGACATCCGCTCGCGTTCGCGGCGGCGAATCTCCTCCCGCTCCTCGCCGATCAGCTTCATGCGCTTGCCCAGGCGGTCGGGCTCGAACATCGGCTGGAGCAGCGCGAAGGCGGTCGCCGCGGCGGCGACGCCGGCCAGGACCGTGCCGAGGAAGCGCGGCTCGGTGACCTTGGCGGCGATCAGGTCCAGCATGCGGTGTCTCCGTACGATGCCGCCGGGCGCGGATGGGGGTGAGCGGGGAGCCCGCGCGTAGAGCGCGGACGGCGGAGAGAGCGGGTCGGCGGCCTCATCAGACGTCGAAGTTGATCATCTTCTTCATCGTGAAGACCCCGATCGACATCCAGATCGCGGAGCCCACCAGCGCGAGCTTGCCGATATCGGTCCGCCACAGCAGCGAGATGTAGTCCGGGCTCGACAGGTAGGTCAGGGTGGCCACGATGAAGGGCAGGGCCGCGATGATGCCGCCGGAGGCCTTGGCCTCCATGCTCATCGCCTGGATCTTGCCGGCCATCTTCTTCCGCTCGCGCAGGACGCGGGACAGGTTGGCCAGGGCCTCCGAGAGGTTGCCGCCGGACTTGGCCTGGATGCTGATCACGATCGCGAAGAAGTTCACGTCGGAGACCGGCACGCGCTCGTACATCTTCAGGAGGGCGTCCCCGAGCGAGACCCCGAGGGTCTGGGATTCCACCACCTGCCGGAACTCGCTGCGGATCGGTTCCTCGGCCTCGCGCGAGATGATCCGGAAGCAGTCGCCCACCGGGATGCCGGCGCGCACGCCGCGGGTGATGATGTCGATCGCGGTCGGAAGTTCCTTGATGAAGGCGGCGATCCGGCGCTTGCGCAGAAAGGTCAGAAGCCAGAGCGGCAGACCGAAGCCACCGGCGAACACGGCGCCGAGACCGGCCAGGGGGTTGCCGGTCATGATGAAGATGGTCGCGCCGAAGACGAGCGCGATCCCGGCCGAGATCAGGTAATACTGGTTGCGGGACCAGGACAGGCCCGCGCGGGCGATCTTCAGCTCCAGGGTCACCTTGGTGCCCTCGCGCTTGGCCTCGACCTCCTTCAGGCTCTTCGCGACCTGATCCCGCCGGCTGACCGTTGCCGCACGTGCGCCCGGGGCCGCGACGACGCTCACGGTCCGGCGCCGCTCGGCGGAGCGCCGCTCGCCCGAGAGGTAGGGGGACACGAAGACATAGGCCAGTCCGCCGGCCGTCAGGGCCAGGAGACCGGAGGCGAGGGCGAGGCCGCTGGCGTTCACGATCCGCTCCCGCCCTCTCCGGCCGCGTCCAGCGCGGCCGCCAGCGCCTCGTCCTCACCGTAATAGCGCGCGCGCTCCCAGAAGCGCGGGCGGCCGATGCCGGTGGAGCGATGGCGGCCGATCAGCTTGCCGTTCGCGTCCTCGCCCAGCACGTCGTACAGGAAGAGGTCCTGGGTGATGATGACGTCACCCTCCAGGCCCAACACCTCGGTGATGTGGGTGATCCGGCGTGAGCCGTCCCGCAGGCGGGTCGCCTGCACGATCACGTCGATGGACCCGCAGATCATCTCGCGCAGAGTTCGCGACGGCAGGCTGAACCCGCCCATGGTGATCATCGATTCGATGCGCGCCAGGGCCTCGCGCGGCGAGTTGGCGTGCAGGGTGCCCATCGAGCCGTCATGGCCGGTATTCATGGCCTGGAGGAGGTCGAAGGCCTCCGGTCCGCGGACCTCGCCGACGATGATCCGCTCGGGGCGCATGCGCAGGCAGTTCTTGACCAGATCGCGCATGGTGACCTGACCCGACCCCTCCATGTTGGGCGGCCGGGTTTCCAGGCGGACGACGTGGGCCTGCTGCAATTGCAGCTCCGCCGCGTCCTCACAGGTGATGATGCGCTCATCGGCGTCGATGTAGCGGGTCAGGCAGTTCAGCAGCGTGGTCTTGCCCGAGCCGGTACCGCCCGAGATCACGACGTTGCAGCGGACGCGCCCGATGATCTGCAGGATGCGGGCGCCCTCGGGCGAGATCGCCCCGAAGGAGACGAGCTGATCGAGAGTGAGCTTGTCCTTCTTGAACTTTCGGATCGTCAGCACCGGCCCGTCGATGGCGAGCGGCGGCGCGATGATGTTGACGCGCGACCCGTCGGGGAGGCGCGCGTCGCAGATCGGGGAGGCTTCGTCGACGCGGCGGCCGACCTGACTCACGATCCGCTGACAGATGTTCATCAGCTGCTGGTTGTCGCGAAAGCGCACGTTGGTGAGCTGGATCTTGCCGCCGACTTCGATGAAGGCCCGGGTCGCCCCGTTGACCATGATGTCGGCGATGTCGTCGCGCGCCAGCAACGGCTCGAGCGGTCCATAGCCCAGCACGTCGTTGCAGATATCGTCGAGCAGTTCTTCCTGCTCGGCGATCGACAGGACGATGTTCTTGAGGCCGATGATCTCCGAGACGATGTCGCGGATTTCCTCGCGCGCCGATTCGGCATCCAGGCGCGAGAGCTGAGACAGATCGATGGCCTCGATCAGCGCCCCGAAGATCATGCTCTTCGTGCGGAAATAGTCCTCCGACTTCGCGGTCTCCTGGATCTGCACCGGCTCGGGCCGGCGGGGCGCCTCGGCTTTCGGGCGCAGAATCGAATCATCGTGGATCGGCAGGGAGACCGGCGCCTTCGCAAGGTCCGTCATCGGCCGCGGGGCCGGCACCGCGGCGCTGCCCGATCGTCTACCGAACATGGCGCGGGCTCCTGGGTATCGGGTCCTTGGGGATCGGGTCCTTGGACGACAGATGGCGCATCAGGAGGCCTTGCGCCGGGCGAGCCGGGACAGCAGGGGCTCGAACAGGTTCGGACGCGCGCGCTTCAGCTCCGCCCGGCCGGTGATCGAGGCGGCGAGGGAAGAGAAGATTTCCGCCGCCTTCGAGCCGGCCTGCACCTCGCCGATCATCTGGCCGTTATTCGCGGCCGTTCCGAAGAGGGCCGCGTCGAACGGGATCGCGGCGCCGATCGTCGTATCGAGGGACTTGGCGAACTCCGCCAGGGCGATCTCCGGGCGCTTCGGAACGCCGACGCCGTTGAGGATGACCCGGGGCTTGCGGTCGTTCGGCCGGTTCTGCTGAAGCAGGGTGAGCAGGTTCTTGGTGTTGCGCAGGGCCGCGAGTTCCGGGCTGGCGACGATGATGATCTCGTCGGCGCTGATCATCAGGCGCCGCGACCAGGCGGTCCATTGATGCGGCACGTCGAGGACGACGCACGGCACCGCGGCCCGCAGAAGGTCGAGCAGGTGGTCGAACGCCGGCTCGCCCAGATCGGTGGTCCGGTCGAGGGTGGCCGGCGCTGCCAGCAGGGACAGCCGGTCGCTGCACTTCGAGAGGAGGCGGTCGAGAAGAATCGAATCGAGACGGTCCGGGGCGAACACCGCCTCGGCG
This sequence comes from Methylobacterium sp. 37f, assembly GCF_023093475.1. NCBI lineage: Bacteria > Pseudomonadati > Pseudomonadota > Alphaproteobacteria > Hyphomicrobiales > Methylobacteriaceae > Methylobacterium > Methylobacterium sp. 37f. The sequence goes on from NZ_JAGHKN010000002.1 coordinate 40,570, forward strand.
ATGCCCTGGGGCGGGTCCTGGTTGAAGTTAAGGCTCGCCGTGCCGAAGGCGATGTCCAGATCGGCGATGACGGTGGCGGTGTCCTGCTCGCGGGCGATCGTCCAGGCGAGGTTGTGGGCGAGGGTGGACACGCCGACGCCGCCCTTGGCGCCGACGACGGCGACCGTCCGCCCAACCGGCTTGGCACCCGGCGCGGTGAAGAGGTCCGAGATAGCCTGGATCAGGTCGATCGGGCGCACGGGCGCCATCAGGTATTCGCTGACGCCGCGCTGGATGAACTGCCGATAGAGCGCCACGTCGTTGACGTGGCCGATGACCACGACCTTCGTTCCCTCGTCACAGACCTCCGCCAATGAATCGAGGTACTCGAGCGGGCGCGATTTCATGCCCTGGGTTTCGATGACGATGACGTTCGGCGTCGGCGCGTGGCGGTAGGCTTCGACGGCGGCGGCGCCGCCCCCCATCTGAACCTTGATGTGCGCCTTGTTCATGCGTCGGTCCAAGCCGACCGATTCGACCAGGGTCGCACTCTCCTGCGTCTCGCAGAACGCCTGGATCGTGATGCGGGGCACGGGGGCGATGATGCGCTCGGACGTCTCGTTCAGATCCGTCATGAGGGTGGTTCCGGTTCAGGTTGCTGCAGAGGCGGGAGCCAAGGCGGATGACGTGATGAGCGACGTGGCGGGTGACTTGGAGGGCGGCGCCGGGCCACCCGCCCCTTGCGGTTATTGCGAGACCTGCGACTTGACCGAGGTCTTCCCATCCTGACGCCATTCGATTGACGGATCCTTGCCGTCCCGGATCTTGCCGATGTCGTTGGTCCGCCGGATGGTGTCGATGCGCCCCTCGGGCCGGGCCCGGACGAGGTCGACGGGGTCTGCCACCTGGGCGGCGAAGTTCGACTGCGAGGCGCACCCGAAATTCCAGTAGGTTTCGTTGCGTCCGTTGAAGGGCGCATCGCCGACGCCGAGATCCTGCGGCCAGGTCCCGCATTGGCTGGCAACCTTCGCCTCCATGCGCTGGAAGCTGAGACGCAGGGGCGAGGCGAGGTTCGGGTTGGCCACGGCGTAGTGGGAGATCACGATCTGCCGGCCCGGGACGCCGCCATCCGCGCCCATCCGGCGCAGGGCCGCGGCCGTCCGCTCGACCGCCGCCCCCTGGGCCGGGGCGATGCCGCCCGGCAGGTCGAGCACCAGAGTCCCCCGGCCGTAGCGCCGAAACTCGAGCAGGAACGCATCGACGTCGGCGGCCTGGCGCGGATCGAGATGGCCGGTCCCGGTGACGAAGACGTCGAGGGTGCGGACCCCCTCGGTGAGGGCGATGGGGTGCCGGGCGCGGTAATCGACCGGATAGAGCGAGCCCGTGGTCGCCACCGGATTGGCGCGGCAGGCTCCGAGCAGCGCGGCAAGACCCGCGATCGCCGCGAGAGCCATCGGGGTACGGGGGGACGAGTGGGACATCGGGGTCGGGTCCTGCTGATGCCGGGGCCGCGGCGCTGTGGGTTTCGGACGCGGAGATTCTGAGAAGATCTCGAAGCGGGACTCTGAGCCCGTGCGGCGCGGGCCTAGTCGGTGATGAAGCCGACGCGGCCGCGATAGGCGGTGCCGAGCGGCTTCGCGCCCGCGACGCCGTAGAGCCGGTTGAAGCGCCCGAGCAGGATCGCCTGCGCGTCCTGCGCATCGACGAAGCCGTCATCCGGGCGGGCGATCTGGCGCGGCTCCATCGGCTTGGCGATGTAGGGGGTGACCATGATCATCAGTTCCGTCTCCTGGCGCTGGTAATCGCGCGAGCGGAACAGGGCGCCGATGATGGGGAGGTTGACCAAGCCCGGCAGGCCGGTGATCGCGGCCTTGTTGCGCTGCTGGATCAGGCCGGCGGTCATCATGGTGGCGCCGGAGGCGAGCTCGATGGTGGTTTCCGACTTGCGGACGGTGAAGCCCGGCACCGCCGTCGTCGTACCGGTGAAGTTGAGGTTCAGGGCGTTCTGCTGGTCGATCTCGGTCACCTGGGTTCCGACCCGCACCGAGATCTTGTTCTCCGCCAGGACGACGGGGGTGAAGTTCAGGCTGACGCCGTAGTCCTTGTAGGACAGGCTGGGGACGCAGGACTGGATCGTGCTGGTCCCGATGGTGGTGCAGCTCAGGTTGGACGGCACCGGGATCTGCCCGCCGGCGGTGAAGGTGGCGGATTCGCCGGAAATCGCCGTCAGCGTGGGCTCGGCCAGGACGCGGGAGACGCCGGCCTGCTCGAAGGCCCGCAGGGTGGCGGTCAGGTTCGCGCCGCCGGCGCCGTTGATCGTGCCGGACAGCAGGTTGCCGTTGGGGAACTGGCCGCCATTGATGGCGAGGGGCGTCGTGTTGGCGAGGTTGAGACCGGACCATCCGCCGCTCAGGTTGACGCCGAACTGCTTCAGCACCGTCCGCGAGACCTCGACCACCGTGACGCGCAGCATCACCTGATCCTTGCCGCGGATCGTCAGGTTGTTGATGACGGCCCCGCGGGCGGCCGGTCCGGTGCCCGAGATGCCCACGAAGGCATTGGCGATGTCGAGGGCCTGCGCCGCCTCCGAGGCCGAGTTGACCGTGCCGGTCAGGACGACCGAATCGCCCGCGGCCCGGACATCGAAGCGTCCTCCGGCGATGCTCTGGTTCAGCGTCTGACGCAGGACGTTGAGGTCGCGCGCGACCGTGACGTCGAGGGCGGTGATCTGCCGGCCCTCGGCATCCATGATGAAGATCGAGGTCGCGCCGTTCTCCATCCCGATGATGAACACCTTGCGGGTCGAGCGGACGACCGCGTTGGCGACCTTCGGATTGGCGACGAAGACCTCCTTGGCGTCGCGCGGGAGGTCGACGACCAGCGAGCGGCCCATGGTAAGATCGACCCGGCGCGAGGTCGCCGTCTCGTTGCCGCCGACCGCCAGAACGGGGGCGGCCGTCAGACCGCCCGATGGTTGAGCGACGCTCGGCGTCGGCACCGACAGGGCGAGAAGCCCGGCCAGGATTCCAGCCTGAATTCGGGAACGGCCCGCGGCTGGCTGGGGAATGAGGGTCATCGACGCTTCCTCGATCATCGTGCGGGCGCCGATCTCAGCGTCGCGACTGCTGCTTCGCGACGCCGAACCGCACCACGGTCAGGGCCGTCTCGGGGCGTCCATCGACGTTCGCGTCGGCGGAACGGCCGCTATCCACGAGGCTGCGGAGGGACAGCGACAATTGCCCGACCTTCTGCGCCAGGGTCACGGTCTCGGCCTGGCCCGGGGTCAGCGCCAGGGTCGCGGTCTGGCCGGTGACGACGGTGTTGCCGTTCTTTTCCTGCACCACCTGCCCGATGGCGAGGACGCGGACATCCTGGAGCAGGGTTTCGGATAACTGCGTGTCGGTGGTCCCGCGCGCGGAATCCTCGTCGCGATAGGTCCGGATGATGTCCACGTGATCGTTCGGCAGGATGAACCCGCCGGCGGTGTTGCTGCCCGCTGTGTCGATGTTGATCGCCACCGCGCGCATCCCGGTCGGCAGGATCGCCGCCATGAACCCGCCATCGGAGCGGGCGAGCTTCTGCGGCCGGATCGGTTCGCCGGCGAGGAAACTCGACCGGGCGATGGAGCCGACGATCTCCTCCATGCCCTTCGGGGCGTTCTCGCGGGTGATGTAGCCCGCGGTGACGGCCTCGCTCGGCCAGGGCTGCCAGCGCAGGTCGGGCGCCTGGATGTTCTGGCCCATGGGAAGCTCGGCGGCCGCGACGAGCACGTCGGTCATGGCGACGACGGGCGGCGGAACGACGGCCGCCGGCTGCACCGCCGGTTGATCGTCCCCACTGATCAACAATGCCGCTCCGCCACCTGCCAGGAGGGCAATGGCAAGGACGGCTAGTCTGGCTGGTTTCATCGCCGAACTCGACCCCGGAACGGCAGGACGCCGTATTGGTCGAGAATGGCCCGCCATTCCTCAAATTACGGTTAACAAGTGGTAATTTCAGCTAAGCCTTTTGCTTGGCCTATTGGGACCGATCAGGCCGGCAGCATCCGCAGCCAGATCGCGGTATCGGGCAGCACGATCAAGGCCGACAGCGCCAGGGCGATGCCGTAGGGGACACCGGTTTTGGCGTCGTGCAGATGCAGCGCGAAAGGCAGCCGGGCGACCGCAAACGGAAGCGGATGCGCCCGGATCGCCAGCAGGCCCAGCGTCAGGGCCCCCCCGGCCAGCGACGCGATGATGAGATAGTCGCCAAGCTGGTCGAAGCCGATCCACAGCGCCGTGGCGGCGACGAGCTTGGCATCGCCACCGCCGATATAGCCCAGGGCAAACAGCGTGAAGGTGACCGCGAGCGCTGCTAATCCGGCGCCGAGGTGCCACGCGACGACGTCCCACCCCAATCCACCGGAAATGGCGAAGGCCGCGAAAGCGACGACCAGGGCGATCGAGACGGTGTTGGGGATCAGCATCGTCAGCAGGTCCCTGACAGCGGCATAGGCCATCAGAAACGGGAAGACGACGAGGAGACCGATGCTGTTCATCATGTTGGCATCCCGGGCAGTTCGATCGAGGCGCGGCACGGATCGCCGGAGGCCTCCGGCATCGACCGGCCCGGCACGATCATGGCCCCGAAACCCTTAGCCGTTCCTCAACGGAGCGAGGAGCATTGCGGGTTGTCCGCAATGCTCCTCGAAACCACCGGCGTGCAGGATATCAGGTATCTCTGAAGAGTTCGGCGACTTATCGCTGCCGGACACGTCCGGCCTGTGCTCGGCGATTAAGAGGTCTTCAGGTTGTCCGCGACCTTCTGCAGGGTCGTGGTCAGCTTGGTACCGACGGAGGTCAGCACGGTGATGATCGCTACGGCGATCAGCGACGCGATCAGGCCGTACTCGATGGCGGTGGCGCCGGACTCGTCGGCCGCGAAACGCTTGAGGATGGACGACATGGCAAAGTTCCCCTGGAAGTAGCTGTGCCGGTCACGCTCTCAGCGTCATCCTCGGCCACGGACCCACTATGCCCAGGCCCTCTTGCGATAGCGTTAAATCGGCCGGTGAAACCGGCACCCGGCTGGCCGGTTCGCACCATGGTGAAACAATCCTTAAGGCAATAGGGTGGCCTTTCGACATTCGCTTTGTTGGAATGCACCTCGAATACATCCAGCCAATGCTTCACCAAGTCGAGACAAACTCACCCTGGGCGCCCGGCGTTTTCGACGATGCTGTCGAACGGTAATTTATGGGTTTGTTTACCGTGTCCGTGGTTGATATCGGCTCACTCGCGGCGATGGGGTCCGTCCTCGGACGCGGAGAACGATCACGACATGCGTCGTGCCATCAGGTCCGAGTGAGCATCCGATGCCGCTGTCCATGAACCCCACCCAGATCCCTGTCCGGTGCATCACCGCGCTACTGGTCGCGGCTTACGGGATCTTCGTCTGCGGCGACGCCCGAGCCCAGGACGCGGTCGCGGTTCCGACCGTGGTGGCAGTCTCGGTCGACAACGCCAAGGTCATGCGTCTTCCGGAGAAGACCCAGATGGTGATCGTCGGGAACCCGATGGTCGCCGACGTGGCACTCCAGAAGAACGGCGTCCTCATCCTGACCGGCAAGAGCTTCGGCAGCACCAACCTGATCGCCCTCGATGCCGCCGGGACCATGCTGGCCGAATCCACGATCAGCGTTCAGGCGCCGCAGGCCTCCGTGATCACGGTGCAGCGGGGTCTGGAGCGCGAATCCTATTCCTGCACCCCGAACTGTCAGCCCTCGATCCAGCTCGGGGACGCCACCAAGTTCTACGGGGAAGTCAGCAGTCAGGCCGAGTCGCGCCGCAACATGGCCACGGGCGCGGCCGCAGCCGGAAGCCGGTAGGCGGCCGCTCAGCGGATGAGCGGATGCCGACCGAGCGCCTCGCGCGCCGCCAGGCGAAACCCATCCAACCCTTCGACCGTGGCCTTGAGGCCGGCGCGCCGGTCGGCCACATAGCGCAGAGCGCCGGCAACCACCCGTTCCGAATAGGGCTTGGCGATCACCCCGACCGCGCCGGCGAAGTCGTCCGGAATGCGCTTGGCGTTCGCCGTCATGAACACCACCGTCGTGTGGGGATCGGCGCTGAGAGCCCGGGCGACATCCACTCCGGTCGGGCCATCGACGAGGTGGATGTCGACGAAGGCCACGTCGGGCGCCGTCGATTGCCCCAGCGCGATCGCCTCCACCGAACTCCCCGCCACCCCGACGATGACATGACCGAGATCGTCGAGAAGGCACTCGAGTTCGAGGGCGATCAGCGCCTCGTCCTCCACGACGAGGATTCGGAGGGGGACATCGGTCATCGGGAGGCCCAATCCGGCTCGGCGGCGCGATCGGACATCACGCTCTGCAGCGAGATGGCATCGAGGGGCACGGTGATCTCCACACGGGTGCCGGGCGACACGTCGCTCCAGGCAATCACCCCGCGCAGCTGGCGCACCACCATCTCCACCAGGGACCGGCCGAAGCCGGCGGGATTGGGCGTCCCACTGGCCATGCCGATCCCATCGTCTTCGATCAGCATGCGCAGGCCGCCCGCGCTGCGCTGCGCCGTGATCGTGATCCGACCCGGCCGGCTACCCGGAAAGGCGTGACGCACGGCGTTGGTCGCAAGCTCGTGCATCATCAGCGCGAGGGGCGCCGCCATGGCGGCCGAGACCGCGATCGAGTCGATCTCCGCACTGACGGCGGTGCGGTCGGTGTCGAGACCGGCGACGAGTTCCGAGACGAAATCCTCCGCGAATTCCCGAAGGTCGAACTTGGTCACGTCGCCGGTGGAGTAGAGCATCCGGTGGACCGTCGACAGGGCGCCGATGCGCTCGGCCATCCCCTGCAGCGCGTCGCGGGCTTCGCCCTGCGGCGTGCGCCGTGCCTTCAGCAGCATCAGCGACGAGATCACCTGGAGGTTGTTCTTGACGCGATGGTCGACCTCGTGGAGCAGCGCCGTCTTCTGTTCCAACGCGGCCCTGAGGTCTGCCGTCTGCTCGCCGACGCGTCGCTCGAGTTCGTCGTGGGCATCCCTCATCGCGACTTCGTGACGGTGCTTGCCGGTCATGTCGGCCTGGGCCGAATAGAAATGCACGATCCGGCCGGTCTCGTCATGGACCGGCGCGACGGTCATCCCGTTCCAGAACGAGGACCCGTCCTTGCGGTAATTGACGAGTTCGACCTCGAGCGGGCGACCGGCCGTCACGGCCTCGCGCAAGCGCCTGATCGCGCGCGGATCGGTTTCGGGCCCCTGCAGCATCCGGCAGTTCCGGCCATCGATCTCGTCCCACTCGTACCCGGTCAGGGCCAGGAACGCGTCGTTCGCCCAGACGATGGGATTATCCGCCTGTCGCGGATCGGTGAGGACCATGGGCGTCGGACTCGCGGTGAAGGCCGCCACGAACGCGCCCGCATTGACTCCGAGACCGCGTGCCCTGGTGACCGGCGTTTCCCTATGCGTCATGATCGGCTTCAGCCAAGACGAAACACCCGTTGTAGACCTGGACGCCGATCCGTCGCACGTCCCTCCGGAGGCGAACCCAGACTTGAACTGCCGGGATGCCCCGCCGTCAACACCTGGATCGCTGAACCCCCGGAGGGCTGGCAGACCGCTAACAGGAAGATGCGAGACCTCGCGTTAAGAATTCGGAAGGCATGTTGTGGACGGTAATCGGCCGTAAACGGCCGACATCCTCGTCGCCGGCCCGACGATCGGGCCGGCGACGAGGCCTGCTCAGTATGCGGGCATCAAGCCGTTCGGACCTCAGGAGTTCCATGTCATGGCTCAAAGCGACGTGCGGGGTGCTCGGAGCCGCCTTCGCCTGAAGGACATCATCGAGGACCCGCGTATCCTGCTGATGCTGGCCCTGGGCTTCTCCTCGGGGTTGCCGCTGCTGCTGGTGCTCGGCACCTTCTCGACACGGCTCGCCTATTCCAACGTGGACATCAAGGCCATCGGCCTGTTCAGCTACCTGGCGCTTCCCTACACGCTGAAGTTCTTCTGGGCGCCGATCATCGACCGGTTCGACGTTCCCGTCCTGAGCCGCGCCCTCGGGCGGCGGCGTGCCTGGATGATCGCGAGTCAGTGTGCCGTGGCCCTGGCGCTGACGCTGATGGCCTTCGCCGATCCGGGCACCAGCCTCGCGCTGCTCGGCCTCGGGGCATTCCTCGTCGCCTTCTGTGCCGCGACGCAGGACGTGGTGATCGACGGCTGGCGCATCGACGCCGCCGGCACCGACCTGCAGGGCGTGATGGCCGCGACCTCGAACCTCGGCTACCGCCTTGCCCTGATGTCGGCCGGAGCCGGCGCCCTGTTCATCGCCAGCGCCTACGGCTGGCCCGTGGCCTACCTGTCGATGGCGGCCCTGATGGGCGTTGGCATGATCGCGGCCCTGCTGGCACCGGCCTACGACCGCGCCGTCACGACCACGGCGGCTCCCCTCAAGGTCTGGACCTTCCGGGGCGCGGTCCTCGAACCGCTGACGGAGCTGCACACCCGGTTCGGCGCCAGTCTGTGGGCCGTCCTGCTGCTCGTCGCCTTCTATCGCCTGCCGGACTTCATCTCCGGCGTGATGGCGAGCCCCCTGTACCGGGAGGTGGGGTTCAGTCTGGTGGAGATCGGCGCCGTCTCGAAGCTCTACGGCATCTGGATCGGCATCGCCGGCGCCTTCGTCGGCGGGTGGGCGATGACCCGGTTCGGGCTGTTTCCCACCCTCGTGGTCGGGGCTTTCCTGGGCGCAGCCTCCAACCTCGCCTTCTCGTGGCTCTCCTTCGGCGGCCCCGAGGTATGGCGCCTGACGGCGGCGATCTCGATCGACAATTTCTGCGGCTCCTTCGCCGGCATGGCGCTGATCGCCTACATGTCGAGCCTGACCGCGCCGGGCTTCGCCGCAACGCAATACGCCCTGTTCTCCTCGCTCTACGCGCTGCCGGGCAAGCTCATCGCCGGAAGCTCCGGTTTCATCGTCTCGGCCTACGGCTACCCGGTGTTCTTCGCCTTCACGGCCGCCGTCGGCATTCCGGTGGTGATCCTATGCCTCCTCGTCGGTCGCGCCGGCGAGCGCAAAGCCGCCGCCGCGGCCGCCACGGCTCGCGATCCCGTCCGCCCGGAGGCCGCGGCCGGCGACGAGATCGGCGGGAACCAACTCCGAGGCCCCGAGCTTGCTTCCACCGGCACCGACCAACCTGGGACGGGTCGTCCCGAACGTCCCCGCCCGGCACACGGATGAGACCGCAGACGTGAGCAACATCAAACTCGTCGACGACAACACCACCGCACCCGCCATCGCCCCCGGCGCACCGCCGCTCAGCGACGCCGACCGCGCAGCCCTGCGCCGGGCGGTCGAGGCCCTGGAGAAACCCGGCCTCGCCGCCCGCCTCTCGGGGATCGCCGGCGCGCCCCTCGACTTCATCGGACGGGCGCTGCCCGCACCGGTGACCGACGCGGTGTCGCAGGCGACCGAGAGTGCGATGCGGGCCTCCCTCAAGGTCGCGCTGGCGACGCTTCCGGCGCACGTTGCGGCGCCCGTTGCGGCGGGCCGGGAGGGTCCGCTGGCGGCGAGCGCCGAAGCCCTTCTCGAAGGTCCGGTCGCCGAGCCGTCCGCCGCGATGCGCACGGTGACGCGTCTCGCCAAGTACCTTCCGTCGAGCACGTTCGGCCACAAGGCCATGGCGGCGGCCTCGGGTGCGGTCGGCGGCGCCTTCGGCCTCGCTACCCTGGCGGTGGAACTGCCCCTCTCGACCACCCTGATGCTGCGGTCGATCGCCCAGATCGCCCAGGAGGAGGGCGAGGACCTGAGCGACCCGGAAAACGCGCTCGCCTGCGTCCAGGTCTTCGCCCTCGGCGGACGCGAGGCCGCCGGAAGCGCGCTCACCGAGAGCGGCTACTTCGCGGTCCGCGCCGCGCTCGCCAAGACCATGGTGGAAGCCGCCCGCTACGCCGGCAACCGGGCGCTGCTCGACGAGGCGGCCCCGGCCCTGATCCGGTTCTCGACCCAGATCGCCGCGCGCTTCGGCCTCGTCGTCTCACAGAAGGTGGCGGCCCAGGCCGTGCCCATCCTGGGGGCCTTCGGCGGCGCGGCCGTGAACGCCGCCTTCATGGATCATTTCCAGTCCACCGCCCGCGCCCACTTCACCGTGCGGCGCCTGGAGCGGATCTACGGAGCCGCTCCGGTGCGCGCCGCCTACGAGTCGGAGAAGGCGATGCTGGGGGTGTGATCCCGGCTCACGCCCGGGGGTAGCGCCGCGCCAGCAGGGCGTGGACCAGACGCGCCGTCTGGACCTCGCCCCCTTCCGGGCGTCCCGGCTTGGTCGACGGATTCCAGCCGTAGAGATCGAAATGGACATGCGCCCGCGTCGCGGGCGCGAAGCGGCGCAGGAAGAGAGCGGCGGTGATCGCACCGGCGAAGGGGCCGCCGGACACGTTGTTCAGGTCCGCGATCTTGGAATCGAGCAGGCTCGCATAGGGTTTGTGCAGCGGCAGGCGCCAGACCGGATCGGCCACCGCCACTCCAGCCTCGGCCACGGATTGCGCCAGGGCCTCGTCCTCGGTGAAGAAGGCGGGCAGGTCGGGGCCGAGCGCCGTCCGGGCCGCCCCCGTCAGGGTCGCGAAGTCGATCAGCAGGTCGGGCTTCTCCGCATCGGCCAGCGCCAGCGCATCGGCCAGGATGAGGCGGCCCTCGGCGTCGGTGTTGCCGATCTCGACCGTGAGGCCGGCGCGGCTGCGGATCACGTCCCCCGGTCGAAACGCGGTTCCCGACACGGCATTCTCGACGGCCGGGATGATCAGGCGAAGGCGCAGATTCAGCCCGGACCCCATCACCATCTCGGCGGCCGCGAGCGCGGCGGCACTGCCGCCCATGTCCTTCTTCATCAGCAGCATGGCGCTCGACGGCTTGATGTCGAGGCCGCCGGTGTCGAAGGCGACGCCCTTGCCCACCAGGGTGACCCGAGGCGCATCGACCGGCCCCCAGGTCAGGTCGATCAGGCGCGGCGCGCGCGGCGACGAGGCGCCGACGACGTGCACGAGGGGGAAGTCCCGCGCCAGATCCTCTCCCGTCACCACCGTGACGGCGGCGCCGTGCCGGTCCGCGACGGCGCGGATCGCGGCCTCGATCTCGGCCGGGCCGAGGTCGTTGGCCGGAGTGTTCACGAGGTCGCGGCCACGGGCCACGGCCTCGGCGATGCGGGTCACCGCCTCGGCGTCGACGCTCTCGGACACCGCGAGGGCAGGGCGCTCGGTACCCGCAGCCCGGTAGCGTCCGAAGCGGTAGCTCCCGAGCAGCCAGGCCAGGGTCGCACCCTGCACGTCGAAGCCACGCAGCTCGGAGCCCTGCCCGTCGGAGTTCTGCACGTCGGAGCCACGCAGCTCGGAGCCCTGCACGACGGAGTTCTGCGTCGGGCTGAACCGGTAGGTGCCGGGGGGCAGGAGGCCGGGGAGCTTGCCTGCGAGAAGTGGGTCCGCATCGTCACCGAGGCCGAAGAGAACCGCGGCCACTCGACCCTCCGCATCGGGGAGGAGGGCGAGGCACCCGGCCTTCGGGCTGAAATCGGTCGCGCGCGCATAGGCCGCCTGCGGGGCGGGGAGCGCCGCCTCGATCCCGGGCCAGGATTCCCGGGTGACGCAGGTGATCGGCACGGCATCGGCGGCCTCGCGGACGAGGCGGGACAGGGTCTGGCTCATGGCTCTCGCACAGGCAGGAAACGGACCGCCGGGGGATTAACGGCGGGTTAGGGTTAACGCTCTATCACCGGCTCTACGGCGGCGCGAAGCGTTCCGCCGGTCACGTCCAGACCCGAGGGGTCGTCGCGGAGCGCGCCATGGTCACGCCGCTGTTGAAGTCCTCTCGCATCCGGCCGGCCCGGCTGGCCGTGGCGGTCCTGGTGGCCGCCCTCGCGGCGGGATGCCAGTCCCGCTCGCCCGAGACCACCGGCTCCATCGGGGGCCTCTCGCTGCCGGGCTTCGGCCGGGCGCAGAACCCAGCGGTGATCAGCCGCCGCGAGGTCGAGAGCCTGGGCGAGAAATACGCCGGAGACCAGAACGATCTGCGCCTCGCGCTGCGCTACGCGCAGGCCCTGCGGGCCACCGACCAGAAGCCCCAGGCCGTCGCGGTGCTGCAGCAGGCGGCCCTGCGCAACCCCAAGAACACCGCGGTGCTGGCGGCCTACGGCAAGAGCCTCTCGGAAGTCGGCCGCTTCCAAGAGGCATCGGACGTCCTGCAGAACGCCCATACGCCCGCCCGGCCCGATTGGCGGGTGCTCTCGGCGCAGGGCGCCGTGGCCGACCAGCTCGGCGACAACGCCCGCGCTCAGGCCTTCTACGAGGCGGCCCTGAAGATCCAGCCGGACGACCCGGTCATCCTGTCCAATCTCGGGCTCTCCTACGCGCTCGGCCGTCAGCTGCCCCAGGCGGAAGCGACCCTGCGGCGGGCCGCCGCCCAGCCGCGCGCCGACGTGCGGGTTCGCCAGAACCTCGCCTTGGTGCTCGGCCTTCAAGGCAAGTTCGCCGATGCGGAAGCCGTGGCGCGCCAGGACCTCTCGCCCGACGAGGCCGCCGCCAACACCGCCGCCCTGCGCACCTTCGTGGCCCAGCCCAACAGCTGGAAGGCCCTGAAGACGGCCGATGCCCGCGCGGCGAAGCCCGTCCGCCGGCTGGCGGAAACCCCAACCGATTGAGCCTTCGCATGGACGGGGCCAGTGACTTGAGGTTAACCGAAGGTTAAGGCCCACGGCCTAGCCAGGACCGGACGGGACTCGATCGGAAGAGAAGCCGGCAAGATCCGAACCGACAAGATCCGGCTCGGCAAGATCCGACCTGGATCGGACTCGACCTGAACAAGACTCGGCGCGGCGCCGGTTCGTAGGCGTTACGTTGAAAGAGGAGACTGCGTGCGTTGGGGGGCTGATCGCTGGCGGTTCTATCGGCTGATCGGACGCGAAATCGCGGGCTCGGTGCGCAACACCTATGCACGCCTTACCGGCCGACCCGATATCCTCAGCCGCGCCCGCGTGACCGGATTGGTCATCGCCCCGCACGATCTGCGCACCAGCGACGCCACCTTCGCCGACGACATCTATGCCGGCCTCTTCGTCTTCGCCGGTCGCTCGCTTTCGGTCAGCGGCCGCTCGCCCTTCGACTACGCACCGCCCTCGCCGGAATGGGCCGACATCCTCTACGGCTTCGGATGGCTGCGCCACCTCAGGGCCGCCGACACCGCTTTGGCCCGGGCCAATGCCCGCGCCTTCGTGGCCGATTTCATCGCCGGACGCGGCGATGCGACGTTCGCCCGTCAGACCCCGGTCGCGGCCCGGCGGCTGATCTCGTTCCTGTGTCAGTCGCCCCTCGTCCTGGAGGGTGCGGACCACGCCTTCTACCAGGCTTTTCTCAAGAGCCTCGGCAAGGCCGCCCGCGACCTCGAGGGCGATCTGCGCCGCGGCATCTCTCCGCAATCCCGGCTTCTGGCCGCCGTCGCCCTCTGCTACGCGGGCCTGTGCTGCGAGGGCATCCAGCCGATCCTGCGCCGGGCCACGCGCATCCTGGTGCGCGAACTCGACCGGCAGATCCTGCGCGACGGCGGCCATCGCAGCCGCGACCCGCGCTTCGCGATGGAACTGCTGCTGGACCTGCTCCCCCTGCGCCAGAGCTTCCTCTCCCGCAGCGTCGACCCGCCGGTGGCGCTGCTGCACGCCATCGACCGGATGCTGCCGCTGCTGCGCCTGCTGCGCCACCCGGATGCCTCGCTCAGCCACTTCAACGGCATGGGCGCGACGGCGGCCGACCACCTCGCCACGCTCCTGGTCTATGACGGCGCCCTGGCCCAGCCGATGATGCACGCGCCGAATTCCGGCTACGAGCGCCTCGAAGGCGGGCGGGTGCTGGTCGTGACCGATGTCGGCGCGCCGCCTCCGCTGCCCGATTCGATCAATGCCGGGGCCGGCTGCCTGTCGTTCGAGATGTCGAGCGGCCCGCAGCGCATCGTGGTCAATTGCGGCCTGCCGGCGAGCGGCCCGGAACTGCGCCGCCTCGCCCGCAGCACCGCCGCCCATTCCACCGCCACGGTGGCCGACACCTCCTCCTGCCGCTTTCTGGTCGGGGGCGGGGCCTGGTACGAGCGCTGGGCCGTGACCTGGCTCTCGCGGCGCATCGGCCCGGTGATCCTGCGCGGCCCCCGCGACGTGAAGGCGGAGCGGACGACCGAGCCCGGCGCCACGATCCTGGCGGCCCGCCACGACGGCTATGCCGGCGACCACGGCATCATTCACGAGCGGCGCTGGCGCCTGACCAGCAACGGCCACCTGCTCGACGGGGAGGACGCCTTCGTGCGGCCCCAGCCGACCCGGCGCGGCAAAACCCGGTCTGGCAAGGCCCAGTCAGGCAAGGCCCGGTCAGGCAAGGCCCGGCACCGGCCGCAGGAGGTGGCGGTGCGCTTCCATCTCCACCCGGCCATCGCGGCCCGCGGCCTCGACGACGGCCGGCTCGAACTCACCTCGCCGATCGGCGAAATCTGGCACTTCGGAGCCGAGGGCGCGCAGGTCGCCCTGGAAGAGAGCGTCTACTTCGCCGGTCTCACCGGGGCACGGCGCACCGACCAGATCGTGCTCTATGTCTCGGTGACGGAGGACACCCGGGTCCGGTGGGGCTTCGCCAGGGCGCCCGCCCGCGAAGGCTGACGAGGCGTCTGGCCGCAGCGCACAAATCCGTGGTAGGCGCGGCGCAGGTTCCACCGTCGATTGCCTCGGACGAAATGCCATGTCGCACGATCAGGTGCGGGTTACCCGCGCGCTTCTCTCCGTCTCGGACAAGGACGGCCTCGTCGCGTTCGCCACGGCCCTCGACCGACTCGGGATCGAACTCGTCTCGACCGGCGGCACCCACAAGGCCCTGCGGGCGGCCGGACTCCCCGTCACGGAAGTCGCCGAACTGACCGGCTTTCCCGAGATGATGGACGGGCGGGTGAAGACGCTTCATCCCGGCGTCCATGGCGGACTGCTGGCGGTGCGCGACAACCCGGAACACCAGGCCGCGCTCGCCGCCCACGGCATCCGCGCCATCGACCTGCTGGTGGTCAATCTCTACCCCTTCGAGGCCACCGTGGCGCAGGGCGCCGACTACGACGCCTGCGTCGAGAACATCGACATCGGCGGCCCGGCGATGATTCGCGCCGCCTCGAAGAACCATGCCGACGTCGCGGTCGTGGTCGACGTCGCCGATTACGGCGACCTTCTCGGCGAACTCGCGGCGCATTGCGGCGCCTTGAGCGCGCGCACCCGCCGCCGCCTCGCTCAGAAGGCCTATGCGCGGACCGCCGCCTACGACGCCGCCATCGCCAATTGGCTCGGCAGCCAGATCGAGACGGAGACGACGCCGGTTTTCCGCGCCTTCGGCGGGACCCTGGCCCAGTCGCTGCGCTACGGCGAGAACCCGCACCAGAGCGCCGCCTTCTACCGCATGCCCGGCCCGGCCCGGCCCGGCGTCGCCACCGCCCGCCAGCTTCAGGGCAAGGAACTGTCCTACAACAACCTCAACGACACCGATGCGGCCTACGAATGCGTGGCCGAGTTCGAACCGGCGCGGTCGGCGGCGGTGGCGATCATCAAGCATGCCAATCCGTGCGGCGTGGCCGAGGGGGCCAGCCTCCTGGAAGCCTACGAGCGCGCGCTCGCCTGCGATCCGACCTCGGCCTTCGGCGGCATCGTCGCCCTGAACCGGACGCTCGACGCCGACGCGGCCCGCAGGATCGTCGAGATCTTCACCGAGGTGATCATCGCCCCGGACGCGACCGAGGAGGCGGTCGCGATCGTGGCCGCCAAGAAGAACCTGCGCCTGCTGCTGGCCGATGGGCTGCCCGACCCGCGCGGCGGCGGCGAGACCGTGAAGACGGTCTCGGGCGGGCTGCTCGTCCAGGCGCGTGATTCCGCCGTGGTCGACGATATGCCGCTCCAGGTGGTCACGAAGCGCGCACCCACCGACCGGGAATATGCCGACCTGCGCTTCGCCTACCGGGTCGCCAAGCACGTGAAGTCGAACGCCATCGTGTACGTGCGCGACGGCGCCACCGTCGGCATCGGCGCCGGACAGATGTCGCGGGTCGATTCCTCTCGCATCGCCGCCTGGAAGGCCGCCGAGGGCGCCAGTCGCATCGGCGCCGCCGAGAGCCTAGCCAAGGGTTCGGTGGTGGCCTCCGACGCGTT
Organism: Methylobacterium sp. 37f; assembly: GCF_023093475.1. Classification (NCBI taxonomy): domain Bacteria; kingdom Pseudomonadati; phylum Pseudomonadota; class Alphaproteobacteria; order Hyphomicrobiales; family Methylobacteriaceae; genus Methylobacterium; species Methylobacterium sp. 37f. The sequence goes on from NZ_JAGHKN010000002.1 coordinate 56,750, forward strand.
CTTTCCCTTCGCGGACGGGCTGATCGCGGCGGCCGAGGCCGGCGCCACGGCCATCATCCAGCCCGGCGGCTCGATGCGCGACGCCGACGTGATCAAGGCCGCCGACGAGGCCGGCCTCGCCATGGTCTTCACGGGTCACCGCCATTTCCGGCACTGACGATCGGCAGCGCACCTGCCACCGGAACACGGCCGGGCGCCCACGCCCGCCGCATCGACGAGGCCTCCCATGACCCACATGCCCATCCTGTCCAGCCGCGAGGAGCGCCGCGCGGCCGGCAAGCGCCTGCGCGAGCACGTGTCCCGGGAATCCCACGGCCAGTGGCAGCCGACGCCGCAGCGTGATCCGCTGGCGGTGCTGCGGGCGGGCGACGCCGGTCGGCTGCCGAGCCTGATTCCCCTGCGCTACGAACGGATGCGGGACAATGCCTTCGCGTACCTGCGGGGAGCGGCCGCCGTGATGGCGGCCGATCTCGAGGGCGTGCCGGTCCCGGGTATTCCGGTCCAGGCCTGCGGCGATTGCCACGTCGGCAATTTCGGCGTGTACCGCAGCCCCGAGGGGCAGACCCTGTTCGACATCAACGACTTCGACGAGACCCTCTGGAACGTCGATTTCACCGTCGATGTGAAGCGCCTCGCCGCCAGCGTGGCCCTGGCGGCCCTTCCGCGCGGCGTGGAGAAGGCCCGCAAGGCCGCGAAGGCCAGTGCCTGCGCCTATCGCGAGCACATGCGCGACCTGTCCAACCTGTCGCCGCTGGCGATCTGGCACAGCCGCATCGATATCGACCGTGAGGTCGGACGTTTCGGGGACGGCGACCTGTGCCGGCGCCTGCTCTCGGAAGCCTCGATGGAGAATGCCGACGGCCTGAGCCGCGGCGACACCCCCAAGCTGGCCTCCGAGCCGGATCGCCAGAACCCGGCCGATTGGCGCATCGCCGACAAGGATCGGACGATCTGCCACGAGGGGCCGAACGGGCTGACCGAGGCCGTACAGGACGCCGAAGCGGCACTCCAGGCCTATCCCGACGCCCTGAGCGCCGATCGCTGGACCCTGGTCTCGCGCTACGCCCGTCGCGACGTCGCCTTCAAGGTCGTGGGGATCGGCTCGGTCGGCCTCGTCTGCGCGGTCGGCATCTATGCCGATGCCGATGGCGCGCCGCTGTTCCTGCAGATCAAGGAGGCCCGGCCCTCCGTGATCGGGCAGCTCGCCCTGAAGCCGTTCTCGATCGTCTCCGAGGGCCAGCGGGTGATCGACGGCCAGCGGATCATGCAGGCGGCGAGCGACCTCTTCCTCGGCACCGCGCAGTCCGAGGCGAGCGGTCGCTCCTACTACGTGCGCCAGCTCAAGAACCGGAAGCTCTCGGCCGTCGGCGAGATCCTGTCCGAGAGCGGGGCCAAGGCCTACGCCCAGCTCTGCGGCACCACGCTCGCCCGCGCCCATGCCCGGTCGGGCGACGCCGTGATGATCGCCGGCTATCTCGGCAAGGGCTCGGCCTTCGACGAGGCGATCGCGGATTTCGCCATGGCGTATGCGCGCCAGAGCGTCGAGGACCACGCCCTCCTGATCACCGACTTCCTGACGACGCCGACGCCGCAGGCCGCCTGAACGAAAAAAGGCCCCGCCGGGTGGCGGGGCCTTCCTCAGAACCCGGCGATCAACGCACCGGGTTCTCGTCGTAGGTGAAGATGTCGCGATCCTTGGTCTCCGGGATGAACAGGAGGCCGATGACGAAGGTCATCGCGGCGATCGCGATCGGGTACCACAGGCCGTTATAGATGTTGCCGGTCTGGGCCACGATGGCGAACGAGGTGGCCGGCAACAGGCCGCCGAACCAGCCGTTGCCGATGTGATAGGGCAGGGACATCGAGGTGTAGCGGATACGGGTGGGGAACAGCTCCACCAGGGCCGCCGCGATCGGGCCGTAGACCATCGTCACGTAGAGGACGAGGATCGTCAGGATGCCGATGACGATGAGCTTCTGGCCCGTGAAGATGTCGATCGGGTTGGCCACCTTCACGATGGTGGCGTTGCCGGCGGGCGCCGGGTAGCCAGCGGCCGTCAGGGCGGCCGGGACCGCCTTGGCGAAGGCCGGATCGGCCACCGGGAAGTCCTTGCCCGCGATGGTCACGATGGTCGGCGCACCGGCGGCGACCGGCTCCGTGGTGTAGTTCACGGCCGAGCGGGCGAGCAGCGCCTTGGCGACGTCGCACTCCTTGGTGAACTTGGCGGTGCCGACCGGATTGAACTGGAACGAGCACGCATCCGGGTTGGTCTTGACCACCACCGGGACCGTGGACTGCGCCTGGTAGAGGGCCGGGTTGGCGTTGGCGGTGAGCTGCTCGAACAGCGGGAAGTAGGTCAGCGCCGCGATCAGGCAGCCGCCGAGGATCACCGGCTTGCGCCCGATCTTGTCGGAGAGCGCGCCGAAGAACAGGAAGCCGCCGGTGGCGAGAAGCAGCGACCAGGCGATCAGCACGTTGGCGGTGAACTGGTCGACCTTGAGGATGCTCTGCAGGAAGAACAGGGCGTAGAACTGCCCGGCGTACCAGACCACGGCTTGACCGGCGGTGAGGCCGAGCAGCGCCAGCAGCGCCCACTTGGCGTTGCGCCACTGGCCGAAGGCCTCCGAGAGCGGCGCCTTCGAGTGGGTGCCCTCTTCCTTCATCTTCTTGAAGGCCGGGCTCTCGTTCATCTGCATGCGGATCCAGACCGAGATGCCGAGCAGGACGCAGGAGACGAGGAACGGGATGCGCCAGCCCCAGGCCTGGAAGGCCGTGATGGTGGTCTGGGTGCCGTCGGCGGCCGTCGTGACGGTCGGCGCGTAGGCGCCGTTCACGTAGCCCTGCGTCGACAGGATGATCACCAGCGACAGCAGCAGGCCCAGCGTCGCCGTGGTCTGGATGAAGGCGGTGTAGAAGCCGCGACGGCCGCGGGGGGCGTGCTCGGCCACGTAGACGGCGGCGCCGCCATACTCGCCACCGAGCGCGAGGCCCTGGAGCATGCGCAGGGCGAGCAGGGTCACGGGAGCGACCCAGCCGATGCCGTAGGCGTTCAGCGTGTCATAGGACGGCAGCAGGCCGACCATGAAGGTCGAGATGCCCATGATCAGGATGGTGATCAGGAAGGTGTGCTTGCGTCCGACCATGTCGCCGAGGCGACCGAACACCAGGGCGCCGAAGGGCCGGACCAGGAAGCCCGCCGCGAAGGCCAGCAGCGCGAAGATGTTGCGGGTCGCTTCCGGGTAGGCCGAGAAGAACTGTGCCCCGATGATCGTCGCGAGCGATCCGTAGAGATAGAAATCGTACCACTCGAACACGGTACCGAGGGATGAGGCGAGAATGACTTTCTTCTCGCCGGCGCTCATCGGCCGTGTGGCCGAATCGCTGACGGGAATTGCGCTGGACGCAACCATGGGACGTTTCTCCAAGTCTTGTTTTGCCCAGGCGTAGTCCGCCCGTGACGTGTTGGACCCTGCGGATGCCGCAGCATTGCTGCCGGACCCGCGCGGACTGATCAGTCCCTCGCGTGCCGGCGGCTAGTCTGAGTACCCGCGTGGCGATGCTAGGCCATGCCACGTTTTCGCCCAAGTCCCCATCGCGGCCGAGGAGTACCGAATTCAGATATTTTTTGAGTCTTGAGGAAGTCTTTTTTGGATCGCGCCGGGATTAGACCGGCCAGCCGACATGAGAAGGGGCGCGACTTGCGTCGCGCCCCCTCGATCCCCACCCGATTCGGAGCAGCTTCGGCTCAGTGCGCGTGGGCTCCGTCGGCACCGATTCCCGTCTCGGAGCGGACGAACTGCGCGTCGAACAGTGCCCGCTCGCGCTGGGCCCGCTTGGTGTTGTCGAGCTTCGAGACGACGATGATCGTCAGGAAGGCCAGCGGCATCGAGAACAGGGCCGGGTTGTCGTAGGGGAAGATCGCGGCCGGGTTGCCGAAGGTCGTGACCCAGACGGCCTTCGACAGCACCACCATGCCGACCGCCGCCACGAGGCCGACGAGGCCGCCGATGAGGGCGCCCCAGGTGGTGGTGCCCTTCCACAGGATCGACATGGTCAGGACGGGGAAGTTGCAGCTCGCCGCCACCGAGAAGGCGAGGCCGACCATGAAGGCGACGTTCTGGTTCTCGAAGACGTAGCCGAGATAGATCGCCACGATGCCGATGACGACGGCGGCGATCTTGGAGAGCCGGACTTCCGCCGCCTCGTTGGTGCGTCCCCGGGCGATCACCTGGGCATAGAGGTCGTGGCTGACCGCCGAGGCCCCCGCGAGGGTGAGGCCGGCCACCACCGCCAGGATGGTGGCGAAGGCCACGGCCGAGATGAACCCGAGGAAGTACGGGCCGCCGACCGCGTTGGCGAGGTTCACCGCCACCATGTTGGTGCCGCCGACCATGCCCTTGAGCTTGTCGAAGGCGCCGGCCGCGTCGAGGTTGAAATAGGCCGGATCGGACATCAGCAGGGCGATGCCGCCGAAGCCGATGATGAAGGTGAGGATGTAGAAATAGCCGATCAGGCCGGTGGCGTAGAACACCGACTTGCGGGCGGCCTGGGCGTCCGACACCGTGAAGAAGCGCATCAGGATGTGCGGCAGGCCGGCGGTGCCGAACATCAGGCCGACGCCGAGCGAGATCGCCTCGACCGGATTGCTGACGAGGCCGCCCGGCGCCATGATGGCGTCGCCCTTGGGGTGGGTGGCGACGGCGGCGGCGAACAGGGCCTCGGGGTTGAAGCCGTACTGATAGAGCACCGCGCCGGCCATGAAGGTGGCGCCGCCCAGCAGCAGGCAGGCCTTGATCACCTGAACCCAGGTGGTCGCCTTCATGCCGCCGAAGGCCACGTAGACGATCATCAGCACGCCGACGATGATGACGGCGTAGAGGTAGGGCAGGCCGAACAGCAGCTGGATCAGCTTCCCCGCGCCGACCATCTGGGCGATCAGGTAGAACGCCACCACCACCAGGGTGCCGGTGGCCGAGATGATGCGGATCGAGGTCTGGTCGAGGCGGAAGCTGGCCACGTCCGCGAAGGTGAACTTGCCGAGGTTGCGCAGGCGCTCGGCGATCAGGAACAGTACGATCGGCCAGCCGACCAGGAAGCCGGTGGAGTAGATCAGGCCGTCGAAGCCCGAGGTGTAGACGAGCCCCGAGATGCCGAGGAACGAGGCGGCGGACATGTAGTCGCCCGCGATCGCCAGGGAGTTCGTGCCGGCCGAGATGCCGCCGCCGGCGGCGTAGAAATCGGCGGCCGACTTGGTGCCCTTGGCGGCCTTGTAGGTGATGCCGAGGGTGAAGAGCACGAAGAACGCGAACATGCCGATCGCCGGCCAGTTCGTCGCCGACTGCTTGACGGCGCCGAGATCCGGTCCGGCCGCATAGGCGACCGTTGCGGCGAGCGCCGCCATCACGGTGCCGAGGACGAGGGGGTGCTTTGCGCGGATCATCGGGCGAGGTCCCGCTTGAGGGCGGCGGTCAGCTGGTCGAAGCGGCCGTTGGCGCGCTGGACGTAGATGCCGGTGAGGATGAAGGCGAGCACGATGACGGTGACGCCGAGCAGCAGGCCCAGGGAGGCCGTACCGCCGCCGATCTTCACCGCCAGCAGCGCCTTGTCGAAGGCGATCAACCCGATGAAGCCGAAATAGATCAGCAGCATGATGATGGTGAGCGTCCAGCCGAAGCGGGTGCGCTCGTGGACGAGTTCCTTGAAATGCGGGCTCTGCGCGATCCGCGCAGTCTCGAGATCGGCCATGACGTGTCTTTCCCAGGGATCCGCGTCTTCGCAGGGCGGCGTCCGGATTGCAGGCGTTCGATTGTGGGAACAGCAGGACGCGCGAACACGGGGTCACCGTGTCCGCGCGATCGGAGGGACCGTGGCGCTCAGTGCGTCCGGTTCTGGCGATTCTCGATCAGGTCGTCCACCACCGCCGGCTCGGCGAGGGTGGAGGTGTCGCCGAGCGCCGAAAACTCGTCCTCGGCGATCTTGCGCAGGATCCGGCGCATGATCTTGCCCGAACGCGTCTTGGGCAGGCCCGGAGCGAACTGGATCAGGTCGGGCGAGGCGATCGGCCCGATATCCTTGCGGACCCAGGTGACGAGCTCCTTGCGCAGCTCGTCCGAGCCGTCCTCGCCCTCCATCAGGGTCACGTAGGCGTAGATGCCCTGGCCCTTGACGCTGTGCGGATAGCCCACCACGGCCGCTTCGGAGACCTTCGGATGCGCGACCAGGGAGGACTCGACCTCCGCCGTGCCCATGCGGTGACCGGAGACGTTGATGACGTCGTCGACCCGGCCGGTGATCCAGTAATAGCCGTCCGTATCCCGGCGGCAGCCGTCACCGGTGAAGTAATTGCCCGGATAGGTCGAGAAGTAGGTCTGCTCGAAACGTTCGTGGTCGCCATAGACCGTGCGCATCTGGCCCGGCCAGGAATCCTTGATGCAGAGGTTGCCTTCGCAGGGACCCTCGAGGGTCTTGCCCTCGGCATCGACCACGATCGGCTGAACGCCGAAGAAGGGCCGCGTCGCCGAACCCGGCTTCAGCTTGGTCGCACCCGGCAGCGGCGTGATGAGGATGCCGCCGGTCTCGGTCTGCCACCAGGTATCCACGATGGGGCAGCGGGAATCGCCCACCACCTTGTAGTACCAGTCCCAGGCTTCCGGATTGATCGGCTCGCCGACCGAGCCGAGGACGCGCAGGGACGCCCGCGAGGTCTTCTTCACCGGGTTCTCACCGCCGCCCATGAGCGAGCGGATCGCCGTCGGGGCGGTGTAGAAGATGTTGACCTTGTGCTTGTCGACCACCTCCCAGAAGCGGGAATTCGACGGATAGGTCGGGATGCCTTCGAACATCAGCGTCGTCGCGCCGTTCGCAAGCGGTCCGTAGACGATGTAGGAATGCCCCGTGACCCAGCCGACATCGGCCGTGCACCAGTAGACCTCGCCCTCCCGGTAATCGAAGACGTATTGATGCGTCATCGAGGCGTAGACGAGATAGCCGGCGGTGGTGTGGACGACGCCCTTGGGCTGACCGGTCGAGCCCGAGGTGTACAGGATGAAAAGCGGGTGCTCGGCCTCCATCGGCTCGGCCGGGCATTCGTCGGTCACCTGGGCGGCGGCCTCGTCGTAATAGACGTCACGGCCGGGCTCCATGGCGATCGACGAGCCGGTGCGGCGCACGACGACGACGTGGTCGACGCTGTCCTTCGGCAGGCGCGCGATGGCGGCATCGACATTGGCCTTCAACGGCACCTTGCGGCCGCCGCGCAGGCCCTCATCGGCGGTGATGACCATCTTGGAGGCGCAGCCCTCGATACGGCCGGCCAGCGAATCGGGCGAGAAACCGCCGAAGACGATGGAATGGATCGCGCCGAGCCGCGCACAGGCCAGCATGGCGTAGGCGGCCTCGGGGATCATCGGCAGGTAGATGGTGACCCGGTCGCCCTTGGACACGCCACGGTTGCGCAGCACGTTCGCCATCTTGCCGACTTCGGAATGAAGCTGGCGATAGGTGATGTGCTTGGACTCGTTCGGATCGTCACCCTCCCAGATGATGGCGACCTGATCGCCACGCGTCTCGAGATGACGGTCGACACAGTTGTAAGCGACGTTGGTACGCCCGTCTTCGAACCACTTGATCGAGATTTTGCCAGGTTCGAAGCTGGTCTCCTTCACCGTCGTGAAGGGGGTCATCCAATCGATGCGCTTGCCGTGCTCGCTCCAGAATGCCTCTGGATCGGCGACGGAGGCCTGATACATGGCCAGGTACTTGGCATCATCGACGTGAGCGCCTTCGCTCCACGTCGGACGCACTTCGACTACCTTCTCGTCCATCGCGTTTTCCCTGTCGGCGCCCGATCGTATCGCGACTGTTCACGCAGCCGGGACTTCCGAATATCGTCTTAGGCTCAACGACATATCGGCCGCAAGCACTCAGGCGGCCTGTTGGGAGACAGATTGACGAGTTTCTACGCGGTGCTTCAGTTACAACCGATGCAGATCCCGGTCTCGATCTTGCGATCCAGGGACTTCTGCTTCTGCACGGCATCCGACCCGACATCGTCGGAACCTGCGCCGGCCCGGCCCGGCGGCTTCGTCACCCCCGTGGAGGTGATGTTACGGAACTGGCCGGCCGAATTGAGATTCTGTTCGGTCGGTCCTGTGCCGGTCTGCTGCGCCAGGGCGAGGCTCGGAGCACCGAGGCCGAGACCGGCGATCAGGGGCAGGGCGATCAGGGGCAACGTCCGCATCGGTTTCTCCATCCCAGGTTCTTGATCCCAGGTTCTCGATCCCAGGAGAGCCCGCCTCCCTGGCTGCCCACATAACGCGCGCTGACATCGCGGGTTGCGCGGGTACAACCGGAATCAGGCCCGCATCGTCGCGGGGCGAGCGGGGAACGACATCTCGACCAGGGTGCCCTCGTGCTTCCGGCTGTCGATCCGGAACCGCCCCTGATTGGCCTCGACAAGAGCCTTGGTCAGGGGAAGGCCCAGCCCGGTTCCCCTGCGCGTATCCGCCTGCAGGCCCTCCCTGGAAGGCAGGCTCTCGCTCGAAGGCAGGCCCTCCCTGGGAGGCAGCTCTTGGCGGAACGGATTGAGCACGCCGTCGACCTCGTCCGGCGTCATCCCGGCTCCGGTATCGCGGACCCGCAGGGCGATCTCGCCGCGATCCGCCATGGTGGTGGAGACGATGACCTGGCCGCCCGCCTCGGTCAGGGCGATGGCGTGGGCGAGAACGTTGAGCGTGGCCTGATGCACGGACCGCTCATCGGCCAGCAGGGGCGGCAGATCGACGGAGAAGCTGGTGCGCAGCACGATCCGCTCCCGCGCAGCCTGGGGTTGCAGCAGGGCGACGCAGCGCGACACCACGTCGTTCAGCGGGACCTCCGCGATGTCGAGATCGAGGCGCCCGGCCTCGATGCGCGCCAGATCGAGGAGATCGTTGATGAGGTCGAGGAGGTGGGTTCCGGAGGCCCGGATCTCCTGCAGGGCCGCGCGGTGGCGTTCGGAATCCGGCGGCCCGAACGTCGCGTCGAGCAGACCGTCGGTCAGCCCCATCATGGACGTGATCGGTGCCTGGACGGATTGGCTGATCCACGCCAGGACGTCCGCCTGCCGGACGCTGCCAGCCTCCGACGCGCGCGCGCGCGACGCCTCGTCCCGAATGTCCGACCCGCCCTTCTCGGGATGCGATCCGTCGTTCCGAATCACGGCGCAGAGACGGCCCTGCGCATCGCCGGCCAGGGGCAGGATCTTGACCCGGAGGCGCACCCCGGTTCCGCGCGCGGTGACCGGGATCTCGTCCATCGCGGCGGAGGCGGGGTCGGCGTGCAGGCGCGCCAACAGGGCGACGGCGTGCTCGGCCGCGAACAGGCTGAGGAAGCTCGCCCCGACGACCTCTCGGGAATCGAGCCCGAAAGCCTCGGCGGTCCTGCGATTCAGCGTCAGGATGCGGCCGCGCTCGTCGAGGAGGGCGACCCCGTCCTCCAGTGTTTCGAGCACCGCCAGGGCGTCGGCACCGCGCCGTGCGGCGAAATCCTGCGCGATGGCCACCGCCGTGGCGGCGCGGGCCTCCTCGCTCGGCTCGGCATCGCGGGCGAGGAGCAGTTCGGCCGGCTGCCCGGCCCAATCCAGGACCGAATGCTCGACCAGGACGCTCGCACGGCCGCCGTCCCGGGTGACCAGGACGAGGGGCGTATCGACACTCGAACGCGCGTGGGGGTCCAGGCCTCCGAACAGATGTCCGACCCCGCCGGCCGCAGCCAGTGCATCGCGGTCCGCATACCCGACGAGGTCGAGCAGCGGCCGGTTGGCGAACAGCACCGCATTGTCCCGGTAGACCAGGACGCCGGAGGGAATGCGCTCCAGCGTCGCCACCATCGCGGCATCGGGTGCGGCGGGGTCCACCGGACGCGCGGGCGGGACCGGGAACGGCATCACGGCGCAGGGCAGACCCGGCTCGGACTCGGGCTCCGCCCGGTCGTCGCCGGCGAAACGGGCACCGAGGGCGCGGGCGATCTCGCGGAAGGCCGCGTGTTCATGGCTCGACAGGTGCGGATCGGGCTCGGGCAGAGGCGTCTCCACCGGGCCGGAATCAGGCGGGAGGACCGCACCAAGGGCTTCCTCCGCCTCGGCCGGAGCCGGGACAGGCGTTGGAACCGGTGCAAGAACGGGCGCAGACACCGGGATGAGCATCGCTGGCGCGGCCGGAGGCGCCGATGCGACGGAAACGGCGGGCCGCACGATCGAACGGACCTGTCCGAAGCCGCGGAAGCCGTTTCCGCTCCGGTCGATCGGGGCGCCGGACAGTTCCAGTTCGCAGAGAGCGCCGTCCGGCTCGATCAGCGTCACCGGAATGGCCCGGAACGTCCGCGCCCCCTCCAGGGCGGTGAGCAACCCGCCGGCATCGCGGAGGATTTCCGCCTGCGCGAGGTCGCGCCAGGTCCGGCCCTGGAATCGGCGGCGAAACGCCGAACCGGCTTCCTGCGAGATCCGCACGATGGCGCCGCCCGCGTCGCTTTCCCAGGTAAAGCGCTGGCGAAGCACCAGGGGGTCATCGCCCTCGAGGTCCGGGTTCGGCTTCGGGTTCGGGTCCTGGTCTGCGATCTCGATCGCGTCGGGCACGGGCGGGATCGCGGCAGAGGGCGGCGGCGGCTCCGCGCGGCTCTCCGCAGCCCGCCGGGGGCGAAGGTTCGGGAGCGGCGCGCCGGCGACGAGGACCACCGCCTCGCCGTCTTCGGCCAGTGCCGTGAGCAGGAGGCTGACCGTCACCGGTGGGGCGAGGCGCCGGGGGTCGAGGTGGAGCCGTACCAGCACGGGATGATCCCGGCGCAGACGCGCACGGGCGATCTGCTCGCCGAGCCGCAGATCCGGGTAGATCCGCCCGTCCGCATCGCTGATCGCGCGGAGCAGCGGGTCCGTGCCCGCGGAGGCATGGAGAACCCGCGCGCCGGACGCATCGAGGATCAAGGTTGCGGTCGATGGATCGGCCATGCGGGTCGCGAGGCGCGAATCATCGACGCACCGGCGCAAGACGGCCTGCAGCGCCGGATCGTCAACCAAACCCGGCCGTGAAGCTCCAGTCTCGAACATCCGCACCTGTTTCGCGTGACGATTTTTGCAACGTGACGTCCTTTTTAGTGCGTCACGGCCTCTTCGTAAGCCACCAGCGTCTCCGGCGGGCGTTTACCTGTTGTCAACCTTAATGCGCCCGAGCAGGGTGGCATAGGGCTGGGCCTGTGCTATTGTGCAGTGCACAACAAGCCATCAACAATCACCTGTGAGGAGAGGATAATGAGCAGCACCCCGAATTACGAGGTTCCCGCCGAGATGCGCGACTTTGCCGAGAAGAGTGTCGATCAGGCGCGCAAAGCGTTCGACACCTTCATCAGCGCTGCTCGCCGCACCGCCGATACCGTTCAGGGCTCCGCCGAGATGGCGCGCACCAACGCCCACGACGTTTCGGCGCGCGGCTTCGAGTTCGCCGAGCAGAACGTGACCGCCGCCTTCGATCTCGCCCAGAAGCTCGTCCGCTCCCGCGATCTGCAGGAAGCCATGCAGCATCAGGCTGAATTCGTGCGCAGCCAGTTCGCCGCGATCCAGGCCCAGGCCAAGGAGTTCGGCGGCCTCGCCCAGACGGCGATGCAGCAGAGCGCCGAGAAGGCCAAGGGCGCCATGCAGGAGGGTGCCGAGCACGCCCGCAAGGCGATGGAGCAGGGCACCGAGGCGGCACGCAAGGCCGGCAGCGACGCCGAGCAGGCCATGCGGAACGCCACCAACTCCTGATCGCGCTCCGCGCGTGACGTCCTGATCAACGGCGCCCACCCGGCGCCCAGTCTCAGCCCGCTCGGCCCCTGGCCGGCGGGCTGTTCTCGTTCGATGGGCGGCGCCGGACGGCCATCAGCCAGAGGACTTGCCTCGGGCCACAGGACTTGCCTCAAGCCAGAGGACTTGCCTCAAGCCAGAGGACTTGCCCGCAGCCGACCCGTCTCCTACCGCTGGCAGCGTTCCGATTTCGGGCCGCTCGGCCCTTCCGCCTCCCGCCCGAAGCGGGTGTGGCGGTCAGGGGCGCCGACATCTTCCAGCGGCGCACGACTCCAACAGAGGTGCACATCCATGCGACGCATTTCCGGACGCTGTCTGATCCTCGGCCTCGTGGCCGGACTGCTCACGATTCAGACCGCGCAGGCGCAGTACTACGAGGACGGCTACGACCAGCCGCCGCCGCGCCGGTACGAGGAACGCCGGCTGCCGCCGCGCCCCTATGACCGGGACGATCGCTACGAACGCCGGGCGCCACGCCGCGAGGTCGGCCTGAACTGCGATGCCGTCCAGTCGGGCCTCACCGGGTATCAGCCCTATTCCTGCCCGCTACCGGGTCCGCGCCCGCTTGGCGCGCGCTGCTTCTGCAACATGCCGATCGCGCCGCTGAGCGCACCGCAGACGGCCGTCGGCCGGGTCGCCCCCTGACCGGTCGGCACGTCTGACGTCCGATCGTCTCCAATAAGAAGGCCGCGCCATCCTCTCGGACGGCGCGGCCTTCTCGCATCTGACGGTACGAGCGTGGCTGCCAAGGCAACCCCGCTCGGCGGGTCCCGATCAGTTGTTCAGCACGACGACCTTGGCGCCGACCTTCACGCGCTCGTAGAGGTCGGTCACATCCTCGTTGGTCATCCGGATGCAGCCCGACGACACGGCCTGACCGATCGTGTCAGGCTCGTTCGAGCCGTGGATGCGGTATTCGGTGTTGCCGATATACATGGCCCGCGCGCCGAGCGGGTTCTCGACACCACCGGCCATGTAGCGCGGCAGGTCGGGACGACGGGCGATCATCGCGGCGGGCGGGGTCCACGACGGCCATTCCTTCTTGGCGGTCACGGTCTTGACGCCCGACCACGTGAAGCCGGGACGACCGACACCGACACCGTACCGGATGGCTTCGCCGTTCGGCATCACGAAGTACAGCCGACGCTCGGCGGTGGAGACCACGACGGTCCCCGGCTTGTAATTGCCGTCGAAGGCGACGATCTCGCGCGGGATCGGGGCGACCTGCGCCTGCGGCGCGGCCTGATAGCCCTGACCGACGGCGCCCGGGAAGCTGTAGGGATCGTCGGTGAGACGGCCGTTGGCATAGGCCGGATCGGCGGAATAGTAGTCATCGCCGGCATTGCCGCCGAAGGGATCGTAGGGAGCTGCCAGAACAGGGCTCGTCGAGAGGACGCAGACACCGAGTATGCCAGCCAGGGCGGTCGCCAAGGTCTTCATCTGTGGTCCCTTACCTATGCCGTAACCTTTGCTATACAAGCGTAAGCATAGAGCGGAGGTTCCACCGGCCGCGCAGATTTCGTCATCATTGCGGCAGAGCCGGTCACCCGGCGACGATCGTGCTTAACGATCGCCGTAAGACCGGCGCGACCCGTATCCCTGTGAGGTGCCGTATCCGCAGCCATAGCGATAGCGCGAGCACCCGACCGAGAAGTCGTTCCGCGCCCGGGCCTTCGCCCGCTCCTGATCGATCACGAGATCGCGCTCCCGGTTGCGCTCGGCCGACAGCGAGGAGCCGTAGCGTTCGGCCGCTTCGGCTGCGGTCCCCGCCACGAGCGCCAGGGTCAGGCCGATCGCAGCGGCCCTTCCGCACCGGCGGGTCTTTCCATCAAATCTGGTCGTCATGCGTCGCATCTCCCGATCTGTCCCTCCTGAGCGGCCTCAGCCCGGCAGGCGCCAGACCGTGACGCGCTGGATCAGGTACTCGGCCGGCATGGGCGTCGAGGCGTCGGGATACCCACCCCACGATCCGCCGATGGCGAGGTTGACCAGGATGTACATCGGAACGGACTTCATGTCGGACGGCGTCGGAATGCGACGGACCTCCTTGTGGTCGACGTACCACACGATTTCGTCGGCGGTCCAAGCGGCGCCGTAGGTGTGCCAGTCCGCCCCGGGTCCTCCCACCGGGAAGGGTAGGGTGACCTTCTGATTGCGCTGCTTCGGCGCCTCGCCGGTGTGGAGGGAACACCAGATCTCATTGGGGACACCCAGTCCCTCGAAGATGTCGAGTTCGCCGTTCTCCGGCCAATTGCCCTTCGTCGGCATCAGCCAGAAGGCGGGCCAGACGCCCTTGCCGACGGGCAGCTTCGCCTTGATCTCGAAGTACCCGAACAGCTGCGAGAAGCTGAACCGCGTGGTCAGCACGCCGCCCATGAATTGCTTTCCATGCGCGAGCGGTTGCAGGTTCTCGGGTATCTTCGAACCCAGGATGGTGAGGTGTTTACCCGGATCGAGCTTGAACGGGTTCAGACCGAGCGGCGTGTCGAGGACCTTGTCGTCCTTCACGCCGGTAAAGCTCGGGTCGACGTAGATGCTGCCGGCGCTGCCGGAGCGGTACTCGAGTTTCGTCGGACCGCCCGAGCCGAGCACGGTTCGCCACCGGGTCGGGGAAGGGGGCTTCTTCGCCATCTCCGAGGCATCGAGCGTCTGCCAGCGCTCGTCGAAGGTCGGAGCCCCGAAGGTCGCCGGATCGATCTTGCCGGGCAGCGGAGCGGCTTGCGCCAGGACGGTGCCGGCAAGCGTCGCGGCGACGAGACAGGCGAAGCGTTGGAACATCACAGTATCCTCGAAACGATGCCGGACCACTGACGCCGACGGGCCTCCGCCCCCATCCTTGATAGGGCGCCGCAAGGGTCCGAGCCAGTGCAGGGAGGCCTATGGCCGGCGCAGGGGTGCCACGACGACGTCACAACGCGGCGATCTCATGGCGCCAGCGGGATCGCGCATTCTCCCGTTTCTTCGGAAGGACAGCGACAGCGTCGCATCGCAAAGATCCCGGCAGGGACATCGCGGGCGCGGCTTCAGAAGCGCCCCGCGAGGGTCAGACGAAACGCGGTGGGCTCGACCGGATGGACATGCCGGTCGGCCACGCCCGCGGGGCCTTCGCCGCTCAGGCGCGAGGTGTAGAAGTAAGCGATCTGGTCGGCCCTGGCATTGGTCAGGTTCAAGACGTCGAGGGACAGGCTGATTCCATCGTCGAAGGCGTAGCCGATCCGTCCGTTCAGGAGAGCCGTCGCTTTCGAGCGCACCGAATTGTCCTCGATCAGCGGACGCGGCCCGAAGTAGCGAAAGCGCATCGAACCGAACCAGCCGGGACCCGCACCGAAGGTGAATCCGGCCGACGCGATGGTGGTCGGCGCCTCCGGCACCCGGTTGCCGATCGGGTCCCGGTCCGAGAAGCGGGCGTTGGTGACCGTCAGGTCGCCCTCCAACGAGAGCCAGGGCGTTACGGCGTAGCGGTTGGTCCACTCGATGCCGAAGCGGCGGGTGGGGCGGCTCGGCTCGGTGGTGCCGCTGTCGCCCTGGAACAGGTTCTCGGAGGCGAAATCGAGTTGGAACAGGGCGACGGCGGTCTCGAGCCCGGCGATGCTGCGGTTGCGCAGGCCGATCTCCGAGCCGGTCGAGGGCACGAGGAAGGGCGAGCGGCGGATGTTGAAGAGCGGGCTGGTCGGATCGACCGTGGCGGTGACGCCGCGGGCGTCGTTGGAGTGGAAGCCGCCGCCGTAATTCACGAACAGCTCGGTCTCGAACCACGGACCGAGCACGAGGCCGAGCTTCGGGTTGACAATGCCGTCCCATGCCGTGCCGGAATTGGCCGGCGTGTCCGAGCGGACATCGGCGGTGAATCCGTCGGCCCGGACACCGATGCTGGTGCGCAGCCAATCGGTCCAGCGCACCCGGTTCTCGACGTAGAGGGCGGCGCTCGCCTCCAGCACCCGGTCGTCCAGCACCGTCGAGCGGACCTGCCGCGCGGTGGTGTTGAACAGGCCGACGCGGATCGAGTCCGTGCGGGTCTGAAGCCCGATTTCGGTCTCCATCGGCAACCCGAAGAGGTCGCCCTGGACCGTGTGGCTGATCTCGCCGCCGCCCAGAACCCGGCTGTCGCGCTGGCGGAACTGGTCGCCGCTGACCGGATCGTTGAGAAAATATGTGAAGTCGTTGAACAGGTTCATCCCATAGCGGATGACGTAGGCGTTCGCCCGGGTGATGCCGGCGTCGCTCGTCCGGCTCCAGCGTCCGGAGAGCGAGAAACGGCTGGTGTCGCCGCCATCCGTGGGGTTCAGGGTGCCGAAGCGGCCGATGATCCCCTCCGCGACGGCGCGCTCCGGGATCTGGTTGGTGGCGTTCCACCGGGCCCAGTAGGCCATGCCCGTCAGGGCGAAGCCGTCCAGGGCCGTGCCCTGGCTGTAGCGGACGACGCCGTTGAGCTTGGCCAGACGGTCCGGCACGTCCCAGGGGCCGTCATAGGTCTGGGCCTCGCCCGCCACCAGCAGGGTGCCCTGCCCGAGCGGTGCCGACGCGATGGTGAGCGCCCGCTTGTAGCCGAAGCTGCCGAAGGAGGTCAGGGCGAGGTTGCGGTCGGTCTTGTCGAGATAGTCGATCCGCACCGAACCGGCCGAGGCGAAGTCGCCATCGCGCACGAAGTAGGGACCCTTGTGGAACTCCACCGCGCCGACGAGTTCCGGGATCAGGAAGTTGAGGTCGGCATAGCCCTGTCCGTGGGCGTGGGTCCGCATGTTGACCGGCATGCCGTCGATCGACAGCGCGATGTCGGTGCCGTGGTCGAGGTTGAACCCGCGCAGGAAGAACTGGTTGGCCTTCCCCTCCCCGGAATGCTGGGTGACGATGAGACCGGGCACGCTTTCCAGCACCTCTCCCGGTCGGGTGATCGGGCGGCTGTTGATCTGCGCACCCGATATCACCCCCGCGCTCGCCGCATCGACGGGCCTGAGACCGCCGCCGATGCCGGTGACGCCGCCGACGAAGCCCGCCTGCGCGACCGGTCCGGTTCCGGGCGGCGCCGATGCCTCCGCCGTGACCGAGAGTTCAGCCAGGTTCGCCTCGGCCGCCTGGCCAAAGACCGGCCGGATCTGCGCGCCGTAAGGCACCAGGCCGGCACAGGAGACCAGAAGGAGCGTTCGGTAGGGGGGCCGTGACGGAGCGGGCGACATGAAACCTCGGGCGACGTCTGTGGCACGTCACCGCGACGAGGTCGGTCCGTTCGCCGCGTGCGAACGCCCCGACACCCACCAGGACACCCCGCCCGATGCGTTTCGCGTGTGACCACGATGGACGGCAGGTCTCCTGGCTCGCGGGTCACCGCCCTCTCATCGTCTTCCCAGGTGCCGGGGCACCCAGTGACGTGTTGATGATGGGCTCGCCGCTTACAGTTGCGGGGGCAGCCGCGGCGTTGGGCTCTCGCCCGCACCGCGTTCCCTTTTGATCCTCGATCCGAGGAACCGTCCGAGGCCAGAAGACCAGACGAAGCCCGACAGCGTCAATCGAACGCGCGGGAAATCGGCGTCCTGTGCTCCCTGTGCGACAGCCCAGGCCGAGCCAGGGCCGAGCCCAGCGCCGGGGGGTCGGGGACAGGCCGGGTGAAGGCTGGATGGGCGGCCACCCCTCCGATCAGAGCGGGCGATCCCGATCTTGATCCGGGCTCCAGCTTCGCAGCGGCGAGGGTCCGATCTGGCGTTCGGCGCGGGGCGCCGGCTCGTCCTCGAGCCAGGTGCGGGGGCCATTGGCATTGCCCCGGACGACGTCACCGGCGACGATCGCGTGTCCGGAGGCGACCGCCACGATCAACTGGGTGGCGTAGGCCCTCGGACCGCTGCCCTTGAGGGACATGCCGGGTCCGCCCGGACGGAGCTTGCTGCCGAGCGCGCCCCAGAGGGGCGGTGTCTTGATCCGGCGCAAACCAAAGCCCTGGTCGATCAGGGCAGCGGCCGCTTCGATCTGGCCGTTGAGGAGAAGCAGGCCCGGCCGCGTCAGGCGGAAGACATAGCTGCCCTCGTCGTCCTCCTCGACGAGGTTCACCAGCTTCAACGACAGGGCCTGACAGGCCGTGTCGACGTTGTCGCGGGTGAACTCGGCGTCGACGGCCAGCGGCCTCAGGGCTTGGCCCGAAATCCGGCAGGAAACCCGTTGGAGAAAGAAGCGACGTCTGGAAATCTGGCTCAGGCCCCATCCAAGCGCGATCGCGCGACGTGGGGCGATCATCCGCCGGACAGCATGGCGCCCGGAGGTTTCGGTCTGGTTGAGACGATCCGCGAGTTTCGGTGGCGGAATGCACGCCGTGGTTGACGATCCAGTGCCCGGCCCGATCCCGCGGGGACCCCGGTCTCGGTCACCGAGGCGGCGCGGGCGCTCGCCCCCGCGATCGGCCGATCGATGCCGGCCCTCTTGCTGTTCGCCCGTCACCGCCCTCTGTGAGCGGTCATCACCGCCGGGAGACATCGGACATGACGAAGCTGTTCATCGCCAACATCAGGACCGCCGAGGGACCCAAACCGCTGGTGACCGTGCGGGCCGCCGCCGAGGGCGAAGCCAGGCTGTTTCTCGAAGCCGCCTATCCGGACGACGAGATCCTCGACGTGGCGGAGCCGAGCGGCTGGGCCAGCGACGCCGACACCGGCAGCGCGGCGGGCGACATCCGCGAGCATGCCGGCGTGCAGTGGCAGGCGCCCTCCAGCCATTCCGGCTGAATTCAGCGCCGCCGGTTGAAGCCGGCGCTTGCCAGCGCCAATCGTGCCGTGACCATTGCCGACCATGCCGATCCGTCGCGAGCATCGCTTCTTCTATCCGATCGACTGGCCCGAACTGTCGGCCGTCATCCGGTTCACCCGCGCGCGGGGTCGGTGCGAGTCCTGCGGACGGCCGCATGGCCGGCGGGTCTTCCATCTCGGCGATGGGCGCTGGTGGGACGACGATGCCAGCGCCTGGCGCGATGGGGCAGGGCGGTTCGTCTGCCTCGCGGTCGGGATCGATGACGTGCTGGGAACCGTGCGGACGACGCGCGTGGTCCTGGCAACAGCCCACCGCGACCACGACACGGCGAACAACGCCGCGAAGAACCTCGCGGCCTTCTGCCAGCGCTGCCACATCAACCACGACCGACCGGAGCATCAACTCCGGCGCTGGCGCACCCTGTTCCGGCGCAAAGCGTTGGGCGACCTGTTTCGCGGCCCGTATCCCAGCCCCTGAAACGCGCGGAACGGCTGGTTTCGAACAGGACATCAGACAGCGCGACAGGACGTCAAGACGAGGATTCCGGTGCGGAACGGTTTGTCCCCTGATCGAGGACCGGATCGGCCGCCGCGATACCTTGTGCTCCACCGACAATGCCGCTCGATTTGATTCCATGACCAAATCTGCTCAGCCTCGTCCGAGCGCAAGACTTATCGGTCTTTTTATTAATCTCAGTTCACATTCAACCGAATAGACTCCGATCCGGAGGATTTTTTCAGCAAAAATACAGAAGCGCCCGTCTCGGCGATGCTTTACACAGAGCCTGACCTTGCCCTGGAGTGAGCCCGTGACAACAAGCCTGCCGAAATCCGCCAGCGTGGCCTCCCTCGCCGTCCTGCTGATGGGCGCCGTCGCGATCGCCAACCCCGTCACCGTCGTCCCCGGACAACCACCGGTCACGGTGGACCTCCCGGCCGGCTGGACATCCTCGGCGATCAAGCGTGGCATCCAGGCCAAGACGTCCGACGCGGAGGTCTTCGTCTGGTTCGAGAGCTTCAGGCCGGCCGAGCTGAAGGAGCTCCTCGCGGAACACGAGAGCGACTTCAAACGCCGGGGCGTCACGGTCACCGGCGAAGCGAATATCGAGGAGAAGGACTTTCCGACCTATTTCCTCAAGATCACGGACGTTCCCGCGACCTACGAAGGCAAACCAACCCTTCTGCGCTACGTCGCGGTCTCGCCGAAGGACCCGAACAAGCGCCAACTCCTCGTCAGCGTCTGGGCCTCCCCCAAGGGCGGGACCCGCTATGCCACAGACCTGAACGCGATCTTCGACAGCTTCCGGATGTCCGTCGAAGCGCTGTGATCCCGCCGGCGCGTCTCAGGCGGCCCGGTTCGCGCGCTATCCCGCCGGATCGGTGAGGACCAGCTTGCCCTCGAAGGGGGCCTTCTGGTTGCGGTTGCTGGTGCAGGCATAGGTTTCCTGCCCGGCCTTGAGCGTGCGGATGCGCAGAACGCCCTTGCCGTTCTGCTTGACGAGATAGCCCTTCTCGCTCGCCACATGGACGAGATCGCCATCGGCGTGCAGCACGTTCGCGTTCTCGAACTGCCCCGGGGCCGTGATCGTCACGGGCTCGGCCGCCTGACTGACGATGTGGAGTTCGACGTTGGTGTTGGCCGGAAGCTTCAGCTCGGCCGGCGCGCAGACGGGCTTGCCCCCCTCCATCCGGATGGTGAGTTCGACGGGCGGCATCACATCGGAGGAGGCGGGCGGCAACGGCTTGCTCTGCGCGAAGACCCCCGTGGCGAATGACGTGACCGCGAGCGCGCTCAATCCGAGCAAACCATAGCGCATGTGACTGACCCCGACCGTTCCGTGTTGGATATCGAGGAAAGGGCCGCGGGAGTCCGCGAGTTCCGGTTTGCGGCGGCACGCCGCAAGGCCCCCTGGCAGGTCGGCAAGGCCCCCTGACAGGTGGCGAGGTCTCGCGGCGTGGCTCGCCCGATGGCCTCAGGCGCGCACGAAGGCCAGCAGATCCGGGTTGATGATCTCGGGATGCGTCGTGCACATGCCGTGCGGCAAGCCCTCATAGGTCTTGAGCGTGCCTTGCTGCAGGAGGGGGTGCGAGAGCATCGCCGAATCGGCGATCGGCACGATCTGATCGTCGGTCCCGTGCATCACCAGGACCGGCACCGCGATCGCCTTCAGATCCTCGGTGAAATCCGTCTCGGAAAACGCCTTGATGCAATCGTACTGGGCCTTGGCACCGCCGATCATGCCCTGGCGCCACCAATTGTCGATCACGCCGGGCGAGACCTTCGCGCCGTCCCGGTTGAAGCCGTAGAACGGGCCTTCCGGCACGTCGCGGTAGAACTGCGCCCGGTTGGCCGCAAGCGCGGCGCGAAAGCCGTCGAAGACGGCGAGGGGCAAGCCGCCGGGATTGGATTCGGACTTCACCATCACGGGCGGCACCGCGCCGATGAGCACCGCCTTGGCCACGCGACCGGGCTCCGAGCGGGCGACGTAGCGCGCCACCTCGCCGCCGCCGGTCGAGTGACCGATATGGACGGCGTTCTTCAGGTCCAGGGCCGCGGCGAGTTCGATGACGTCGGCGGCGTAGGTGTCCATCTCGTTGCCGGTCGCCGTCTGCGAGGAGCGGCCATGGCCGCGGCGGTCATGCGCGATCACCCGATAACCCTGGTTAACGAAGAACAGCATCTGGTTGTCCCAGTCGTCGGCGCTGAGCGGCCAGCCATGATGGAAGGCGATGACCTGCGCGTCCTTGGGACCCCAGTCCTTGTAGGCGATCCGCGTGCCGTCCCGTGTCGTCAGGAAATCCATGGTCTCGGTCCTTCCTCGAGGGTGAACTCTGTGGTGGGGTGAAGTCTGTCCCGCGGCCCCGACGAAGCCCGGTTTGACGGGTGCCCCGGATCGGGTCCGGCCGGCCGGCGCGAGGCGGAGGCGTATCCGGCTGAACGCTAAGGGCACAGGCCCGGGCCTTCGCGATCAACCGCTTCGTCCATGGACCGGCGACAGGGTTCGGAATTGCGACTTCGAAATGGAGAATTCGATCCGCCCGATCATGCCGTCTTCGCGTGTATCGCCGATGATGTCTGACGGGATCATCACAGATCGTCTTGCCGGCAGCGTCGATGTCGTCGGCGAAAGCGACCCGGCCCAAGCGATACAAGCTGCGGGCAATGGGCGAAACCATACGAAGGTAGAGGGTTCCTCTCCCCACGACGTGTCGGCTACGCCGACGCGATGCGTCGGCCGCGCAGGCGACCCTGATGTACCGGCGCCTCCGATGATCGACGTCCCCGGTGCGTCAGGGCAGCGGCTCAGCCCGTCGCTTCGGCGCGCCGCGCTTCGCCGCCCCGGGCTTCGGCCGGCTGCACGAGGGTGCTCAGCAGCCGGTTCACCGGTGTGGGCACGCCGGTCTCTGCCCCCTTCCGGACGATCAGACCGTTGAGATGCGCGATCTCGCTCGGCCGGCCCTGGGCCAGATCCTGCGCGGTGGAGGAATGCTGATCCGGCATGGCGGCCGCGAGAGCGAGGACGCGGTCGAGGATGTCGCCCGGCACCGCGACGCCGGAAGCTTCGGCGACGGCAACGCATTCGGCCACCACGTCGGCCATGACGCTGGCGATGCCGGGGACCGCAAGCAGGCGTCCGTACGGGAGTTGCGTGATCGCCGACAGGGCGTTGTAGGCGCAATTGACGACGAGCTTCCCCCACAGGGCGTCGACGGCTCGGGCGGAGACCTGCGTGGGGATGCCCGCGGCGGCGAACGCGGCGGCGATCTCCAGGCTCGTCGTGGAGGCGCCGATCACCAGGTCTCCGCGCCCATGGTGCTTCACGTGGCCCGGCCCCACCATCTCGGTGGCGACGTAGACCGCCACCGGCACCACCGGGCGATGGAGAACCGCCTGCAGGCGCTCCGGATTGTCGACCCCGTTCTGGAAGCTCAGCACCGTCGCGTCGGGCCGCAGGTGCGGGGCGATGGCCCGTCCGGTCGCCTCGGTATCCCCGGACTTCACGCAGACCAGCACCCATTCGGCCCCGGCGACGGCGTCGACCGCCGTCGTGGCTCGGACCTGGACCACGATCCGCTCGTCGCCGATCTCCAGCCAGAGCCCACGCGCCTCGACCGCGTCCACGAGCGGGCGCCGCCCGACCAGGACGACTTCGAGCCCCGACCGCGCCAGCAGGCTGCCGTAATAGCATCCGACCGAGCCCGCCCCCACGATAGCGACCTTCTTGCTGGCAACCTTCTTGATGGCGACCGTCATGCCCTGGGAAACCTCGTGGCGAACCGGTGCCGGCGCGACGCCGGCCGGAGCGCCAGTCTGGACCCGCCGGGCGGCCGGGACCAGACGCAGGCGCGGGACAGCAGGCCCGCGCGGCGGAGCGGAGCGGGCGCGATGCAGTCGGAAATCCGATCGCATCCATCAGAACTATGCGTTTCTCAAATGACCGCGTTCGAGCAAGGGTCCTCCCGCGGTGCCGACCCGACAGGTGTTGGCAGCTTTCCGCATCGCCGATCAGGAGCATCCCCATGAAGGCCGTCGGGTTTCACACCTCCCTGCCCATCACCGAGCCCGAGGCTCTGATCGATCTCGACCTGCCGGAGCCGGATCTGCGCCCGCGCGATCTTCGCGTCCGCATCCAGGCGATCTCGGTCAATCCCGTCGACGTGAAGGTCCGGGGCCGCGTCACGCCCGAACCGGGCCGGCCCCACATCCTCGGTTACGATGCGGTCGGCATCGTCGCGGCGACCGGCCCGGAGGTCCGCCTGTTCCAACCGGGCGACGCCGTGTTCTATGCCGGCGCCCTCGACCGGCCGGGCACCAACGCGGAATTCCACGCCGTCGACGAACGCCTCGTCGGTCTCGCCCCGAAGACCCTGACCCCGCAACAGGCCGCCGCCCTGCCGCTCACCGCGCTCACCGCCTGGGAGCTGCTGTTCGATCGCCTGCGCGTGCCCTACGGCGTCATGGCGGGCACCGACGCGCTCCTCATCGTCAACGGCGCCGGCGGCGTCGGCTCGATCCTGACCCAGATCGCCCGGCGCCTGACGGGGCTCACCATCATCGCGACGGCCTCGCGTCCCGAGACCGAGGCGTGGTGCCGCGCCATGGGCGCCCACCACGTCATCGATCACCGCCAGCCCCTCGACCAGGAACTCGCCCGGATCGGCATTCCGCAGGTTCGCTATGCCGCCAGCCTGGCGGGCAGCGACCAGCATCGGGACGCCCTCGTCGCCGCCCTGGCGCCGCAGGGTGCGCTGGCGCTGATCGACGATCCGGAGACGTTCGACATCGTGCCGTTCAAGCGCAAGAGCCTGTCGGTGCACTGGGAACTGATGTTCACCCGCAGCCTCTTCGGCACGCCGGACATGGACCAGCAGCACCGTATCCTGACCGAAGTGTCGCGCCTCGTGGATGCCGGGCTCCTGCGCAGCACGTTTCGCGAGGAGATGGGCCCGATCAACGCCGCGAACCTGCGCCGGGCCCACGCCGCGCAGGAGAGCGGACGCAGCATCGGCAAGACCGTGCTGACCGGCTTCTGAGCACGCGCGGCAGGGGCCGCAAGGGGGCAAGGACCGCAAGGCGGCAAGGGCCGCAAGGCGGCAAGGGCCGCAACGGCGGCGCCATCTCCGCGTCAGGCCACCAGGGCGAGGCCGTCGCTGCCCGCGAGGCTCTCGGTCAGGAAGGTGATCAGCGGCCGGATCAGGGCGCCGGCCCGGTCCTCGCCGATCACCGTGACCTCCGTCATCGGCAGGGCGGGCCAGAGGTCGGGCGCGCGCAGGATCTGCAAACCCTCCTGCAGGAAGGAGCGGCCGAGCAGCGTCACCCCGAGGTCGCCGGCCACGGCAGCCTGCACACCCATCAGGCTGCTTGCCGTGCAGGCCGCGACCCATTCGCAACGGACCGAGTCGAGCGCCGCGATCATCATGTCGCGATAGCTGCAGGGGGCCGGCAGCATCACCAGACGGGCGGGTCTGCTGAAATCCGGCTGGTAGTCGGCGGCCGCCAGCCAGACCAGCGGCTCCCGCCAGATCACCCGGCCGCGCGGGCTCGCGCCGCTGCGCTTGGCGATGACCGCATCGAGCCGATCGGCGTCGTAGGCCTCGAGCAGGGTGCAGCTCAGGCCGGTCATCAGGTCGATATGCACGCCCGGATAGAGCCGTCCGAACCGGGCCAGGAGCTTCGGCAACTGGCCCGGGATGAAATCCTCCGCCACCCCGAGACGCAGCGTCCCGCTGGCCGGGGGTTCGTGCCAGGCGCGGATCACCGCATCGTTGAATTCCAGCATCTGCCGGGCCGCCACCAGCAGGCGCTCGCCGTCCGGGGTCAGGCCGAGGGTCCGGCTGGTGCGCTCGAAGACGCGCTGCCCCAGGATCTCCTCCAGGCGCAGGACCTTCTGGCTCACCGCCGATTGTGAACGGTGGACCACGTCCGCCGCGGCCGTGAAGCTGCCGGTCTCGGCCACGGCCACGAAGGCGCGCAGGAGATCGATCTCAAGATCCGGGCGGCGCATGACTCAATCGCAATTCTGCTGGATGTCGATCCATCTATGCAGATGTCGCATCGCTCGCAACACGGACCCGGTCATCTCCGGGTGCGCCCGACGAGATCGGGCTCGTATCCCCGTGGCGGGACGCGTCGCTGCCGGAGCGCGTCCCGCCTTCGCCCTGAGTCCGGACCGCGCCGATCCGATCAGTCGATGATCTCGACCACCCGGCGGGTGCGCGGCTCCACCAGCACCGGGTGATCGTTGACGATGGTATAGTTGTAGCCCGAGATCGCGAATTCCGCCGGGACGTCGTAATAGACGATGCCGTCCTCCGGCAGCACCGAGCCGACCCGAAGGTTGCCCGCATAGGCATAGGAGGGCCGGCGCTCGGCCGTGGTGTAGATCCGGAAGCGCTCGCGCCGGTCGATGCCCAGGATGCCGTTGGCCGTGCCGACCGCTGCCCCGATGGCGCCGCCGACCACGGCCCCGAGCGGCCCGGCCGCCATCCCACCGCGCGCCGCCCCTTCCTCCGCCCCCTGGACGAGGCCCTGCGCCTGCGCGGTGGCGAGGCCCGCCAGAACCAGGGCGGATGCGGCCGTGAAACGCGCGAGGGTCATGGGGAGGGTCATGGGATCAACTCCAGGCAGGCCCGAACCGGGCCGGTCAACGAGGGGGGGATGAACGGTTTGGGATACGGTCTCACCACGGCGCGGCGGAGACCGGTAACCCTTGGCGGCAGTCAGGATGCGGAGCCTGGCTGACGCGGGGCTTGGCTGATGCGAGGCTTGGCTGATGCGGGGCTTGGCTGATGCGGGGCTTGGCTGATGCGGGGCTTGGCTGATGCGGAAGACCCCGACGACATCCCGGGACGCATAGCGGAGCGGACCGAAGGGCATCATTCGGGCGTGCCGGTGACGGCCCGCATGGGGGCGCCGGCCAGATCCACCGTCGAGCCGACCGTATCGGTGACGCCGTGGCCGACATTGGACAGGTGCTGCCCGTAGGTCTCCCGCGTCTGCGGATCGAGGATCGCCACCGGCGCCGCCACCGCCAGCGCCGCTCCGGTAGCGACCGTCGAGGCCGCTCCGGCCGCCGTCTGGACCAGCTTGTCGCCCAGCCCGACGCGGCTGTCGGAGATCGGCTGTCCATCGGCCAGTCGCTTGCCCAGGAGCGCCACCACCTCGCTCGAGGCGAACTTGCCGTGGTTCAGCGAATCCCCCGACTGCACCCCGGTCAGGTTCAGGATGCCGATGTTCTCCCGCTCCAGTTCCGAGCGGTAGGGCTCCTGGTTCGGGTCGATGGCGCCGAGGCGGACCGAATCGCCCCAGACCAGGCGCGACACGGCCAGGGCCCGGTCGTCGCCGGACACCATCAGGGTGAGGCGGGGCCGGTCCTTGCCCATGTCGTGGAACGCCGCGCGGGCGAGGTCCATGTCGACGTCGGGGGCGGCCAGCATCACGTTGCGGATCTTGGCGGCGACGCGGCCGTCGCGGATGGCCATCTGGCGCAGGCTCTCCAGCGCGAGCCAGTTGCCCATGGAATGGGCAAGGACGGTGATCTCGCCGACCTTCGGGTCCTTGGCGAGATCGCGCAGGAGGGTCTCGAGGCCGTTGCGGGAGAAGTTCGTGCTCTCGCGGTCGTAGCCGTAGGCGAGGACGCTGCCGCGGGACGGCCAGGTGAACAGCACCGGCACCACCTCGGCCCCGGAATCGTGCACGATCTGGGCGAAGCGGAAGACCGCATCCTCGAACCGGTTGTTGAAGCCGTGCACGAAGACCAGCACCTGGCGCTTGCGCGATTGCTTCAGGGCACGCCCGGTCCAGGCCGGCACGTCCTTGCGCGCCAGGGGATCGGCCCGCAGGGCGACGAAGTCGGTGGCGGGATTGCCCGGCAGGGCCTTCGGCCATTGCACGGTCCCGGCCGCGCGGGTCGCATCGGGCGGGATCGAGACGGCGAGATCGGTGTAGCTCACCGCCGCGCCGCGCTCGCCGGAGAACAATTCCCCGGGCGCGCCCGCACTCTTGCGGTTCGTCACCACCAGCATCTCGACCTGCGAGGTTCCGGGCGCCGTCACCCCGGCGGCCACCGGCAGGAGCACGCCGGTCGGGCGCCCGGCGCAGGCGGGCAGGGCGAGAAGCAGCACCAGGACCGGCATCAGCCGTCGCGCCCGGACTCTACGGTCCGCTGTCGTCCCGATGGTCATGCTCGCCACGCGTGTCTCCCTGTAACCGGACCGAGACGGCCCGTCGGTTAACCAGAGGTTAAGCCCGGGCTGGAGCCCTGGACCGGTATTGCGGCGGGGACGCGGTCGCCGCACCGCCAAACGGCGCTTCCGCCTTCCGAATCGCCTCGCGACCTGCCAGGAAACGGGCGATCACACGATGACGTGAAGGCGCCGCCCCGCCTGCTGGGCCGCCGTGGTTGCGAAATCGCGCCGCGTCGGGTGAGCTTGGCGCTGATGATGCATCGGCGCCTGCCCTGACCCCGACCCCACCGGACCTGATGATCGCCTCACCGTTGCCCGCTTCACCGTCCGTCGCCGCGCCGACCGTCCCTTTCGCGGCGACGGCGGCCCGCATCCGCGCGCCGCGTCCGGCCGGCGGCGAACGGGGGCGGACGTGAGCGAACTCGACGGCTGGGCCGAGCGTCGCCGCATCGCCGAGCAGGGACGCGGCGAACGCCCCTGGTCGCTTTGGGGGCCGTATCTCAGCGAGCGTCAGTGGGGCACGGTGCGGGAGGATTACAGCCGCGACGGCAATGCCTGGCGCTCGCTGCCGCATGACGAGGCGCGCTCGCGGGCCTATCGCTGGGGCGAGGATGGCCTGGCGGGGATCTGCGACGAGCGCGGGCAGATGTGCCTGGCGCTCGCCCTCTGGAACGGGCGCGACCACATCCTCAAGGAGCGACTGTTCGGCCTCGCCAACGAGGAGGGCAACCACGGCGAGGACGTGAAGGAGGTCTATCACTACCTCGACGCGACCCCGAGCCACGCCTACCTCAAGTTCCTCTACCGCTACCCGCAGGGCGCCTACCCCTACGACGATCTGGTGCAGGAGGGGCTGCGGCGCGGGCGCGACCAGCCGGAATACGAGATCGAGGACACCGGGCTGTTCGCCGAGAACCGCTTCTTCGACGTCACTGTGGAATACGCCAAGGAGGACGTGGAGGACATCCACGTGGTGATCACGGCGGTGAACCGGGGGCCGGAGACCGCCGACCTGCACATCATCCCGCAGCTGTGGTTCCGCAACACCTGGTCGTGGCGCGAGGAGGCGAGCCATCGCCGCCCCGCCCTGACCCTGCGCCCGGACGGCGCGATCGCCTGCGACCACCCACGCCTCGGGCTCTACCGGCTCAGCTTCGACGGCTATCCCGATCCGCTGTTTTGCGAGAACGACACCAACCTGCGCCTGCACGGCTGGGAGCCCGACGCCCCCGGCCCGTTCAAGGACGGGCTGCACGCGGCGATCGTCGACGGCGACGACGGCGCCGTCGGACGCGAATCCGGCACCAAGCTCGGCCTGCATTACTTCCGCCAGCTCGAACCCGGCGAGACCACGCGGGTCACGCTCCGGCTGTCCGCGGGCACCCGCGCCCGTCCCGTCGACCGCGAGGGCACCATCGTGCATCGCCGGG
This sequence comes from Methylobacterium sp. 37f, assembly GCF_023093475.1. Classification (NCBI taxonomy): domain Bacteria; kingdom Pseudomonadati; phylum Pseudomonadota; class Alphaproteobacteria; order Hyphomicrobiales; family Methylobacteriaceae; genus Methylobacterium; species Methylobacterium sp. 37f. The sequence continues at coordinate 85,408 of NZ_JAGHKN010000002.1, forward strand.
TCGCCGAGGCCGATGCCTTCTACGAGTCGCTCCAGGACGGCCTCGGGGATGCCGATTCCCGCACCATCTACCGTCAGGCCGCCGCCGGCCTGATCTGGTCGAAGCAGCTCTATTCCTACGACGTCCGGCTCTGGCTCAAGGGCGACCCGCTCCAGCCGGTGCCGCCGAAGGAGCGGGACAGCGGGCGCAACGTGCATTGGCGCCACTTCGCCGGGGCGGACGTGCTGTCGATGCCGGACAAGTGGGAATATCCCTGGTTCGCCGCCTGGGACCTCGCCTTCCACTGCCTGCCGCTGGCCCTGCTCGACCCGGACTTCGCCAAGAAGCAGCTCCTGCTCCTCACCCGCGAATGGTACATGCACCCGAACGGCCAGCTGCCGGCCTACGAATGGGAGTTCGGCGACGCCAACCCGCCGGTCCATGCCTGGGCCACCTACCGGGTGTTCGAGATCGATCGGGACCGGCGCGGCGGACGCGGCGACATCGCCTTCCTGGAGGGCGTGTTCCACAAGCTCCTCATCAACTTTACCTGGTGGGTGAACCGCAAGGACGCGGACGGCCGCAACGTCTTCCAGGGCGGCTTCCTCGGCCTCGACAATGTCGGGGTGTTCGACCGTTCGCGCCCACCGCCCGGCTTCGGCCGCATCCACCAGGCCGACGGCACCGCCTGGATGGCGATGTACGCCCTCAACATGATGCGGATCGCCCTCGAGCTGGCCCTGCACAACGACGTCTACGAGAGCACCGCGTCGAAGTTCTTCGAGCACTTCCTGCTCATCGCCGAGGCGATGACCGACATGGGCGGCGAGGGCTTCGGCCTGTGGGACGAGGAGGACGAGTTCTACTACGACGAGGTCGATATCCCCGGCGGCGGCATGCTGCCCCTGCGGGTGCGCTCGGTGGTCGGTCTGGTGCCGCTCTTCGCCGTCGAGGTGATCGAGCCCTCGGTGCTCCAGCGCCTGCCGGACTTCGCCCGGCGCCTCAACTGGCTCCTGGAGAACCGCCCGCACCTCGCCTGCCTGGTGTCGCGCTGGGACGAGGGCGGCGTGCAGGACCGCAAGCTGCTGTCGCTGCTGCGCGGCCATCGCATGAAGGCGCTGCTGCGCCGGATGCTCGACGAGGCGGAGTTCCTCTCGGCCCATGGCGTGCGCTCGCTGTCGAAGGCGCACCGGGACCAGCCCTATGCCCTCAACGAGTTCGGCGCCTCCTTCACGGTGCGCTACGACCCGGCCGATTCCACCTCGAACATGTTCGGCGGCAACTCGAACTGGCGCGGCCCCGTGTGGATGCCGATGAACTACCTGATCGTGGAGGCGCTGCGCCGCTTCCACACCTATTACGGCGACGACTTCCTGGTGGAATATCCGACCGGCTCCGGCGCCCACCTCACCCTCAGCGCCATCGCGGACGCCCTGGAGGACCGGCTGATCGCCCTGTTCACCAAGGATTCCGAGGGCCGGCGCCCGATCTTCGGCGACCGGCCCCCGATCGCGCCGGCGCCCGGCACCGAAGAGGCGCTGCTGTTCCACGAGTTCTTCGACGGCGACACCGGCCGAGGCCTCGGCGCCTCGCACCAGACCGGCTGGACGGCCCTGATCCTCAACCTGCTGCACACCCGTTCCCGGCGGGCGCCCGCGTAGCGCCGGGCCGGACCACCGCGCGCCATCGCCGTCTTCCGCTCGGGGAAGATGCCGCTGAATCTGCGACGGTTCACCCGGAAACTCGGAAACTCAACCGGTAGAATTAGGGAACCCGTAAATTCTACCGGTCATTGTGGAATCAAGAAGGCGAATTTAAGCGTCGCGAGCAGGGCCGCAAGAGGCATCGACCCCCTCCACGGTCCACGTCAATTCCAACGTGCGACAGCTCGAACTCACTCTGAATCCGGCGTCCGCCGACACGCTCCACCCGATCGCACCCGATCGCACCCGTCCCGGCATCCGGTTCGCTCGATCAGTCCGCAGAAGGGCCGTTATGCACGTTGTTCTGGTCGATTCGAGCCGGCTAATGCGCAAGGCGATCGCCCGGATGCTGGTGCATGGGGGCCATACAGTCGTCGAGTTCGCGGATTCGGCGGCGGCGCTCGCCTATGTCGCCGGAAATCCGGCCGCGACCTGCGTCCTCACCAGCCTGGAGGTTCACCCCCTGGATGGACTGGAACTCTGCTGGTCCCTGCGCGCCCTCGCGGATGACCGCCGCCCGCTCACGATCCTGGCGATGTCGTCGGCACGCGACACCCGACCCATCGACGAAATCCTGGACAGCGGGGCAGACGACTTTCTGGCCAAGCCGCCGAGTTCGCGGGAGCTGTACGGACGGCTGCGCGCGGCCGAGCGGGTCCTGAAGCTGCAGCATGCCCTGATCAAACAGGCCGACACGGATCACCTGACGCAGCTCTTCAATCGCGGCGCGCTGCTGCGTCTGGCCCGCGCGGAACTCCACGCCGCCTCCGCCGATCAGCCCCTCTCGGTGCTGCAGATCGACATCGACCATTTCAAGAGCATCAACGATCGCCACGGTCATGATGTCGGCGACCTGGTGATCCGCAGCGTCGCCCAGATCCTGCGCGAAACCGGAAGCCTCGCGGGCCGGATCGGGGGCGAGGAATACGCTTTGGTCATGCCGGGGCACAGTCTCGGCGGCGCCTCGGTGGTGGCGCACCGCATCCGCCGGCAATGCTCCGCACGCCGGATGCTCGACCGGACCAATTCGCTGCGATTCACGGTGAGCATCGGCGTGAGCAGCTGGGTCGAGGGCGACGAGGTCGGAACGCTGCTCAAGCGGGCGGATCTCGCGCTCTACGCCGCCAAGGCCGCGGGACGGGATCGCGTTGCCGTCACCAGCGCCAAGCTGACGACCGAGTTCGTCTGATCGCGCCTCCCGCCGCGGCCTCGGACACGCGATCCCGGACCAGCCGCGTTCCGCTTCGGCCGTCGCTGATCGCGGCATCGGAGGGAGGTGCCGATGCCGGGTCGGTGGCGGGCCGCGCCTCTGATTGTCACGGCAAAGCGATGAATCAGTCGAGCCGGCGATGGCGGCGGGTGCCATGGCGTTGATGCGGCGCCCAATCCGTTGCTTCGTGCGAGTCCGCGGGAAGAACCCGCTTGGGGACCAGCTTCGCGAACTTCACGATCCGCACGCCGACGAGATTTCCCACGCGCCACGCGAGCGCCACCGCGCACACATAATCCATTCCGACAACTTTGAGCATGAATTCGTACGGGAGCTGGATGTTCTCGGAGACACTGAGCTTGGCTCCGGTCGCCGAAACATCTTTCACGCTGCAGGGAATTTCAGTTCCCTCCTGCGTCCTGATCAGACCGATCCATTCCGTTTTGCTCCTGCTTGCTCGATCTTCGTGCAATGCAGCATCTTGATCTTGAGTCAAAGAACTGTTCCCAGGCTCTTATCGTCAATATATCACCCGACCATCGGTATTCAATCAAGCCTTGTCTGTATCGGAAACGAAACTGAATTTCGGCTCCGCCTCCCGGTGACGCACCAACAACCCCGACAGACCAGAGTGGAAGACCGCCGAGCGCGATCGGCACAGGCATCGGGAACCCGGCCACGTGTCGACGATGGCCTCTGCGGTCGGGGCCGCGCCGATCAGAGCGCCGCCGGCAACGTCTCCCTGCGGCAGCCCCGCGCTCTTCGAGGCGACACCGAAGCCGGACTCGGCCCATCTCGAAGTCGGCCCATCTCGAACTCGGCCCATCTCGAACTCGGCCCATCTCGAACTCGGCCCATCTCGAACTCGGCCCATGTCGAAGTCCTACGCACGGCCCTAGATGAAACTCCGCACCCGTTCCGCCGGAGACCCTGCCGATGCCTCCTTCCCGACGCGCCGTCCTGGCCGGCGCCGGCCTGCTGCCCCTGTCGCTGTCCCGCTTCGGCACGTCCGCCGTCGCGGCGGAGCCGGCCGCCCTGCTGCGACGCCCGATCCCGTCCACGGGCGAGACTCTTCCGGTGATCGGCATCGGCACCTCGCGCCGCTACGAGGTCGAGCCCACCGCTGAGGCGATCGCCCCCTTGCGGGAGGCGGTGCAGCGGTTCGTGGCCCTGGGCGGCAGCGTCATCGATACGGCTCCGAGCTACGGCACCGCCGAAGACGTGCTCGGCCTGATCCTCGCGCAGGATGGCATCCCCGGGCAGGACAGCCTGCGCGAAAAGGTCTTCCTGTGCAGCAAGGTCGGAACGCCGGGCCGCGAGGCCGGCGCCGCCGAGATCGCCCGCTCGTTCAAGCGCCTGAACACCGGGATGATCGACCTCATCGCGGTCCACAACCTCATCGATCCGTCGGCGAATCTCGCCACCCTGCGGGAGCTGAAGGCGCAGAAGAAGATCCGCTACGTCGGCGTCACGGTCTGGCGCGACAGCCAGTTCGGGGACCTCGAAGCCCTGATGAAGCGCGAGACGCTGGACGTCATTCAGGTCAATTACGCCCTCGACGACCGCCGCGCCGCCGAGCGCATCCTGCCGCTCGCCGCCGAGCGCGGCATGGCCGTGATGGTCAACGTGCCGTTCGGGCGCGACCGCCTGTTCAAGGCCGTGCAGGGGCGGGCGCTTCCCGCCTGGACCGCCGAGTTCGATTGCGCGACCTGGCCGCAATTCTTCCTGAAATACGTCCTCGGGCACCCGGCGGTGACCTGCCCGATCCCCGGGATGGCCAAGGCCGCCTATGTCGAGGACAACCTGGGGGCCGCGCGCGGCCGCCTGCCCGATGCCGCCCAACGCACCCGAATGGAGGCCTTCGTCGATGCACTCTAGGTTCATTTCCCGCCGCGTGATCCTGGCGCTCGCCGCCCTCGCGCTCGGATCGGCGGCGCCGGCCGGGGCCCAGACGGCGGCACAGCCGGCCCGGATCGGCATCATCGGCGCCGGCAATATCGGCGGCACCCTCGGGGGGCTGTGGGCGAAGGCCGGGCATGAGGTGATGCTGTCCTCCCGCCATCCCGAGACGCTGACGTCCCTGGTCGAGGAACTCGGACCGAAAGCCCGCGCCGGCACGCCCGCCGAGGCGATCGCCTTCGGCGACGTCATCCTGGTCGCGGTGCCCTACAAGGCCTACCCGCAGCTCGCGCAGGATTACGCGGGCGCCTGGACGGGCAAGGTCGTGATCGATGCCGGCAACGCGACCCAGGCCCGCGACGGCGAGGTCTACGGCGAGGTACAGGCGAACGGCATCGCGGCGGTCTCGGCCAAGTATCTCGCCGGCGCCCGGGTCGTCCGGGCCTTCAACGCGGCCAACTACAAGGTCTTCGCCAAGAACGCCCGCCGCGACGGCGGCCGCATGGCCATCCCGATCGCCGGCGACGACGCCGAGGCGCTGAAGAGCGTGGCGCAGCTCGTGACCGATGCGGGCTTCGATCCCGTACCGGTCGGGCCGCTGGCGAAGGCGGACAGCTTCGCCATGGGGTCGCCGGGCTTCGGCCTGGACCTGACCGCGCCGGAACTGGCAACCCGTCTGGGCGTGTCGCGGTGACGGCCGGGGCCGGCGCCGACCCGCGCGCATCGACCTGGCTCGGGCGCCTGGTCGATGTGCGACCGGGAGAGGCGCCGGCCCTCGCCTGGTCGTGGGCCTACATCTTCTCGATCCTGGCCGCCTACTACGTCCTGCGCCCGATCCGCGACCAGATGGGCGTCGCCGGCGGGATCGAGAACCTGCCGTGGCTGTTCACCGGTACGCTCGTGGGCATGCTGGCGCTCAACGTTCCGTTCGCCTGGCTGGTCAAGACGCTGCCGCGCGCGCGCTTCGTGCCGCTGACCTACCGGTTCTTCGCCGCCAACATCCTGCTGTTCGCCGGCGGGCTCTATCTCGCCGGCCCCGAGGGCGACGTCTGGATCGGCCGGGCCTTCTTCATCTGGCTCTCGATCTTCAACCTGTTCGTGGTCTCGGTGTTCTGGGCCACCATCGTCGACGTGTTCTCCACCGAGCAGGGCAAGCGCCTGTTCGGCTTCATCGCCGCCGGCGCGACCCTCGGCGCCATCGCGGGCTCGGCCACCACCGCCATCCTGGCCCGCGACGCCCCGACCTGGGCGCTCCTGCTCGGCGCGGCGCTCCTCCTCGAAGTGGCCGTGTTCAGCATGCGCGGGCTCGCGCGCCTGTCCGACCGCCTGCACCGGGCCCCAGGCGCCGGCGCGGCGATCGGCGCAGAGGCGCACCCCGCGGAAGCGATCGGCGGCAGCGTCTTCGCGGGCATCACCCGTACCGTCCGCTCGCCCTATCTGCTGAACATCGGCCTGTTCCTGCTGCTGTTCTCCGTGACCTCGACCTTCCTGTATTTCGAGCAGGCCGGCATCGCCAAGCGCAGCTTCCCCGATCGCGGCGCCCAGACCGCCTTCTTCGCCAGCGTCGATCTCCTGGTGAACCTGCTGACGCTCGGGGTGCAGTTTTTCCTCACGGGGCGGATCGTACGCCGGATCGGCGTCGGCCCCGCCCTCGCGCTGCTGCCCGCCGCCAGCATCCTCGGCTTCGCCGCACTTGCGGTCTCGCCGACCATCACCGCCATCGTGGTGTTTCAGGTGCTTCGGCGGGCCGGGAACTTCGCCATCGCGCGCCCGATCCGCGAGGTGCTGTTCACCGTCGTGCCGCGCGAGGATCGCTACAAGGCCAAGAACTTCATCGACACCGTGGTGTATCGCACCGGCGACCAGCTCGGCGCCTGGTCCTTCGCCGGCATCGGCGCCCTGGGGCTCGGCTCAACGGCGGTCGCGGTGACCGCCATTCCCCTGTCGGCGCTCTGGCTCCTGAACAGCCTCTGGCTCGGCCGCCGGCAGTCGGAACGCCAGCGGGCGGCGCTGACGGACGAGCGGACCGTACCCGAAGTCACGAAGTCTTAAGCATCCGGGGCGGACTCTCCTGTCGAGGCCGCCGCGCGCGCCATCGCTCCGGTGCGATACCGGCCGTTCCGGGGCGTGGCGATCAGGCCCGCTCAGGCGGCGAGCCGCATGGCAGAGCGCCCTGCACCCGACAGATTCACCGCTTCGCGCTGGAACAATCCAGCAATATTCGTGCGGAACAACCTTCACGGTAGCCTCGGAGTTGTGGACATCTCCTATCCGAATCGTGCATATCTGCCCTGTTGGTCGACGGAATTGGCGGCTGGCGCTTGATAAATGCCTTCGGATGGGCGATTTGCCGTCTGGGGGCGCAGGAAAAGAAAAGTTCGCATGTCCGAAAATACCGAAATTCAAACAACTGACTTCGTCGACCTCGCGGCCGACATCGTGGCGGCCTATGTTTCGAACAACCCGGTTCGCCCGAGCGATCTGCCGGATCTGATCCGCAACGTGCATGCGTCCCTGAGCGGCCTCGCCGGCGGGGTCGCTCCGGTTTCCGAGGAAGCCGAGATCGAGAAGCCGAGCGCCGCCCAGATCCGCAAGTCGGTGACGCCGGACGGCATCGTCAGCTTCCTCGACGGCAAGAGCTACAAGACCCTGAAGCGTCACCTCAGCAGCCACGGTCTCGACCCGCACAGCTACCGTCAGCGCTACGGCCTGCCGGCCGATTACCCGATGGTCGCACCGTCCTACGCCGCCATGCGCTCGGAACTGGCCAAGTCGATCGGCCTCGGCCAGGTTGCCAACCGCAACGAGGACGAAGACGTGCAGCCGAAGGCCAAGGGCGGCAAGAAGGCCGCCTGAAGCGCGTCCCCGCGCGCCGAGACGTCCGAAGCCCCGCTGCCGTCACCGGCGCGGGGTTTCCTCGTTTTCAGGGGTCGGGCAGGGGCGTTGCGCCGAACAGCCAGCGCTCGTCGAGATCGGTCGCGTTCCGCGTGGCCATCGCCTGGGTCTCGTCGCCCTCGGCGAAGATCACCACGTCGTCCGGGCCGACATCGCGGGTCGCGTAGAAATCCCAGCGCCGGTGGATGACGCGGGGGCCGCCGAACACCCGGTAGGCGTTCTGGTAGCGATCGTCGCGGAAGCCGACGTAGTGGACGCAGCGCGGCGGACGAGCCCCGCCGCTCACGATCGCGGATCCGGCCATGCGCGGTGCCGGGGCGACACGGGCTCGCGCCGGTCCGATCCCGCGCAGGCCGGCTTGGGAAGTTCGGTCGTCGGACAGCGCTCGCGAGACATCGGACCCATCGCCTGAACATAGGGCGGCACGCAGACGCGTGTTGCGACAGCGGTCACGAAGACGTCAGCGATGGAGGGGGCGGTCGATCGGCCCGTAGGCCTGAGTAGAGTGGCGCGCCCTACGGGAATCGAACCCGTGTTTTCGCCGTGAAAGGGCGACGTCCTGGACCGCTAGACGAAGGGCGCTGCTGCGGTGAGCGGTTCTATAGGCGGCTTCGGCCGCGGGGGCAACGGGGGAGGCGACGCTAGTTTGCCGCTTGACGAAAACGGCCCCGGCCGGTTTGTCGAACCCCAGACGCGGCGCGCCTGTTTCAGGGGCGGCCGGAAAGCGGATCGACACCCCATGACGACGCGACGCGACGGCCCGCCGGGCCCGAGGACGAACAAGCCCGGCTTCTCGCGAGGCCCCTTCCGGCGTGGTCCCCCGCAGAACCAGCGCGGCGCCGCCAGCGTGGCGGCGGCGTCGGGCGACCACGTGGTGCTCTACGGCTGGCATCCGGTGGCGCAGGCGCTGGCCAATGAGGGGCGCAAGCTCCACCGTCTGCTCGCCACCGAGAACGCCATGACGCGGCTCGCCGAGGAGATCGGTCCCCTGCGGATCGATCCCGAGATGGTGCGGCCGAGCGCCATCAACGCCCTGCTCGGGCCGGACGCGGTACACCAGGGCCTGTACCTGGAGGCCGACCCGCTGCCGGGGCCGGACCTCGACGAACTCGGCGACGATGTGCTGCTGCTCGCCCTCGACCAGATCACCGATCCGCACAATGTCGGCGCCATCGTCCGCACCGCCGCCGCCTTCGGCGTGGCCGGCATCATCACCACGGCCCGGCACTCGCCCAACGCCACCGGCGTCCTGGCCAAATCCGCCTCGGGCGGGCTGGAGCACGTGCCGCTCATCGTGGTGCGCAACCTGTCGGACGCGCTGGTCGACCTCGGCAAGCGCGGCTTCACCCGGATCGGCCTCGATTCCGACGCCGAGACCGCCCTCGACAGCATCGGCCCCAAGCGGCCGGCGGTGATCGTGCTGGGGGCCGAGGGCAAGGGCCTGCGCCAGCGCACCCGCGACAATTGCGACGTGCTCGCGCGCATTCCGTTCAGCGGCGAGATCCGCAGCATCAACGTGTCGAACGCGGCCGCCATCACGCTCTACGCCCTGAGCCCGCGCGAGGCCTGACGCCCACCCGGGGCGCCCGGCCTCAGCGCCAGAACGGCTTGACGTCGAGCAGCTCGGCATGGGCCGCGGCGGCGGCCTTCAACAGGGCCTTGGCGCCGGCCTCGTTGTCGCCGGCGGCGAGGCCGGCCGCGAACACGGTCTCGCCGGGGATCTCCGACGGATCGGGGCCGGTGACCAGGCTGGACAGCACCATATGGGCGGTGGCCTGGTCGTTCAGGGTGCCGAGGTGGTCCTGCAGGTCCGAGAGCGTCGAGACGAAGGCCTTGTGCCGCTTGTGGGCCTTCTTGCCGGCATAGAGGCTGCCGAAGAACTCGGCCCCGTAGCGCAGCTTCTTGGCCTCGATCCGTACCCGGTGCCGCTCCTCGGCCTCCAGGCGGGCGAGATGGCGGCCGCGCTTGCGGATGCGCCGCAGAACCTTGTCGAGGACCGTGGCGGCGAAGTCGCGGGCGGGCGCCTGCGGGTCGACGCCCTCTGGGACGGCTCCCTCCCGGCCGGCTCGCTCCGCCGCCGTATCCTCTGCCGCCTCGGCCTCGCGCCGGGTGCGCCAGGCCCCCGTCTCGAGCCAGGCGGCGATATCCAGGATGAGGCTGCGCCATTCCTGCGCCTCGAGGGTCGCGATCACGCCGTCATGGGCGCGGTCGCGCTCCGCCTCGAGGCGCCGGCGCAGATCGTCAAGGCCGGCCTCGTCCGGGCGCCGGGCCATCTCGGCCGGCAGGGTCTCGGCCAGGAAGACGTCGAGGTTGCGGGCATGTCCGAACGGCTCGGAGATGCGCTTGATCTCATCGCGCAGGGTCGCGGCCATCGGGTCGTTCGCCAGCATCGGCTTGAACAGGGTGAAGGCGGAGCGCAGGCGGCGCAGGGCGACGCGCAGCTGGTGCAGGGCCTCCACGTGCCGGTTGTGGAGGAAGACGTCCTCGTTGCGGCGCAGATGCGCGAGGCAGGCCTGCGCGATGGCCTGGAAGGCCTCCCCCGTGGTGGCCTCCGGGGACAGCCGCACCGGCCGCGCCTTGCTCGGCCGCCGCAGGGTGCCGTCGAGGAGGCTGAAGCCGCAGGCCGACTTGCTGAGGGCGCCGAGGCGCAGCGGCACCGTCTCGGCCAGGGCCTGGGCCAGGGTGAACAGGTCGTCGGGGCGTCCCTCGATCAGTTCGAGTTCCAGCTCCCACAGGGGTGCGTCGCCGTTCCGGGTCTCGATCCGGCCCTCGTCGAACGCGGCCTCGATGCGCGAAGCCCCGTAGCGCACGATGCGGGTGCGCCGCTCGACGCGGGTGACGAAGGCGGGCGCGAGGTGGGCGTCGGAGGCGGCCTCCAGCACGGCGGGCACCGGCGTGTCGCCGAGAACCGCGAGATCCGGAGCCTCGTCCGCGACGGGCATCTCCCACTCGGCCCGGTCGAACAGCCCCGCTCCCGCCGAGGCGGCCTTCACGGTCTGGACGAATCGGTCGCCGTCGCGGCGCACGCGCAGGGTCAGGCCGGCGGCACGCAGGTCGCCCTCAGCCGTGTCGAAATAGGTCGAGGTGAGGAGAGCGGTCTCCGGGCGCGGCGCGTCCTGGTCGGACGCGGCATCCTGAGGCGAATCCTGGAGGAACGGGTGCCGGCTCAGCTCGGCGAGGTCGCCCGCCTCGCACTGCAGCTTCAGCTCGATTTCCTGCGGCACATCCGATTGCTGCGGCACACCCGCTTCCTGCGGCACACCCAATTCCTCCGTCACACCCATGACTCGTCCTATGTCTCGACCGAGATCCGGCGCGGATCGAATCCGTCGCCCGCGACGGACCGCTCGGCTCCTGCGTCCGGGCACAAACCCGGTCCAGCGCAACCGTTCCGCGCGCGACCTGAGTCGCATCCCCTCCACGTCTATGGCGCAGAGCGCCCCGGAAGGGCGACCGAAATCGTCACGAATTTCGTTCGCCCCCGGGATGTTGTGGTGTAGCGGGAAGAAACGGCCCGGAGGCCGGCGGGATGTCAGTGCGTTGGATGGGGTGATGAATCGGGACCGGCTGAGGGCCGACCGCCTGCTGGTCGAGCGGGGTGTGTTCGAGAGCCGGGCCCGGGCCCAGGCCGCCATCGCCGCCGGACTGGTGCGGGCGGACGACCAGCCGGTGGCGCGGGCTTCGGACCTGCTCGACCGCGACGCGCGGCTCGAGGCGACCGCCCCGCACCCGTTCGTTTCCCGCGGTGGCGTGAAGCTCGTCGCCGCCCTCGACGCCTTCGGGCTCGATCCGGCCGGCCGGGTCTGCCTCGATGTCGGCGCCTCCACGGGGGGCTTTACCGACGCGCTGCTGCGCGCCGGGGCCTCGCACGTCTACGCCGTCGATGTCGGGCGCGACCAGTTGCACGCGTCGCTGCGGACCGACCCGCGCGTCACCAGCCTGGAGGGCGTCGATATCCGCGCCCTCGACCGGACGTCGATCCCGCGCGCGCCCGAATTCTGTACGATCGATGTCAGCTTCATTTCCCTGCGCCTCGTGCTGCCGGCGATCCTGCCGCTGCTCGCCCCCGGCGCGGCGCTCACAGCGCTGATCAAGCCGCAATTCGAGGCCGGTCGGGCGCGGGTCGGGCGCGGTGGGATCGTGCGCGATCCGGCCATCCACGACGCCGTCTGCGCCGAGATCCAGACCGTGCTCACCGCCGCCGGGATGCGTGTGCTGGGGCTGATCCCGTCCCCCGTCACCGGCGGCGACGGCAACCGCGAGTTCCTGATCGGGGCGAGACTGGGTCCGGAACCGCGCACTTCGAAGCGCCTGACTTCGGAAACCCCGGATTCGGAAAACCCGGCCTCGGACCCTCCGACCTTGAGACCCTTGGACCCAACTGCATGACCGAGTCCCCCGTGGAAACCCTCGAGATCCGCCGCCTCGGCGCGCGCGGCGACGGGCTGGCCGAGGACGGCACCGCCGTTGCCCTGGCCCTGCCGGGCGAGCGGGTCACGATCCGACGCGCCGGCACGCGCGGCGTCCTGGTGGCGGTGGAGCAGGCCTCGCCCGACCGGATCGCGCCGTTCTGCCCGTATTTCGGTGCCTGCGGCGGCTGCGCCGTCCAGCACCTGGCACCCGAGCCCTATCACGCCTGGAAGCGCGGGCATCTTCTCCAGGCCCTGTCACAGGCGGGGCTGGCTGTCGCGCCGGAGCCGGTGGTCGACGCGCGGGGCGAGGGCCGGCGCCGCCTGACCCTGCATGTCCGCGCCGTCGAGGGGGCCGCCCAGGCCGGCCTCATGGCCGCCCGCAGCCACGACCTCGTCGCCATCGATCTCTGCCCGATCACCGTCCCGGCCCTGCACCGGGCCCCGGCGGTCGCCATCGCCCTCAGCGCGCCGCTCGGCCACGGCCGCAAGCCCCTCGACGTCGCCTTCACTGCCACCGAAGCCGGCCTCGACGTGGATATCCGGGGCCACGGCCCGGCCGCCGAGGGGGTACGCGCGGCCCTCGTTCGCCTCGCCGACGACCTCGATCTCGCGCGCCTGTCCCTGCACGGGGAGGTGCTGGTGGAGCGCCGCGCGCCGGCGGTCGCCAGCGCGGGCCTGCGGCTGGTGCCGCCGGCGGGCGGCTTTCTCCAGGCCACGCAGGCGGGCGAGGCGGTCCTGACCGAAGCGGTGATCGCCGCCCTCGACAAGAAGACCAAGCGGGTGGTCGACCTGTTCTCCGGCAGCGGCCCCTTCAGCCTCGCCATGGCCCGGACCCGCGACGTCCACGCGGTCGAGGGCGATGCCGCCGCGCTGGCGAGCCTCGACCGGGCGGTCCGGGCGGTGCCGGGCCTGCGCCAAGTGACCACCGAGCGCCGCGACCTCTTCCGCCGTCCGCTGCTGCCCCTCGAACTCGACGCCTACGACGCGGCGGTGTTCGATCCGCCCCGTGCCGGAGCCGGTGCCCAGGCGGCCCGCCTCGCCGAATCGAAGGTGCCGCTGGTCATCGGCGTGGCCTGCGACGTCGGCACCTTCGCACGCGACGCCGCCACCCTGGTGGCGGGCGGCTACACCCTGGAGCGGGTCACCCCCGTCGATCAGTTCGCCTATTCCGGCCATCTCGAGGTGGTGGGGGTGTTCCGGCGTCCGCGTCCGCCGCGCAAGCGCCTGTGACATTCGCGGCCGGAGGCATCGGCGCGTGCGCGCTCGACAAGCCGCCGCGGGCCCTTAGATGGACGGACATGCGCGCCCCCATCTCCGCCTTCCTCCTCGTCCTCGTGCCCGCCCTGTTCCTGGCCGACCCCGCCGCGGCTGATTCCTGCGGCGACCTCATCGACCGGGTCGTGGCCGAGACCCAGGCGCGCCTGGTGAACCGGACGACAGATTTCGCCGAACTCGGCGCCGCCGACGGCATCGGCATGACCCTGGCGTGCGGCGACCTCTCGGCCACCGGCGTGCAGTACAAGGGCACGCCGCTGCCGGCCGGCTATTTCGCGCTGGTCGGACGGGCGGGGCATGCCGTGACGGGGATGGGCGCTGATTCGATCGCCGCAGCGGCCACCAAGGCCCACGAGGCGGCCACGACGACGCGCCACAGCAAGGTCGACCTCGGGGCGGCCCTCGTGACCTGCTCGGTCTCGGAGATGGGTGGTCGCCCGGTCACGGCCTGCGCGGTGATCCAGAAGGGTGATCGCACCTGAGCGACCGGCGACCGGGGGTTTCCCGCTCCGATCTACGACCGCATGGCGATGAGCATGTAGCCGGAATACGCCAGGGCGGCGGCCATCAGAAGATAGACGTTGGGTTCCATGGCGTCCTGTTAGGCCGTGGCTCCGGCGGGGGTCGAGCCGACGCGCTGCCGCTGCGGCATCCGGTTCCCTTCAGCACCTGTTAACCCTATCCGGCGGAACCATGGGTCGGGCCCCGACGGTCTCCATCGCGCGCAGGTCCGATCCATGCAGGTCCGATCGAGGAGTCGATGCAGCTGAGCTTTCGCACCGCCCTGGCAATCACCGGTAGCCTCGCGACCCTCGCGCCTGCTATCGGGGTGACGACGGCGGGCATGGCCCAGGCCCAGGAACCGCTGTTCCTGCGCATCCGTCCCGCCGGCGAGTCGCTCACCGGCCTCGGCGGCGCGGCGACCTCGGACGACGCGATCGCCCGGGCCGCGCGGGCCCGGAGCGAGGCGGTCTGGCAGCGGGCCGAGGCACGGTCCCGCATCGCCATCGCCTCCGTCTGCACGGGATGCCTCGCACCCCTGGGCCCGGCCACGCCGCCGGTTCCGGTGCGCCCGGAGGCGGACGCACCGACTCCCATCGCGGCCGGTTTCGCGGCCGCGACCCCACCACCCCTCGCACAGGCAGACGCTCCATGACGCAGTCCCATCCGACCAGCGGCGCCGTTCCGGACCCGGATTGCCCGGTCTCCCTCGAACTCCTCGGACAGGTCTACCGGGCCGACGAGGACGACCTGCCCGAAATTCTCGACGCCATGTCGACCACCACGCGGGCGCGCCTCGCGGTCTACCTCTACGGCAAGAGCCACATGCACCAGCTCGGCCTGCGGGTGGCGCGGGCCTGCGAGCGCGAGGATCTGGTGCGGGTCGCCGACGAGATCGGCTCCGTGGTCTACGGCCAGTCCCGTCTGAAGCCGGCCCGCCCCGCCGTCCCGAGCCCGGCCGCCGCGCCGCCCAAGAAGATCAGCCTCGGCGGATCGGGCGCCAAGAAGATCAGCCTCGGCGGGTCGGGCGCGAAGAACCGCCTGTTCGATTGATCCCCAGTCGACCGTCAGCGCGGCGGGAACGGATTGGCCCGACGGAAGCTTGACGCTGGCTTTGGGAGTGAGGCTGCATGTTCGGTTCGTGGTGGAAGCTCGGCATGGATGCGACCCTGCTGGCGATGGAATCGCAGCAGGTGATCGGTCTGCGCCTGGCGATGATGACTGCGGGCGGGGCGGCGGCTCAGATCGAGGCCGAGCGCATGGTCACCGAAAAGATCATGGCCGCCAACGAGGCGGTCCTGCTCATGGCGACCGGCGGCTCTCCCGCCCGGGTGGTCGCGGGCTACCGGCGCACGGTGCAGGCCAATGCCCGCCGCCTGTCCGAGCCCTCGGCCAAGGGACGCGGTTAACGCTGGCTTAACCATCCGGTTTCATCTTCGGCGGCACACGGGACCGCACGGATGAGGAAACCGCGATGAACCCCTTCGACCATCAGGTGCGCGAGCGCGCCTATTTCATCTGGGAGGACGAGGGCCGGACCTTCGGCCAGGCCGAGGCCCACTGGCTGCGCGCCGAGCGCGAGCTGCAGGCCGGCTTGCGTTCCGAGATCGCCGTGGTCCACAGCGTCGCCCCGGATCTGACCCTTTCGGCCAGCCCGGCCGAAGTTCTGTCAGGGACCCTGAAGGCCAAGGCGAGCCGGAGCCGCAGCGCCGGCGCCGCCGTCGAGGGCAAGGCCAAGGCGGCCGCCAAAGCCTCGGACAAGGCCTCGGCGAAGGATGCCGGCGCCGGCAAGTCCGCGTCGAAGAAGGCGGAGTCCAAGACTGCGTCGGCCAAAACTGCTGCGACCAAGACTGCTTCGTCAAAGGCTGCTGCATCCAAGACCCAGGCGGCCGACAAGGCCGGCACGACGAAGAGCGCTTCCACCAAGAGTGCCGCAACCCGGGCGCCCCGTGCATCCGCCCGTCACCTCGGTGCCGAGAGCGTCGCCACGGTGCACTGAGCTTCGCCCGAGGCTTCTCGGACTGCGATGAGAGCAAAAGCCCGCTTCCCCTGGGGGAGCGGGTTTTTTCGTATCCGTCGCGGCCCCGCCTCTGCGGCGGAACGAAGCGGAACCTTGACCGTTGACCGCGTCAAGACGGCGATGCGCCGGCCGGTTGCGCGCACCCTCCTGTCTCCACGAGGCATCATGAAGACCACCCTCTCGACCCTCCTGGCCCTCAGCATCGCGGGCCTTCCGATCGGCGCCGTGGCGGGTCCCGGCCCCCTGCGGGACGGCCCGGTGATCCTCGATGTCGACAGCACCGGCGGCGTCGGCGGCCGTGCCCCCTGGAGCCGGCCCTACGAGTACGATTCGGGCGGCGACAACGACCGGCGCCCGGAGTTGCCCTATTACCAGCAGGGCCGCGGCCAGCAGACCGGCGGTCCGGCCCGCAATCTCCTGCCCGACGACGGCCTGCACATCTTTCCGCGCTAGACCCGCCCCGCACGCCCCGGAAAACCGAGGCGGCGGCGGAACAGTCGGGATCATCACCCGTTCGCCCCCGGTGCCTCGGCTGGTCGGCCGGAGGCCGGCTTCGGGACCGGGACGACGTGATGACCAAGACCGTGCGGGCGGTGATCTTCGATATCGACGGGACCTTGCTCGACAGCGTCGATCTCCACGCCCAGGCCTGGGTCGACGCCTTCGCGCATTTCGGCGTGACCGTCTCGCAAGACCAGGCCCGGAGCCAGATCGGCAAGGGCGGCGACCAGCTCCTGCCGGTGTTCCTCGACGCGGAGCGGGTGGAGCGTGAAGGCGAGGCGATCGAGGCCTATCGCTCGGACCTGTTCAAGCGCGACTACCTGCCGAAGGTGAAGCCGTTTCCGGGCGTTCGCGCCCTGTTCCAGCACCTAAAGGGGGAGGGGATCACCCTGGCCCTGGCCTCGTCCGGCAAGGGCAGCGAGGTCGCGCATTATCAGTCGCTCCTCGAGATCGAGGATCTGACCGACGTCGTCGTCAGCTCCGACGACGTCGAGCGCTCGAAGCCGTTCCCCGACATCTTTCAGGCTGCCCTGACAAAGCTGGCGCCGCTCTCGGCCGAGGCGGCGATCGTCATCGGCGATACGCCCTACGATGCCGAGGCCGCGAACAAGGCCGGGCTGCGCACCGTCGGCGTGCTGTGCGGGGGATTTCCCGAGGCGGGTCTGAGCGCGGCGGGCTGCATCGCCCTCTACCGGGACCCGCAGGATCTCCTCGACGGCTACCGGGATTCTCCCCTGGCACGGTGAGGTCGATTCGCATCGCCTGAGCCGGCATCCGGGTCACAGGCGGTGCGGGATCTGCAGCGATCCACACATTTCCCACTTGATCCGTGTTTGTTCCGGTGCGCAGGACAGGATTGCGTGCCGGCTATGGATAGATGGCAAAAAACTCTGGCGCCCCGTCAAATGATGGCGTAGCGAGCCGGCCGTGATCGCGTCCGATCACGCAACGGATCCGCGGACCATGCCCCAGCCGGCCCAGACGAACCCGACCTCTCAGATGCCCTGCGAGCAGGCGCCCCTCCACTCCCTGATCGATGCGGCGGTCCAGGACCGGACCACGCCGATCAGCCGCCTGCTCCGCCTGATGTCGGCCCTGGATGCCGACACCACCGCCAACGAGAACCTTCGGCACGTCCTGCGCGCCCGCATCGGCGCCCCGCTCAGCGTCTGATTTCGACCCGCCGGGGCGTCATGAGGCCTCGGCGCTAGGTCCGGGGCCGTTCCCGCCGGCGCGGTGCGGCCGGATTGCGCTTCATGCAGGCGAAGTAGAGCTGACGACCGATGGCGTAGAGGCCGAGGCCCTTCGGATCGGGGGTGGAGAACACCTTGTCGCGGGCCTCGTCGCGGCAGGCCGCGTCCTGCGGGCTCTGGATCGGCGTCGAGGCGCCCTGGGCCAGCGCCCCCGTCGTCGCCACCGCCACGGCAAGGCTCACGCCGCCCAAGATCCCCACACCGCGCGCTCGTATCGGTCCCGACATACATCCCCTCATGGTCTGGTCTCGCGTCGTCCCGTCCAGACGCGCGGCCGGCTTCAACTTATGGCAGAATCCACGCGCACGCACTCGCCTGCGTGACGGCGAGGCATTCGAACGGGGCACCGCCGACCATGGCGCGATGCTCCGCCGCCCCGATCCGAGCCCGTGCGATCCGGCGGCAGCCCGGATGGCCGGGAAGAGCGGCTTCGATCGCTGCGTGATCGCCCCGTGCCATCAGAACCCGAAGCTCGACCAGGGTGTCGCAGCCGATGACATCGGTCGTTTCGGCGGCCCGGGCCGGCTCCGCCACGCCGGTGGCTCCCAGAACGAGAAAGCTCGCGAACAGACAGGGACGAATCATCGGCGGGCTTTCTCCGGTGGCGCGGCTTTCTCGGGAGGTGTGGCTTTCTCCGGGGCACGCCCCTTGTCGCCGGATCGGGATTTGCCCGGCGTAGCGCCGGCCGGCGCAACCGTGCCGGCCACCACCCATTGGCAGATGGCGGTGGTCCGCAGGGTCAGGCAATCGTAGGCGTTGCCGTTGAGCGAGAGGTGCTCCGCGATCCTCGAGACCGTCTCACGGGCGACGACGGCGCAGCCGAGGTGATCGGCCTTGTCGTCGGCCAGCATCGCGGCGGCCGCGCCGGCATCGTTCTTCGCCTGCCGCAGAAGCAGGCGCAGATTGGCCAGCGACGGGCAGCCGATGGCCGGGGGCGGCGCCACCGCCGCGGCCGGTGCGGCCGAGGCACCGAACGGCACGACGGCGCCGAGGGCGAGGACGAGCAGGAGAAATCGCATCGGGTCTATCGGGCCGATCTGCGCGCGAGCGGCGCTCAACAGGGGGAAGGGGCGTTCCGCTGCCGTGCGATAACGCATGGCGGCCGAATCCGAGCCACGATCGGCCTCAGGCACCGGCTCGGCGCAGCTTGGCGAAGCGCTTGATCGCGCGCTCGCGGCGCAAGCGGGACAGGCGCTCGATCCAGAAGACGCCGTCGAGCTGATCGATCTCGTGCTGCAGGCAGGCCGCCCGGAACCCCTCCGCCTCCTCTTCCCGCTCCGTCCCGTCGAGGTCGCGGTAGCGGACCCGGACCCGCACGGCGCGATCGACCACCTCCATCACCCCCGGCATCGACACGCTCCCCTCCGTTTGCGGGCCACGCTCCGGCGAGGCCCAGACGATCTCGGGGTTGACGTAGGCGGTCACCGGCTCGCCCGGCTCCATCCGCAGCAGCACGAGGCGCTGCGGGCGACCGATATGCGGCAGGGTCAGCCCAAGGGCCGAAACCGCCAGCATCACCGCCTCGAGGTCGCGGGCGGCGGCCCGTAAGGCCTCGTCGACGTGCAGGACAGGCTCCGCGACACGGCGCAAGCCGGGATCCGGGTAGATCAGCAGGGATGCGGCGGTCACGGGATTGGGCGTGTCCTGACGGAGTGGGGGGACGGGCGAGCCGCAGCCTTCACGGTTGCACGAGAGGCCGGCGAAAGCCGGGTCTCGAACACAGGCTGGCCCATGCCTTGCGGCGGGACACGTCAGATCAAACCCGCTCTGGAGACGCAATGGCCAACCGCGCGCACGATCCCGTTTCTCCCTCCATGTCCTCCTCCGTCGCCCGTCGCTTCCTGCGGCTGCACGAATCCGGCGAGGTGATCCTGCTCGGCCTCACCACGCTTCTCGGCACGCTGTGGGCGATCGTTCTCGTCACCCATTTCCACGAGCCGATGAGCCGGTTCGGCCAGGCACTCTGGGTGATGCGCTGAGGCTAATGCGTTCGGGCTGATGCGTTCGGGCTGATGCGCTGAGGCTCAGTATTCCCACTCGGCGCCGACACCCACCGCCGTGCGGCCGTCGCTGCCGGCCTCGCCCTGGATCTTGATGCGCCGGGTCACGTCGTAATCCACCGTCGCCGCCGTATCGGCCGGCTTGGCGCCGGCCTTCACGCCGACGCTGAGGCGGTCGCTGAGATAGCGCGAGGCGCCGAGTGCCGGTCCGCCGCTGGCGCCCGTGGAAACGTCGAGGCTGTCGAGCCCCAGGCCCTTGCGGGCCTGCTCGAACACGTCCACGCCGCCGGCCCCGCCCGAGAACTGCGCCACCGCCTGCGCCAGCTGCAGCGCCTGGAACGGCGATAGGCCACCCGAAGCCTTCTTGAACAGCAGGCGCGACAGCACCTCGTCCTGCGGCAGGCTCGGGTCCGATGTGAGCAGGAAGCTCGGCTGGTTGGCCGGCCCGGTGACGGCGATGCGCGCCGTGACCTCGGCGGCCTTGGTCTCGGCGACGAAGTCGAGGTCGGGGGTAGCGATCTCGCCGCCGAAAACCAGGCGCCCGCGGGTGAAGTCGAGGCGCTGGCCGACCACGCTGAGGCGGCCGCGCCGCATCTCGAAATCGCCGGTGGCGACGGGGTCGCGCGAGGAGCCGGTCAGCCGGAGCGATCCGCCGAGTTCGGCATCGATGCCGCGGCCGCGCACGAAGATGCGGTTGGGCGCGTTCACCGCCACGTCGAGGGTGGCGTCGAAGGGCGCGGCGGCCTTGCCCTTGCGGCCCAGGGCCGCGATCTTGGCGCGGCGGTCGGCGCGCGCGGCGAGGCGGGCGCGGACGTCCGGCGGCGTGTTGACCCGGCGGATCTCGGGCAGGGGCTGCACCGTGGCGGGCAGGCGGTCCGGCACCGAGACGTCGACCGAGACGAGGTCGATGCGGCCGGCCACCTTCGGCGTCCGGGCCAGCGGCCCCGTCAGCGCGAGATTGAGGCTCGCCACCGCCGTCATCAGCGGGCTGGAGACCAGTTCGGCGCGCTCGGCCATCACCCGGATGGAGCCGGGGAAGCCGGCGGCGGGATCGAGCGCCACCTTGCCGTCGCCGCGCAGGCTGCCGCCGTTGCGGGTCAGGGCGGTCAGGCGCTCCACCACCAGGGTGTCCCCGCGCCCGGTCACCCGGCCCTCGATGTTGGTGAGGCGGATGCCCTGGAGCGGGTCGGTGAAGGAACCACCCGTCAGGGTGGCGCTGCCCTCGGCCCGGGGGGCCGCGAGGGTGCCGGCCACGCCGGCATCGAGGGCGATGCGGCCGGCGACCCGCTGACCGCCGACGCTGAGGAAGCTGTTGGCGAGCGCCGCGTCGAGGGTCCCGCGCAGCTTCACCGCCAGGGCCTCGCCCGGCGCCACCGGCAGGGAGCCCGTCACCGTCATCTCGGCCCCGCGCCCGGCGGACACCCGTCCGTCGATGCCGGCGCGTCCGTCGCTCACCGTGCCGCTCGCCCGTGCGTCGATGGGCGGGAGGCCGGCCTTGCGGGTCTCGGGCGTGACGAGGCGGGCGACCGTCAGGGCGTAGCGACCCTCGGGCCGGCTCGCCGAGCCTCGCAAGTCGGCCTCGCCGTCCAGGGTTCCGGTCAGGGCGAGGTTGGGCGAAGCGATCCGCGCCAGGGCCAGGGGCAGGCTACGGATACCGAGCTTGAGGTCGAGGGCCTGTCCGACCCGGCCCGACAGGCTGAGGCGGCCGCTGCCGGCGGCGACCACGAGATTGTCGATCACGGCCGAGCCCGCGTCGAGGGTCACGCTGGCGGGGCCGGCCAGGGCGAAACGGTCGCCGCCGCGCGCGGCGGAGAAGCGGGCCAGCTCGATGCGCGTGCGCTCGCCGGGCACGAGCCGGGCGGCGCCGTCGAGGTCGAAGCCCCGGGCTTTGGCCGTGAGGGTGATGTCGCTGGCGCTGGGCGAGCCCACGGCGACGAGCCGCACGGTGTCGAGGCTCTGCCCGGAGGCGAGGATGCGGTCGGCATTGACCCGCCCGTCGACGACCGGACGGCCGAGCAGGTCCCGCCCTTTCAGATCGGCGTCGAGGCGCGACAGGCCGAATTCGCCGAACCGGAGCGACGCCCCGTTCGCCAGGATGGCGGCATCCTGGCGCCCGCCCGCGCGGGACAGGGTGATGGCCGCTTCGACGTTGCCGCCCATGGGCGTCAGGGCCAGGGGCGCGAGATCGTCGAGGTTGCCAGCCTTGAGGGCCAGCGCCCCCTCGGTGAGAAGGGTGCGGGCGTCGAGGGCGGCATGGCCGTCCAGGGCGACGGAGCCGAGGCCGAAGGCGAGGCGGTCGAGGATCCAGGCATCGGGCGACGGCCGGGCCACGTGGGCATCGCCGCGCAGGGCCTTGCCACCCACCTCGCCGGACACCCGCAGGGTGCCGTCGAGGGTGCCGGTGATGTCCGTCAGCGCCGTCTCGACCCGGAGGTCGCGCAGGGGCCGCCCGAGGGCGCGGGCGTCGTCGGTGGTGAGCGTGGCTTTGAGGTCGGGCTTCTCCAGGGTGCCGGTGAGGCGTCCGTCGAGGAGCGCGCGGCCGGCGAGCTTCGGGTCGAGGGTCGAGAGGTCCTTCAGGTCGACCACCAGCTTGGCGTCGGCCAGGCGCGCGGTGGCGCGCCCCTCCAGGCGGCCGACGATCTCGGCCCCCTCGAAGCGGGCATTGTCGAAGGCGTAGCCGTCATAGACCTGAGACAGGCGGCCGCTGAAGCGCGGCGAGGGACCGAGCGTGCGGTCGAGGGCCGGCAACGACAGGACGAGGCCCGAGGTGCGCAGATCCACATCGGCATTGACCGCCTTGCGGGCCGGATCGCCGCTCAGCGCCGCCCGCGCCGTCAGGGTGCCGGAGAGCGGCCGCCCGGCCACCTCCGAGAAGGCCGCGAGATCGGACAGGGCCGCGTCGAGCGTGCCCGTGAGGGTGTTCTGCCCGACCTTGCCGGCATAGGTCGCGCGGGCCGTCGGCCCGTCGAGCGTGAACGCGGCGACATCGACGACGCCGTCGGGCTGCAGCGTGCCGCGGAAGGTCAATCCGGCCCGCGATCCGATGGCCCGGCGCAGGGCCGGATCGGCGAGGCGCAGGCCGTCGACCTTGGCGTCGGCGGAAAGCGCGAAGCGCGCGGCCGCCGGGTCGGTGCCGGCCGGCACCATCGACAGAGCGGCGTCGATCCGCTCCAGGGCCGAGCCGCCGGCGCGCAGGCCCGCGGCCTTGAGGGTGCCGTTGACGATGGGACGCGCGATCGGTCCCTTCAGGCTGCCGTCGAACACCAGGGTGTCGAGTTCGGCATCCGCCGCCTTGGTGACGCCGCCCTCGGTGGGCACGGCGCGGGCGGAGACGAGGAAGTCGGCGACCCGATCGGCGGTCAGGGTACCCCGGGCCTCGAGGCGGGCGGTGCGCGAGGCGAGTTCCAGGCGGTCGATGCCGAAGGCGCCGCTGTCGGAAAAGCGCAGGCCACCGTCGAGCTTGGTCGTGCCGGAGAAGATCGCCGCGGCCGGGCCGGGCAGCAGCCCCTCGATCCGCGAGGCGAGGTCGAGGGCGAGCCGGCGCTCCGCACCGATGCGGGAGATGCGGGCGGTGCCCCGGGCGCCGAGATCGGGGCCGGCATCGAAGTCGAGGCGGGCATTCCAGGCGTCGAGGCTGCCGCGCCCGTCGAGGTCGAGATTGATCGCCGGCGTCCCCGGCAGGTTGGCGGCCTTGGACAGGAGCCCGCCGGCGGGCTCCACCAGGGTGGTCTTCAACTCCAGAATCTCGCCCTTCGGCACGAACAGCAACCGGGCGCCGAACCGGCCCTCGGCGTCGAGGCGGCGCACGGAGACGTCGAGGTCGAGGCCCTCGGACGGGGCACCGAGCTTGGCCCGGCCCTCGGCGGTGAGGCGGGCCGGCTGCCCGGCCAGGGCCTCGCCGAGGATCAGTTCGGCGAGCTTGAACGTCTTGATCTCGACCTTGACCGGCAGGTCGGGCAGCAGCGACCCGTCGGGCTCGGGCGTCGCCGAGACCGGAGCGGGAAGGGGGCGGCGCAGCACTTCGAGGCGCCCGACTTCCAGGCTCTCCACCTCCAGGCGGCCCGACAGGAGCGCCAGGCGGCGCCATACCAGGCGCGCCCGGTCGAGCTTCAGCCAGACGCCGTTGGCGTCGCTGATCGCCACGTCGCGGATGGTGGCGTCCGACGACAGGGCACCGTCCACCGCCCCGATGGCGACCCGCGACCCCGGCGTCGACAGGGCCTTCGACAGCAGGCCGCCCAGCACGGTCTTCTCGCCGTCATCGGCACGGGTGAGGGTGGCGGGCGTCGCGGCGAAGACGGACAGGCACAGGGTGGCGGCGAGGAGGCGCGCTTTCCCGCCCCTCCTTGCGAGGGAGGGTGACCCGCGGAGCGGGTCGGGAGAAGGGAGCGACGTGTCCGGACAGGGCGCCCCCTCTCCCGCCTGCCCCGCAGGCACCCTCGCCCGCAGAGGGGAGAGGGTCGCTATCCACGCGATCGAGATCCCCGCATGGGAACGCTTCCGAAATCCCATCAAAAGGACTGTCCCAGGCTGATGTACAGGGCCACGGGGCGCTCGCGGTTGCCCTTGATGCGGTCCATCGGGAAGGCGACGTCGACCCGGATCGGGCCGATGCCGGTGTAGTAGCGCAGGCCCAGGCCGACCGCGTAGCGGATGCGCTCGTCGAAGTCGGGGACGCTGCCGGCGAAGGCCGTGCCGGCGTCGATGAACGGCACCACCCCGATCGTGTCGGTGACCTTGATGCGCGCCTCAACCGAAGCTTCGAGCAGGCTGCGGCCGCCGATCGGCAGGTTGAAAGGTCCGCGCGGCCCAAGCGTCCGATAGGGGAAGCCGCGCACCGAGCCGCCGCCGCCGGCGAAGAAGCGGATATTGGCCGGGATATCCTCGAGGCTGGCCCCCGAGATCGAGCCGAAGCCGATGCGGCCGGCCAGGATGTAGCGGGCCTCGTCGTCGAAGGCGTAGTAGGTCGAGCCCTGCGCCTTGGCGACGAAGATCGACGGGTCGGAGCCGAGGATGCCCGCATAGGGCGTCGCCGAGGCGGTCAGGCGCACGCCCTCGGTCGGATCGAGCAGGTTGTCGGTGGAATCGTAGGACACCGAGACCGGCACGCCGATGAGGCGGTAATCGACCTTGCCGAGGGCATCCTGCGAGCGCCCCGCCTGTCCGTCGAGGCCGACCTGGGCGAAGAAGGTGTCGGAGAAGCGGTGGCGCAGGGCCACCGTGCCGCCGGCCGCGTCGCTGACGTAGGATTGCTGCGCCTCGCGGCCCGCGAAGACGTTGGCGATGAAATCGTTGCGGGTGCCCCACAGGGCCGGCTTGACGAAGGTGGCCGAGAGCCGCCCGCCGAGGCCGTTCGAATCGATACCGGCGGCCTTGCGCTGCTTGGCGTAGAGATCGTTGCCCAGATAGTAGATGTCGGCATCGACCCGGAAGGTCTCGCCGCCGCCGAACAGATTGCGGTTGGCGTAATAGGCCCGGATGCCCGGTCCATCGACGGTGGAGTAGCGGGCCGCGACGCCGATCAGGTTCTTCTCGCGTTCCGTGACGTCGACGAAGATCGGCAGGTTGCCGGAGGGGTCGAGGGTCTCGCCCTCGCGCACCCGGATCGAGCCGAGGCCCTCGACCTTGGCGACCGAGCGGCGAATGTCGGAAACCGCCTTGGGCGAGTAGGGATCGCCCGGCTCGGCGTAGATGAACGAGCGCACCACCGCCGGATCGATGTCCTTGGTGCCGCGCACCGCGACCTCGCCGAGGCCGGCGATCGGACCCGGATCGATGGTGTAGGTCACGTCCATGACGTGGGCGGCGTCGTCCACGACGGGATCGCGCGCGGCCGCCTTGGCGAAGGGATGGCCCAGCGCCCGGAAGCGGTCGACGATCTTCGCCTCGCGGGCCAGCACGGTGGCCGAGCGGGCCGGCACGTCGGCGCCGACACGGGTGAAGCGCTCCGGCAGGATCTCCTCGGGGAACGGGTTGCCCCGGAGGTCGCGGGCTGCGATCGAGCGCAGGGTGTAGAGCGGGCCGGGATCGACCACGATCTTGACCGGAACCAGGGCGCGGGCGCGCGACGCCTCCGCCGCGCGGGCGGCCGGGACGACGCTCGGCTCGCCGGCCAGCACCACGCCGTCGATGCGGATCGTCACCGTGCCCTGGTAATAGCCGTAGCCGGACAGCACGTCGGCGAGGCGGCGCTGGTCGGCCTCCGCCCGGCGGACCAGGCCCTCGCCGTCCGGCGGCGCTTCCTGGCGCAGGCGATAGAGGGTCGAGGTGTCCTGCAGCGCCCGCAGGACGTCGTCATCGTCGATGCCGGAGATCTTCACCGTGTAGGGCAGGGCCGCGGCGCTCGGCGCCGGCGGCTCCTCCTCGGAGCCGAACAGCCCGAACAGGTCGAAGGCCGCCGCCGGCACGGCAGCCCCGCCCGCCCCGGTGAGACCGGCGGCCAGCGGCCAGGCGGCGCGCGCCAGCCTCAGCAGCGTCACGTGTCGAACCCGCCCCCGAATCCGCGTCACGAATGGCTGTTCCCGACCGGGCCCGGCATCAGGCCCCGCTTTGAGCCCCGCGTCGGTCCCCGGATGCATCGTCGCTGACTCACGGACCCCGTCATTCCACCTCCGCCCCGACCGCACGGACCCAGGATCGGGCGCCGCCCTCTCCAAGACGTTAAGGCCATGGCGGCCTTCGAAAGCCCGTTCGGGCCAGATCGTGAAGGCCGTCAACCTATCGATGCGGCGGCGTGGCAGCAACCGCGTCACCCCCCACCTCGCCCGGACGTGATGCCGCCGTCCCCGTCCTCCACCGGTTCGCAAACCCGGTCTGGCGAATCCCGTTCAGCAAGGCGCGATCGCGTAAGCCCCTGTGGCGGGATGCGCTTTCGTCGATCGGCGAGGGAACCCGATTCACGCCAGCGCCTTGTCCTCCCGTCGCAGGCTTCCGAATTTTGACCCCATCGCTCCATGGCCGGTTCCCACCGGGTAGCACATTCGTCATTGCGTCGAGCCTGCCCGCCAGGCCCGTCCACGGATGCCGCTGCGATCGCAATCCCATTCGAAGACCCTGCGCCTCGGGTGCCCGTGCGAGATCGCGCGGGTGCCGGGCAGCCGATGGCAGGCAAGATCACGCTCCACCCCAAAACGCTTCAGGAGGATTCCCATGAGCACGGGCACCGTGAAATGGTTCAACGAGACCAAGGGCTACGGCTTCATCCAGCCGGATGATGGCGGCAAGGACGTGTTCGTCCACATCTCGGCCGTGGAGCGCGCCGGCATGCGCAACCTCATCGAGGGACAGAAGGTGTCCTACGAGATCGAGAGCGACCGCCGCACCGGCAAGCAGTCGGCCGGCAACCTCCAGGCGGCGTGAGCCGCATCGACCGACTTGCGGCGTGAGCCGCATCGGTTGAATTTCGGCGCTGCGATGCCGAACTACTGAGGCATCGTTTCAACAAGCTGTCAGAAGCCGCTCGCCCATGGGCGGCTTCTGTTGATTCCCGCCAGTCCCTCAGGCATGGGGCTGCTGCGATTTGAAACACCCGAAACGATCATTCCCCCACGGCCCCATGCCGCGCGTGCACCACGCCGGATGCGGGCGACTCACCACATGAGAAAGGTCAGATGGGCGCCTTCGACTATCGGAATTTCGACGACCGCCGTAAGAACTCCCTCAGCGCCAAGCAGATGCTGCTGGAAAAATTCAAGGCCCGCCCGCCGGCCGACGATCCGGAGATGATCGCCAAGGCCCAGGCCCGCGCCGAGGTGGCTCGCGCCCGCGAGGAGCGCGCCCGGGAGCGGGAAGCCGCCCGGATCGCTGCCGAGAAGGCCGCAGCCGAGGCCAAGCGCGCGCGCGAGGAGGCGGAACTCGCCGCCCAGATCGCCCGCGAGGAGGCCGAGGCTCTGGCCGCCGCCGAGCGCAAGGCGGCGGAACTTGCCGAGAAGAAAGCGGCCCGCGATGCCCGCTACGCGGCCCGCAAGGCCAAAGCCCGCCGCTGACATCCGGCAATCGGCCGACATTTGGTTCCGGGCCGGCACGCCGCTCCGGGCCGACATCACCCCGAAACGACAGAAGGGCCGGCGATCCCTCGCCGGCCCTTCTGTCGTTTCGGCACCGCCCGGCAGCGGGCGATGCGAACCGGTCGCGATCAGGCGCCCTTGTGATCTTCGGTCTCGCGGTCTTCGGTCTCCGAATCCGCAACCTCCGATTCTTCGACCTCCTGGCCCTCGTTGCCCTCGGTCTGCGGCTCGGCCTGCTCGCTGGTCTCTTCCTCAGGACGCGGACCGGCCTTGAAGGTCCGGCGCGGCGCGTTTCCGCGCTTCATCTGGATCGGCTTCTCGATCGCACCCAGCCGCTCGGACAGCTGCTTGGCGCGCTCGTTGAAGTCATTGGTCGAGCGCGATTGCGACGCACCGCTCTTGAACGCGTTAGCCACTTGGGCCTCATGGAGTTGCCCAGGACACGGGGTCGTGCGGGGTTGGGTTCTTCTAGCACGCCCGCGTCGACACGTCGGCCTTTATCTTCGCGTGTCCAGGTTGAGACCAAGACCGGCGGAAGAAGGCCATCACAAGAGGGCCGTCAGAACCGGGCGGTCAGGAACAGCCTGACGTTGCGGCCCGGCAGCAGGATTTCGTCCTTCTTGAACGAGGCCGAGTTGCGGATGCGATCGTCGAGCAGGTTGCGGCCCTGGAGGCCGAGGGTCACCTCGCTCATGCCGTAGAGGCGCGGATCGAGGGGCTTGGTGTAGCTGACCTCCGCCCGCAGGTCGTCGTAGCCCGGCGTGACGGTCTCGATCGGGGCGATCTCGGTATGGGCGAAGGCATGGAGCAGGTTCACCCGGGCGAACCAGCCGTCGGCCCGCACGAACAGACCGCCGCCGAGGCGGTGGGGCGGGATGCGCGGCACGAAGGTGCCGTCGTCGAACTGGGCACGCACGAAATCATACTGCGCGTCGAGGCCGGCAAAACCGTTGCCCACCCGGATCAGGTCGAGCTGCGCGCCGATCTCGGCGCCGTAGAAGGTGGCGTTGCGCTGAGAGTAGACGATCTGCTGCAACTCGTCGTCGCTGCCGCACGAGGCGAAATCGTCGCCGCAGCGAGTGCCGGTATCGCGCTTGTAGATGAACCCGGTATAGCGGGTGAAGTAGCCGGTCGCGTCGAGGCGCAGCGGCCCCTCGGCCCGGCGGATGCTGGCTTCCACCGTGCGGGCCAGCTCCTTCTTCAGAGTCGAGCTGCCGATCTCGAAGGTCTCGGTCGCGTCATGCGCGCCGCGCGAATAGAGTTCGTAAGCGGTCGGCGCCCGCTCGACGAACGAGCCGTTGACGCTCGCCACGAAGCCGTAAGGCAGGTCCTGCAGGACGCCGAAGCTGGCGCTCTTCGGGGCGAACTTGCGGCGGCGCCCGAAGGCCAGGGGCTCCTCGCCCTCCACCGGCAGGTAGTCGCCGGGGAACGCCGTGGCGGTGCCGGTGGCGCGGTCGCCCTCGATGCGGCCGGCCGCCTGGAAGCGCAGGCCGCCGCCCACCGCCAGTTCCTCGAACAGGTAGACCGCATTGCTGCGGGAATCGGTCGGGGCCAGCAACCCGCCGGCCTCGCCGGCCGTCCCGAGGGTGCGCCGGCCGGCCTGAATACCGAGGGCGCCCGTGAGTGTGCCGAACGGCAGGGCGACGGGCACGTGCTGGAGCTCGACGCGTCCCTCTGCCTCGCGGTTCTTGAAGGTGGCCTGGATGCCGTCGACCCCGTTCTCGCCGATGCCGATCTCGTCATGGCGATAGACCGACCCGCCGAGCCAGAAGCGCACGGCCGCGATCGGTCCCTCGACGGGGCGGTACTCACCCCGAGCCAGCAGGCGGTCCTGTCGCGGATCGAGGCGGGTGCGGCTCTCGGCGGCGTCGGCGCCGGGGATCTGATAGACCGCGTCGTAATGGCTGTAGGACAGGCCGACGAAGCCGCGCTCGCCGATGAACGACATGCCGACCGCGCCGCCCTGGCTCTCGTTGGCCGAGTTGCGCTGGATGCCGCCCGGAATGGCGTAGCTGTCGGCGGCGGTGCGGAAGCCGTCGGCATGGACCGCGACGTTGCCCGATCCGCCATCCACCGTCACGGCGGCGAGGCGGCCATTGTCCACCGAGGAGTAGCCGGTGGTGGCCGAGCCCGACACGCCGTTGGCCGGAATGTAGGTCGGCACCCGGTTGTTCTCGGCGCTGACCACGCCGCCGATCGCCTGCGAGCCGAAGCGCAGGGAGGCCGGCCCGCGGATCACCTCGATGCGGTTGGCCACCAGCGGGTTGATCGGGACGCCGTGATCCTCGCCGAGTTCGGAGACGTCCTGGATGCCGACGCCGTTCTCCTGGATACGGACCCGGTTGTTGTCGAGGCCGCGGATGATCGGGCGGTTGGCCGCGCCGGGCGCGTAGCTCGTGCCCGAGATGCCGGGCCGGTCGAACAGGGCGTCGCCCAGGGTGCGCGGTTGGTCGCGGGCGATCTGCTCGGCCGTCACGACCGTGACCGGCGAGAAGGTGTTGGTGACGACGGGCAGCACGCCGATGGGCGGCCCGGAGATGGGACCCGTCACGGGACGGGTCACGATCGGGCTCGGCGAGGTGACGCTGAGTTCTTCCAGGGTCGCCTGCGCCTGCTGCGCGCCGGCCGGCTGAACCGTCATCCCGGCTCCCGCCAGCATCGCGCCGGCCAGAACTGTCCTTGATCGCTGAACGCGCATCTCGCCTCACACACAAACGTTATAATGTTTCGTGGCCGAAGTGTAATAGTATTACAATCGCGATGTCGCAGCCCGCCGCGCTTGGCCGCTCGGTGTGGCACGGACGCATCACCGTGACGCATCGGTCTCGCGGATCACGGACGTCGTCCCGCCGATCGCCGCGGACGGTTTGGTGTGCCGTGCTCGTTTCCCGTTCGGATGACCCGATCGACACGGTTCTGACGAGGCGACCGTCGATCAGGACAGTGGGCTGGTGGTCATTCCAGGTGAGTTCGCGGTGCACCGGCTCCCCTTCTATGGGAAGGCTATTCTCGGCAGGCTACCGGATTGGCAACTCCGCGTCTTCAAGAGCTCGACGCGTCCCTCTCCCCCCTGTGGGGGAGGTTAGGAGTGGGGGTCGCTCCGCTGGCCTCGCCGGCTGTGAGACACCCATCCACCGCCTCCCCATAAGCTCGACGGATCTCAGGCCTGCCCCCAATCCACCGGGGAGGAGACCCCGCAGACATCCCAGCCCTTTTCGCCTGCACCCGCATCCGAGGCGTTCACGCGGAACCGGTATCGGCCCGGTCGCAGCCAGTTTCCTGCCGCATCGTGGCGATCGAGGGCCGTCCGCGAGCGCGGCCGATCTGCCCACTGCATTCCTGACCACCCACCGGGAGCCCGCGCGATGACGATCACGATCCGACCGGCCGGCCCCGCCGATGCCGACGTCGTCTGGGCGATCCTCGAACCGACGATCCGCGCCGGCGAGACCTACGCGCTGCCCCGCGACGGCAGCCGGGCGGCGATGCTGGCCTACTGGTTCGCACCCGCCCACCGGGTTCTGGTCGCCGAAGCGGAGGGCGATATCCTCGGCACCTACACCCTGCGAGCGAATCAGGCGGGCGGGGGAGACCACGTGGCCAATGCGAGTTTCATGACCCGGCCCGACGCCACCGGGCGCGGCGTTGCCCGGACCATGGGCGCACACGCCCTCGACACCGCCCGTGCCGCCGGCTTTACCGCGATGCAGTTCAACTTCGTGGTGGCCACCAACACCCGCGCGGTCGCCCTGTGGACGAGCCTCGGCTTTGCCCAGGTCGGTCGCCTGCCGGGGGTGTTCCGGCACCCGGATCTCGGCCTGGTCGATGCCCTGGTGATGCACCGCGTCCTGTAACCACGCCCCCGGGGCGGAACCCCGGCCGGGTCGGGTCCATTGCGCAAGCATGACCGACGTTCCCGAACCCGCAGCCTCCCCGCCCGATGCCCGCCATTCCGCCGGCGGACTCCGGGTCACGGTCGACCTCAACCTCTGCCAGGCCTATGCCCAGTGCTGCTATGCGGCGCCGGACCATTTCGTGCTGAAGGGCCGCGAGGCGCTGCACTACGATCCCGCCCCGTCCGCCGGCGCCCGCGACGACATCGAGCGCGCCCGCATCGCCTGCCCGGTCCAGGCCATCCGCGTCGAGGATGCCGGGGCTGCCCGTCGATGAGCGATGCCGAGACGCGGGTCGTGGTGGTGGGCGCCTCGCTCGCCGGCCTTCGCGGCGCCGAGGCCCTGCGAGAGGCGGGCTTCGCCGGCCCCCTGACCATCGTGGGGGCCGAACCCCATCGCCCCTATGACCGGCCGCCCCTGTCGAAGGCCGTGCTGACCGGCGAGGTCGCCGCCGACGCCACGACCCTGCCGAACCTCGTCGCGCTGGAGGCCGACTGGCGCCTCGGGACTCCCGCCACGCATCTCGACCGGACCCGCCGGCTCCTCACCCTGGCGAGCGGCGAGACCCTGCCCTACGACCGTCTCCTGATCGCCACCGGCGCCTCGGCCCGGCCCTGGCGCGATTCCGCGCAGGCGGCGTTCCGGGGCGTCCACACCCTGCGGGGCCGCGACGAGGCAGAGGCCCTGCGGCGCGATCTCGCCGCCGGCCCCGGCCACGTCCTGATCATCGGCGGCGGCTTCATCGGCTGCGAGGTCGCGGCCGCGTGCCGGACCCTCGGCCTGCCGGTCACCCTGGCGGAGACCGGGCCGACCCTGCTCGCCCGGGTGCTCGGCCAGCATCTCGGCGCGGTGGTGGGAGCCCTGCACGAGCGCCTCGGCACCACCCTGCGCAGCGGGGTGAAGGTCGAGGCCCTGGAGGATGACGGCACCGGCCGCGTCGTGCGAGCCCGCCTCGATGACGGCAGCGTCATCGCGGCGGACGTGGTGGTGGTGGCCCTCGGGGCGGTGCGCAACACCGCCTGGCTCGAAGGCTCGGGCCTCGCCTTCGACGCGGGCGGGATCGATTGCGACGCGCAGGGCTACGTCCTCGACGCGGCAGACGCGCCCGACCCCCGCATCGCGGCGGCGGGCGACGTCGCCCGCTTCCCCCACCCGCTCTATCCCGGCCGCCGCATCGCCCTCGAGCATTGGGGCCATGCCGTCGCGCAAGGGCGCCATGCCGGGCGCCTGCTCGCCGGGCTTGCGCCCGAGCCCTATCGCGACGTCCCCGCCTTCTGGTCGAGCCAGGGCGGGATCACCCTCAAGTCGGTGGGACTCACCGAGGGCGCCGACGGGTTCTGCATCGCCCGCGGCAGCCTGAAGGAGGGCCGCTTCCTGGCGGTCTACGGCCGCGAAGGCCGCTGCATCGCCGCCGTGGCGTTCGACTGCGCCCGCTGGCTCCCGGCCTATGCGGACCTGATCGCCGAGGGCGCGCCGTTCCCGCCGGAGCCCACCGGCGTCGATGCCGGCCCCTTCACCGTGCTGCCGCCCGACTTCCCGGAACCCGCCCGCAAGGATCGGTCATGACCGACGACACCCTGTTCGCGCGGATCAAGGACGAGGCCAACCGGCCCGACCCCTATCCGCTGTTCGCGCAGCTGCGCACCTGCCCGGTCTCGCGCCAGGAGGACGGCACCTATGTGGCCGCCACCCACGCGGCGATCACGCGTCTGCTGCACGATCCGCGGGTGAGTTCGGAGACGCTGCCGCCGGCCGACCGGCCCAAGACCGGCAACCCCTTCAAGGACTGGCTGGTCAAGCCGGTGCGCGACCACCTCACCGACACCCACCGGCCCTTCATCTTCCGCGATCCGCCGGACCACGACTGCCTGCGGGCGGCGGTGATGCAGCAATTCACCCCGGAGCGGGTCCAGGCGATGCGGGCACGCTCGCATGTGCTGGTCGACGAGATCCTCGACAAGCTCGGCGATGCCACCAGCATCGATATCGTCGACGACCTCGCCTATCCGCTGCCCGTCACGGTGATCTGCGAACTTCTCGGCATCCCGCCCTCGGACGAGGAGCGCTTCCACGGCTGGGCGACGCAGCTCGCCACCGCTCTGGAGCCCGACACCCTCCAGGACGACGCATTGCGGGCCGAGAACAGCCGGACCTTCGATGCCATTTCCGAATACATGCAGGGCCTGATCGCCGAGAAGCGCAAGGACCCGCAGGACGACATGCTGTCGGGGTTGGCGACGGAAGGCGTCGACGGCCGCCCGCGCATGAGTGATTTCGACCTCATCGCCACCGCCATCCTGATGCTGGTCGCCGGCCACGAGACCACGGTGAACCTCATCACCAACGGCATGCTGACCCTGCTGCGCCACCCGGACGAGCTGCGCCGCCTGCGCGAGGACCCCACCCGCGCGCCCCGCGTGGTCGAGGAGTTGCTGCGCTTCGAGCCCCCGGTCCAGTTCCGGACCCGCACGACCCTGTGCCCGATCACGCAGGACGGGGTCACCATCCCGGAAGGCGCGCCCCTGGTGCTGCTGCTCGCCTCCGGCAATCGCGACCCGGCGGTCTATGCCGAGCCGGAGCGCTTCGACCCGGACCGCACCGACAACCGCCATCTCGGCTTCGGCGGCAGCCTGCATTACTGCGTCGGAGCCCCGCTGGCCCGCTTCGAGGTCGAGGCTGCCCTGGTGGCGCTCGCCCGGCGCCTGAAGAACCCGCGCCTGACCGCCGATCCGCCGCCCTACCGGTCGGGCTCGGCCCTGCGCGGCCCGAAGCACCTGCGCCTCGCCATCGACGGCATCGCCCCGTAGGAGAACCCGGCACGAGGCCATCGCGAAGATCAGGCGGGAACTATAGGCAAAGGTCCATGACAATTACATATTAAAATACTGATCTTTTAACTGAATTTTACGGGCTATATTGTATAGAAGGTCTCACGAAGAAATCTTGCACCGTGAGACTCTACCATGAAGTTCGGTATTCGCACCCGCCTGTATGCCGGCTTCGGCACGCTGATGGTCATCATCGGCGTTCTGGGCATTGCCTCGAATCACCAGCTTGCCCAGCTCACCGACCAGTACGGGCGCCGCAACCGGGTCGAGGCGAATACCCGCAACATCTACACCGTCACGGGCCTGACCGACCGATTCATCGCCCAGACGCTCGAGTACAAGGCCACGGCCAAGCCGGACATCCTGGTCGCCCTCGAACAGACTCGCCAGAAGATCGTCGAGACCGGCGACTTGGTGATGGGGAACACGATCTCGGAAGAGCGCCGGAAGCTCTATGCCCAGATGCCGGATGGTGGCCGGAGTCTGGGGCAGGACGTCGTCCGATTGGGGACGAGTGGTGCCACCCTGGCCGAGACCCGGACCCGCCTGTTCGACGGGGGCAACGTGCTGAGCCGCCTGAGTCAGGACCTGCTGAAGGACATCCGCGCCAACGGTAGCGCGGCCCAGATCAGCCAGGCCCAGACGTTCGAGAGCGCGATCCTTCTGACGCGGATGTCGAACTGGCGCTTCCTG
This sequence comes from Methylobacterium sp. 37f, assembly GCF_023093475.1. Lineage (NCBI taxonomy): Bacteria > Pseudomonadati > Pseudomonadota > Alphaproteobacteria > Hyphomicrobiales > Methylobacteriaceae > Methylobacterium > Methylobacterium sp. 37f. Next base: position 120,476 of record NZ_JAGHKN010000002.1, read on the forward strand.
GCGACGCTCGACCCCAAGGGTCCGGCGACCTTTGCGGAGAACGCCCGGAAAGCCGTGGCCGCCGGCAAGGCGTTGCGGGGCCTTGATCCCGACCAGGCGTTCACCGTGGCGATCGCCCGCACCGAGACCGCGCTGAACACCTATGTCGAGGCGTTCCAGGAGGCTGCCAAGGCCATGGAGGAGAGCCGGGTCCAGTTCGAGCAGAGCATCAAGCCGAAGATTGCCGCCATCGAGGCCGCCGGCCTCAAGGCCCACGCCGTGACCAACGCGCGGATGAAAGAGATCACCGCGATGACAGAGGCGACCGCGGCTCTCAGTGAGCGGGTGCAGTGGGTTCTGATCGCGGTGGCGCTGATTCTGGGTGGCGGCATGGCCTTCGTGATCACCCGCAGCCTGATCCAGCCGATCGCCGGGATGACCCACGCCATGAGCCGCCTGGCCGCCGGAGAGACCGAGGTCATCGTGCCGTCGCAGGACGCCACCGATGAGATGGGCGAAATGGCCAAGGCCGTCGACGTGTTCCGGCGGAACGCGATCGCCCGTCGCGACCTGGAAGCGCAACAGGTCGCCGAGCAATCCGCCCGTCAGCGCCGAGCCGACCGCGTCGACGAACTGGTGCAGGGCTTCGAGCGGACGATCGGGGATTCCATCGGCATCGTCACCGCCGCCTCCACCGAACTCGACGCCACCGCCCGGTCCATGACCAGCGTGGCCGATGCAACCAGCACCCGGGCGATCGCCTCCAGCGCGGCGGCCGAGCAAACCTCCGCCAACGTGCAGACCGTCGCCTCCGCGGCCGAGGAGATGGTGGCCTCGCTGCAGGAGATCGATCGCCAGGTGAAGCAGTCGAACGTGGTGGCCGCCGCCGCGACCCGGGACGCGCAGGCGACGGACATGACGATGGCCCGGCTGACCGAGGCCGCAGACCGGATCGGCGAGGCGGTGACGATGATCTCCAGCATCGCCGGCCAGACCAACCTGCTGGCGCTGAACGCCACCATCGAGGCGGCCCGCGCCGGTGAGGCGGGACGCGGTTTCGCCGTGGTCGCCGCGGAGGTCAAGGAACTCGCCGGCCAGACCGCCCGGGCCACCAGCGAGATCGGCGGACACATCACGGCGATCCAGCAGGCGACCGGCGAGGCCGTCGCGGCGATCCGGCAGATCAGCCAGACCATCGTGTCGGTCAACACCATCACGGGCTCCATCGCGACGACCGTGGTCGAGCAGACCGCCGCCACGGGCGAGATCTCCCGCAACGCCATCGAAGCCGCCCGTGGCACCCAGGACGTCTCGATGAACGTGGCCGGGGTGCTGGCCTCGGCCGGCGAGACCGGCTCCGCCGCGCAGCAGGTGATGATGGCGGCCGGGGAACTCTCGACGCAGTCGGTGAACGTCCAGCGCGAGGTCGCGACGTTCCTCCAGGCCATCCGGGCGGCCTGACCGGGACACGTCTCCATTGCACGCCGCGGCGCGGAAGCGCTGCGGCGGCACGGAAGCGGCTGCGGCGGCACGGAAGCGCTGCGGCGGCAGGCCGACGAACCCGCCCTTCGCCCTAGCCGAAAAGCCGAGGTGGCGGCACGCCGGGGCCGTTCGGCCGTACCGATCCTGATCCGAACGGGAACCCGATGGCCGGACGAACGGAGATGCGCGCGATCGATGCCGGACCCCGCATCGCGTTGCCTGTCCTCGCGGGAGTTCGGACCGGTCCGACCCGTTCTTCACCGCAGCCGGCGTCGTTCATGCGCCATCCGCCGACATCTCGCAGGATCGTGCTGAAGCCGGACGAACCTGTCTTGGAGACGACGGCAGATCTCCTCTGACGGCGAGCAGGTCATTGAACGTTACGGACCGTCAATTCCTGGGACGGGCGGTCGGGCAATCGGCTCCGCCCCTTCGTCCCAACTGATATGCGTTGTCCGCCGTATCGCCGGACGGGGAACGAACCCGGTCGCGCGAACGGCCGGACGGTTTCGCTAGGGTTTGGATGTTGGTTGCGGGGCAGGGAAGCTGGTGCGGGGCAGGGGAGCCGCATCAGGTCGGGATGCGGGACGTGTGAGCCACCCCGACCCGAAGAAGGCGGCGGACCGGGCGTCGAACCCTTCCGCGGCGCCGGGCTCTCCACGGACCATGGCTTCGATCCCGCTCCGATCCGGTCCCGCTCAGGGTTCCGAACGACCGAGGGCGGGTGCCGGTGCGGCGACGGGCGCGGGCTGCTCGATAATGCGGCGGGTGATGGTGCGCCCGAGGTCGATGGCGGGCGCTTCGATCCAGCGATAGACCAGGGCCGCCACCGCGACGGTGGCCAGAGCGGTCGCGCCCGCGAACAGGTGGATCGGGATCACCGCCTCATATCCGGCGAGCACGTGCTCCAGCACGACCTGCACCACCGGCCCGAACAGGTAGATCGAATAGCTGATGGCGCCGAGATAGACGAAGACCCGGCCCTCGATCCGCAGCCCGACGCTCAGGAGCCAGAACAGCGCCATCGCGAGCCAATAGGTGATCGTGTACTTCATCCAGTTCTCCTGGAAGCCCATGTCCCGCCCGTAGGCGAGCACCGACACCAGGGGCACCGCGCAGACCAGCGCCCCCGTGACCAGGGCCAAGGCCCCGCCCCAGCCCGGCCGCCGCTCGAAGACATGGTAGCGCAGGCACAAACCCCACAGCATGACCGCCAGCGCGAGGGGAACCGCCACCGGGACCTTGCGCTGGAGGTGGTAGCGCAAGCCAGCCAGCACCACGGCGGCGGCGATCATCAGAAGGGTGGTGGCGACGACGCTGCCGCGCCGGTCGAGGTGACCCATGGCGAACAGGGCGACACACAGGCCGTAGAAGATCAGCTCGATCTGCAGGGTCCAATACAGACCGATGATGTTTTCGACCCCGACGAATTGCTGCAGCATCGTGATGTTGGTCGGGACCAGGAGAGCCGGAATGTCCCGCCCGGCCCAGATGAACAGCACCAGCAGGCCGCACGGAATCGACAGCCAATAGGCGGGATAGAGGCGGAAGAACCGCGAGATCGCGAAGGCCAGGATCGGCCGGCGGCTCGGCTTGAACAGCGAGAACGGCACCACGAAGCCCGAGACCGCGAAGAACATCGTCACGGCGATCTTGCCGAGGTCGAGCCACTCCGTGAGCCCGGCCAGGACGGCCTGCTCGGCGGGAAACGGCCCGAGCCGGGTCTTCAGCCCGAACTCGACGGTGTGCGCGTAGATCACCGCCAGCGCAGCCAGGCCGCGAATCGAATCGATGCTGTGCAGGCGGCGCATGGCGGACGCGAGTGTTGCGCCCCCGAGATTGAGGACTATCCGAGGCTTGCAGGTGGCGGCCGCGGAGACAAGGCGCATCCCTCCGCGTGGTAAATGGCGCACGGGATTCCGCGGTTCGTCCTGAGGCACGAGCGCCACACCGGGCGGCAAATGTCGGGCCGTCCCGGCAAAACCCGTGCTCGCCCCCTTCGGCGCCTTGCCGCCAGCGCAATTGACGGTGACGCAGGCCATAACGCGGGGCCTCGGCCCCGACCCAGCTCCCCTTCGGATTTTGCCATCGATGCCGCGTTCGCTCCTGTCGACAGCCGCCATTCTCGCGCTCGCCGCCGGCCTCGGCGCCTGTGCCTCGCAGCGCCTCGAAGGCCCCATGCGCGGTCGGGCCGCGCCCGGTCCCCAGGCCGCCCTCGAGCCGATCGCCCCGGCCATGCCGTCCGGACCCGTCACCTCCGAGCCGCTGGCCCCGCCGCCGGGCGCCTCCGCCTCACCGACCGACTTTCCGCCGCCGGTCGGCGCCAACGTCTCGGTCGCCCCCTCGACGCCGGTGATCGCGCCCGACCCGACGCCCGTCGCGCCACTGCCGCCGCCGGTGGTCGCCAGCGGCAGATCCTCGGTGGTCGGAACCTGGAACGCCAAGGACGCCACCGGCGCGAGCTGCAAGGTCTCGCTGTCGAGCGCCCCCGCTCTCGACCTCTACAAGGCCAGCGCCTCGGGCTGCCCGAACAAGGACCTGTCCAAGGTCACGGCCTGGGATTACCGCGACGGCGAGGTCTACCTGTACCAGCCGGGCGGCACCGTCGCGGCCCGTTTGCGCCAGGGTGGCGCAGCCCTCGACGGCGCACTTTCGAAATCCGGCGCCTCCCTCGCGATGGTGCGCTGACCGGCCGTGACCGCGACACGACCCTGCGGGTATTCCAAGGTCCGGAACGCCTGTCGGGTCCGTCACCGCGACGCGTCGCTTCGGTATACCAAGGCCCGAAACGCGGGTCGCGTCCGTCACTCCGGACGCGGCACCGCCGCTAGGGATTGACCCGCAGGCCGAGCAGGAACGTGTTGGCGTGGAAGCTCGATCCCGCCGAGGAGCTGTCCAGGCGCTGATAGATGTAGCTGCCGCGCATCGCCAGCCAGCGATTGAAGCGATAGTCGAGGCGCGCCGTCGCCGAGAATCCGCGCTCGGTGATATTCACCCGGTCGTAGTCGTTCGACAGATACGTGACCCCGCCGATGAGCGAGAGATTGCGCAGGAGGTCGTGTTGGACTTCCAGGGTCGCGGTTTGTGTAAGAACTCCGCTCGAACCCGGTACCGACGTCTCGATGACGCCCGTGGCTGCATTGAGCCGCACCGTCGTGAGCGGGCTCGCGCTCCAGATCAGCGCCGCGTTCACGACCGGCGCCGTCAGGTCGCGCAGCGACGGGTCGACATAGGTCCGGTGCTGCAATCCGCCCGAGATTTCGCCGGTCACGAAACGGGTCAGCGCAAAGGTCGCGCCGCCCGCTAAGGTCACGCCATCGGAGTCGCGGCGAATTCCCGAGGAATCCACCCGTAGATCGTAGACGCGGGTATCGGCCAGGACATCGACGAACGGCGTGATGACTGGCGAGATCTCGTATCCGGCCCGGAGTTGCAGGCCGTACTGGTTCAGGTTGCGGTCGCTCTGACGCACGATGGTGCCGTCGGACAGTTGCGCATCCTCGAATTCGGACCGGTCGAGCAGGCCGCGCACCGACACCTGCACCCGGTTGAAGCGCTCGGTGACGCCGAGCGTGGTGCCGTAGCTCGCAATCAGCGGCCGGGTTGCCGTCGTGGCCGCCAGGTCGGGGGTGCCAGTGCGTTGTGTTTCCAGGAGAAAACGGCCCTCGACATCGATCCGCGTATCGCGGTTCGCGTCGATCCGCAGCCGGGTCACGCCCGACCCGTTGGGGCGGCTCGCTCCCTCATTATCCGGGAAATCGACATAGCCCCCCCGCAAATCGCCGGTGAGTTCGCTTGACGACCAGTCGCTCCGTAAGCTCACCTCACCGTCCGTCCGCAGCGCCAGAGACGGCCTGGCCAGGCGGTTGGTGATCTGGTCGGGGTTGGTGTCGTAACCCATGCTCTGCTGCAGAGCGGGCAGGATCGTGAAGGTGCCGAACTTGATACCGAGCGGCGCGTAGGCCTCGTCGATGGTGATCGGCCGGCGCAAAGCCGTCGACAGGAAGAACCCCGGCGTCTGCACGCCGGCCAGGGGGAGCAGCGTCGGCAGCGGCACCCCGCTGACGGCGCTGCGCACCACTGGCGTCAGGCGCAGGTCGTAGCTCGGCACCTGCGTGATCGACCGGACCGGACGGACGGTGGCGCTTCCGAACCGGCGTGGCGGAATCGCTCGAAGTTTCAGGATGTTGGTCGGGCCGCGATTGTTGGCCCCATTGGTCCCGCCGGACGCGATGGCGCTGCCCGAACGGCTGCCGGCCAAGGCGCGCGTGGCGAGCCCGCCACTGCCGGCCCCGTCGTCGGTGGTGCTGCCGTTGCTGTTCAGGACGCCGCTACCCGAAATCGTGCTGCCGCGCAGGCCGGAATTGAGGGGCAGGACGTCGCCCACATTGGCCGTTCCGGACGCGCTGTCGGGGGCCCCCGACGGCAGGGTCTGCGCCGCAGCCGCCAAGGGGGGTAGTATCAGGAGGGCAGCCAGCGCGAAGCCCGAGCCTCGAACGCGCCATCCTGAAATCGGCCCTGCACCTGTCACGGATCGACGTCTTTCCGCTGACCTTCGCGCCAGATACGGCGCTTCGAGACGAGGACTGCCGGCGGGACCGCCTGGCGGGCGGCCCGTGGCCACGCTTGGCGTGAGCGGCCCGGCACCATGGTTAAGAGGGCTACAACGAGCACGGTTAATGGCCCGTCAACGCAGGCGGCCAGACCCGCATAGGCCCATCGGAGTCGCCATCCGACCACAATCGCTGTTCATAGCCAGCCGACACCGTCGCGGCTCACGCGCGCGCGATCAGACCAGAAGGATACGGGCCGGGATGGCTCCAGCAGACACCGCCTTGGCCGCGCGCCATCCCATCGACGCCGCCGGGAATGCCCCGTCTGCCGCCGTGGCCTCCGCCCTGCGCACCATCGAGACCGAACGCGACGGTCTCGCCTGCCTGATGGACTCGATCGGCAATGGGCTCGGCGACGCCTTCACGGCGGCCGTCTCGCGGATCGCGCGGGCGCAGGGTCGCGCCATCCTGACGGGCATGGGCAAATCCGGCCATATCGGGCGCAAGATCGCCGCGACGCTGGCCTCCACCGGGACCCCGGCGCTCTACGTGCATCCAGCCGAGGCGAGCCACGGCGATCTCGGCATGATCCAGCCGGAGGATGTCGTCGTGGCCTTGTCGTGGTCGGGTGAAACCACGGAACTCGCCGACATCATCGGCTACGCGCGGCGATACCGGGTCGGCCTCATCGCCATTACGGCCAATGCGGGATCCACTCTCGGCCGCGAAGCCGACATTTGCCTGACGCTGCCGAAAGCGCGCGAGGCTTGCCCGAACGGCCTTGCCCCAACGACCTCCACGGCGATGCAGCTGGCGCTCGGCGACGCGCTCGCGATCGCTCTTCTGGAGGCGCGCGGATTCTCGGCACGGGAATTCGGCATCTATCATCCGGGCGGACGCCTAGGCGCCTCCCTGCGACAAGTCCGGGAGGTGATGCACAGTGGCTCGCAGTTACCGGTGGTCGCACGCGGGACATCCATGCGCGCCGCCATTGCCGAGATCGACGCCAAGGGCTTTGGATCGGTGCTTGTGGTCGAGGCCGACGGTCGGCTCGCTGGGATCGTCACCGACGGCGACCTGCGCCGCAACGTGTTCCGCAGTGACCTCGACAGTCTTGCGGTCGAGTCCCTGATGAGCGGCAAGCCCCGCACCATCGCGCCCGAGACACTCCTGGCGAAGGCGCTCGAAATTCAGGAATCGATGAAGATCACCGCGCTGATCGTTGTTGATAACGAGCGCCCGGTCGGCCTCGTGCACTACCACGACCTCCTGCGCTCGGGCGTTACTTGACCGATCAGATCTGCCGCAGAAGCCAACGCCCGACCCGCTGCAGGGGCGATACCCGTCCGGCATGCCGTCGGACCGCGTCCTCCTCCGCATCCCGGGTATCAAGGGTATCGAAGGCCCGCGCGCGTGCCAGTATTTCAACGGCGACGGCGGTCGGATCCGGCAGGGACCAGCCGAAGTGGAACCCAGCCTCTTCACCTGTTTCAGCGCCGATGGCGGAGTAGTAGTGCGCCTGGGTTCCGTTCAGGGCATCGAGGAGCAGGAAGTTGGCGTTGATATGCGCCGCCCAGTTCAGGCCGAGAATGCGCCGGCCCGGCGCAGCAAAGACAGCAGCGTGGAAGGCCGACCCCGCCGTCCCGAGCACTATGCGCCGCTCGGATAGCAGGCGCACGAGTTGGGACAGGCGCAGACTCTCCGGATAGACGATGTCGACGCCTCCGCGCTCCAGCGCCTCACATAGGATCTGCTCGTTGCGAAGGCGCGAGATTCCGGTGCCCAGACGCGTTTTGGAAAGGTAGACGGGTCGCGGTTCTGTATCGACCAGGGCCGGGTCCCAGAAAGGCTGTCCGACGAAGCGCGCCAGGGTGCCGTGTACGTCATGGACGAAGTCCTGCTCGTGCAAGCTCGGCTGAGGCACCATGAGGCGCGGAATGCGGGTCGGCCGCTCGAACGTCGCGAGATCGTCGAGCGTCATGTCGAACCGGGAGAGAATCTCGATCAGGAAGGGCAGCGCCGCCCAGGTCTCGCGCCGTATTTCAGGTGGCCCGAGCGGATGACACAGTAGGCGCGGCTTCGGGCCGTCCCAGGTGAGGAGCGGCCACAGTCGTGCAAAGGTGCCAAACAGGAAGTGGCCGTAATGGGTGATCAGCGGTCCGACGTAGAGAGTTGGTCGATCCTCCGCACAATCGGTGACCTCCGATACGACCGGTTCGCCACTCGCCTCGATCGTGTTTCCGGCAGCATCGAGCAGGCCCCAGCGGCCGTCTGCGGTCACGGGTTGATACACGGCATCGGTGACGACCCGAAGGCTGGGAAGGGCGTCACGATGCTCCGTCCGCCCCCAGACCGTACGGCAACGCTGAAGTGTCACACTCATGGATGGACCGGACCTTCCGGTTGAGACCTTCAAGGCATCGGTCCGGCAGCCTCGCCACGGTCCGACAGACACTTCATGGTACCGAATAGCTATGGGGCACGAGGGCTCGGTTCAAAGACGACCTTTCGGGCAGGTCCTTGTACACCTATAGTTTCTCCCACATGTCCGCGCCGCTTCGTCCTGTCCGCCGCCTCGATCCGATTCTCGTCGACCGCATCGCAGCGGGCGAAGTGGTTGAACGCCCTGCCTCGGCCGTCAAGGAACTCGTCGAGAATGCCATCGATGCCGGTGCGCGCAGCATTGAGGTGACGATTGAGGCCGGCGGACGGCGGCTCATCCGCGTCGTCGATGACGGCGCGGGCATGAGCGCCGATGACTTGGCTCTTGCGGTGGAGCGCCATGCCACATCAAAACTCCCGGGCGGCGATCTGACCCGTATCGAGACGCTCGGATTCCGCGGCGAAGCGCTGCCCTCAATCGGCGCCGTCGCCCGCCTGACGCTGACGAGTCGCACGGTCGAGGCCGAAACTGGCGCCACCCTGACGGTGGATGCCGGCGTGAAGGGCGAGGTTCGGCCGGCACCGAGCGCGCGCGGAACCCGCATCGAGGTAGTGGACCTGTTTTCCGCCACCCCGGCGCGCCTGAAGTTTCTCAAATCCGACCGGGCCGAGACGACGGCGATCGGCGATATCCTACGCCGGCTTGCTGTGGCGCAGCCGCAGATCCGTCTGGCGTTGCGCTCGGAATCTGGGACACCGGCGGTCTTCCCAGCGGAGGCCGAGACCGGTCCGGCCGCGACCCTGCGGCGGCTGACCGCGGTGTTTGGGACTGATTTCGGCACGAATTCGCTGGTCCTCGACATGGCGCGCGAAGGCTTTGCCCTGTCGGGCCATATCGGCCTTCCGAGCTACCATCGCGGGGCGGCCAACCAGATCCACTTCACCGTCAACGGCCGCCCGGTTCGTGACCGGCTCCTGCTTGGTGCCGTTCGGGGTGCCTACGCGGATACCATGAGTTCGGATCGGCATCCTGTCCTGGCACTTACGATCCGGTGCGATCCGGCCCTAGTCGACGTCAACGTGCATCCGGCTAAGACAGAGGTACGCTTTCGCGACCCTGGCCTGATCCGAGGACTGATCGTCAGCGCGATTCATGAGACGCTGCGGCAGGCAGGCCTACGCGGTTCGACCACAAGCGCCGCCCGAACCCTTGACGCGCTGCGCCCGGCGAGCCTCCAGGTTCATACGGGCGCAAGCCCATATCCGGTACCGAGCCCAAGCCAAGCCCGAGGACTTCCATCCTTCGCGGCTCCGATCGGCTACCGCCAGGGCTCGTACCAGTCCTCCGCCTTCACGGGGCTCGGGGAAACGCCCCAAACGCTGATCGACGAAGAGCCTGCGGCCCAACTCAGCGGCCCAACTCAGGCTCAGTTCGCCGATGATTTCGCGGCGCCCTCGGCCGATCTGCACCGGGAGGCAGAGTTGCCCGAGACAGTCGGGCATCCGCTCGGCGCGGCGCGGGCGCAACTGCACGAAACTTACATCGTCGCCCAGACCGCCGACGGATTGGTGCTGGTGGATCAGCATGCAGCGCATGAGCGGCTCGTCTACGAGCGTCTGAAGCGCGAGCGGGCGCTTGGCGGCATTGCCCGCCAGGGCTTGCTTGTTCCTGATGTGGTGGAGATGGCGCCGGGCGATGCGGAGCGTCTGGTTGCGGCGGCACCCGACCTAGACCGACTCGGCCTCACCCTGGAAGCTTTCGGTACCGGTGCGGTCTTGGTGCGCGAGGTACCGGCGGCCCTGGCGAATGCCTCGATCCGCGGTCTCGTCACCGATATCCTCGATGCGATGACCGAGAGCGGGCTTGAAGACAGCAGTCCCGACGGAACCGATGGCAGCGGTGGCCCCCTCGGGCGGCGCCTCGACGCGATCCTGTCACGTATGAGTTGTCACGGCTCGATCCGAGCCGGGCGCCGCCTCCGCCCTGAGGAGATGAACGCCCTGCTGCGCGAGATGGAGGCGACGCCGCTGTCAGGCACCTGCAATCATGGCCGCCCGACCTTTGTGGAGCTGAAGCTCCACGACATCGAGCGGCTGTTCGGCCGGCGTTAGATCGCGGGGCCTGTGATCCTTAAGCCGCCGGCAGGTTGGCGGCGGCCTTGAGAGCTTCGGCGAGCGCCTTCTCGCGGGCCTCCGGACCGAGCGCGATGCCCTCGGCCACAATGATTTCCGGCTTGGTGACGCCGATGAAGCCAAGGACGGCGCGGAGATAGGTTTCAGCGTGCTCCGCCGCTGCGTTCGGGGTCCCGGCACCGTAGAGACCGCCCCGCGCAACGGCGACGATGACCCGTTTCTCGGGCACGAGGCCCACGGCGCCGGTCTCCGTGTATTTGAAGGTCCGGCCCGCCACGAGTATGCGGTCGACCCAGGCCTTGAGCTGCGAGGAAATCGTGAAGTTATAGAGCGGTGCGCCGATCACCACGATGTCGGCGGCGAGGAATTCCTCAAGCACCTCGCGTCCCAGGGCGACGTCGTTCTGAATGTCGGGGGTGTTGCTCGCGTTCGGCTGCTGGCCGGCTAGGTAGGCACCCGACAGGTGCGGGATCGGGGTCGCCGCCACGTCGCGATAGGTGACGTCGAGATTCGGCGCCCCAGCCTTCAAGTGCGAAACGATCGCGGCCGAGACGGAGCGGCTGACGGAGTGATCCCCCAGGATGCTGCCGTCGACGTGCAGAAGCTTCATGTTCAATCCCCGGTATCAGAAGTGTACCGAGGCGCTATAGAGGACCAGACCCGCGCGAGCGCAAGGAGGCACATTCGTGAAACCCGGGCACATCGAGGATACCGCGACAGCGCGCGATCACCGCCCCGCCGACTGTCGAATCGTCGGGACCGTGCTGGCACGCATTGGTGACAAGTGGAGCATCCTCGTGGTGATGACGCTGACGGATGGACCGCGGCGCTTCAACGAGTTGAAGCGAACGATCGGCGGTATCTCGCAGCGGATGCTGACCTTTACTCTGCGCGGCCTGGAGCGGGACGGACTGGTATCGCGAACGGTACATCCGACGATCCCGCCGCGCGTGGATTACGAACTGACGGCGTTGGGTCGCTCGTTGCAGGACCCCGTTCAGGCCCTGGGAGCCTGGGCCTTCGCCAATCTGCCGGCAATCCAGGATGCGCGGACGCGCTTCGACGGCGAGCAGACCTCGTGACCGCCCCGCTCCGTCAGGTCCAGTACAGCACCCGCGCAGATGGCAATTCGCGTGTAACGGCAGCCGTGATAGTCTCGCGCATCTGTCGCATCAGGTCACGCGGGTAGACGTATTTCAGTGAACCGAACTTGGTCATCTTCCGGGTGCGTTCGTCCTCTCGCATCGGAAGATCGGAACCCGGATACCAACCCTGCAAAACGTCTTTCGAACCGGGAGTGAACCGATGCGTGATCAGCTCTACGGTCAGATCGACGTCGGGCAATCCGGCGAGGGCATCGGCAACGTCCCGCAGAAGCGCGGCATAGGCGTCCGGCCAGTTCGGCACGGGGAGGATCGGCGCGATCGTGAGCCCGACCGGGTAGCCGGCGCGCGCCACCGCCGCGAGAGCGCCGAGACGCTCATCGAGGCTGGCGGTGCCGCCCTCGTAGCGGGCTGCCGCGCGGGCATTGACCGAGAAGCGGATCCGGGTGCGTCCGCGATGCGGCAGGTCCAGCAACGGCGCCACGGCCGCGAATTTGGTGGTGAAGCGTAGTTGTACCGGCGCGTCCCACGCACCGAAGTACTCAATCGCAGCGGAGAGTGATCCCGTCAGGTGTTCGATGCCAAGAGGGTCGGTATAGCACGAGGCCTCGAAAGTCGTTCCCTCCTGCGCGCGCTCTTCCTGGGCTGACGTTATCCCGCCTTGGCCGAGATAAGCTGGGAGGTTGCCGAGGATCGCGTCGAGATTGGCGTAGGCCCGGGTCACCGGCGGACCCGAGAGCGAACCCGCGAGGTAGCAATACTGGCAATGCGCCGGGCAGCCTTCCGCGAGGTCGAAGCGCCAGTCGGCGCTCGGCGGGATCGGCTGAAGTTTCAGCTTGGTGGGTGGGGCAACGACCATCGCGAGGGTCGCCTTGGCCTCGCGATAGGCGATGCGCGGATCCGGATTACGTAGTCCCGTCAATCGGTTGGCACTCAGGTGCTCGACCGGCAGCCCGAGCGCGGCGGCGCGTTCCACCATGGCACGGCCATGGGCGTGCTCGAGGGCGGCGGGGGTCACGAGGACGCGGCGCGGCCGCCAGAGGAGGGTCGGGCGCGGCGCGATAGGAGATGCGGACGGAGCCCATTCCGCGGCGTCGGCTCGGGGTTCGGCGAGGACCATGCGGGGTGAACGCATCGGCCGCCTCGGGGGTCCGAACTGCGCAAAAGTGCCGCCGGTATACACCGAGGGTCACGTCGAGGTCGCGCTGGTATACGACGCAGAACGCGAAACGTCGCAGTCGCATCTCAGCCGGCATAGCGCGCGTAGGCAACGGCCGTGTCGCCGTAGACCCGGCGCTCCAGCTCGGTAAAGCCGGGTGGCAGGGCGACATGCACGCTGGCCGCCTCCTCGACCACCGCGAGGGCGCCGGGCGCGAGCCAGCCGCCGGCCGCTGCGCTGGCCAGGGCCAACGGGGTGAGATCGCGCTGGTAGGGGGGGTCGCAGAACACGAGGGTGAAGGTGCCGCTGGTGCCGACCGGGCCGAGCCGGGTGGCGTCCCGCCGGAACAGGCGGGTCGACCCCTCTGCCCCGAAGGCCTCGATGTTCTCGCGAATCAGAGCCCGGGCCTCGGCACCCTCGTCGACCAGGAGCGCGTAGGCGGCGCCGCGCGACAGGGCCTCGAAGCTGAGCGCCCCGGTGCCGGCGAACAGGTCGAGGACCCGGGCTCCGGCGACGGCATCGTCATACGCGTGGGCGAGGACATTGAAGATCGCCTCGCGCAGACGATCCGAGGTCGGACGAATCGCGTCGGTCTTCGGCGTGGCGAGGCGGCGCCCGCGATGGTCGCCGCCGACGATCCTCACCGGCTCCCACCGCGGGGCGGACGACCACCGCCGCCGGGCCTGCTCCCGCCCGGCTTGCTGCCGCCTGCGCCGCCCCGGCTGAAGCCACCCGGCTTGCCACCGCCGGGCTTAGCGAACCCGCCAGGCTTGCCACCGGCCTTGAAGCCACCGCCCGGCTTGCCGGCTCCCTGGAAGCCGCTGCGCTCGCCATCCTGGCGCGCGGAACCGCCCTTGAAGCCGCCGCGATCGCTGCGGTCGGCGCCCGAGCGGTCGTTACCCCGAAAGCCGCTGGGCTTGTCGCTCCGAAAACCGCTGGGCTTGTCGCCCCGGAAACCACTCGGCTTGTCGCCCCGGAAACCACTCGGCTTATCGTCCCGACGGTCGTCGCGGGCCGGCGCGCCACGGGAGGCCGGGCGGGCGCCGCGGGCGTCGTCGCCTTCGGAGCGGTTCGGATGGGTGCGGAAGGGGCCACGCGGGCGGTCCTCTCCGCCGCGTGGCGGGCCGCGACGCTCGGCGCCGTCCTGAGGCCGGAAATTCCCCCGCGGGCGGTCGTCCTCCCGGCGCGGCGGCCGACCCTCACCGCCGAAACTGCGGGCGGGACGGTCGCCGGCGGAACGGTCCGAACGGTCTTCGGTCTGCCGGAACGGGCGGGCCTGCGCCTCGGCACGGGGGAAGCGGCCCTCGCGGGGCGTGGCCTCGTCACCCCGGCGTCGTCCGGCGCTGTCCCGGCGGTGCGGCTCGGCAGCGGATTCCTGCGGGCTCGACTTCAGCCGCTCCACGAGGACGCGGCGCTCGCCGGTGCTGATGGCGCCGACACGCTCGCGGCCGCGGACGGCTGCGGCTTCGCGCTCGGCCTTCGGATCGGCACCCCGGCGCGGAATCTTCACCCGGCGCGGTGCGTCCTCGGCACGGGCCTCGTCCTCGGCCCGCCAGACCGAGCGGCGCGGACCGGCGCTGTTGCCGCCGGTGGGCACCCGGGCGGGCTTGGCCGGCGCCATCGGGCGATCGCCGCCGCGGGCGCCGCGCGGCGCCCCGTCGTCGCTGCCATAGGAGTCGCGGCGCTGGGCGGCCGAGGCGCTGCGGGCGGGCTGCTTGGCCTGCTGCTTCGGCGAGCCGAAGGGCGCGATCGGCTCCCGCACCGGGCTCTCGAAATCGACGCCGGCCTGCTCCGACAGGGCAGGACCGAGCTGTTCCTTCAGCACCTTGGTGCGAATTTCTTCCGCCAGGCCGGCTTCGAGGTCGCCGAGCTGGAACGGCCCGAACGAGAGCCGGATCAGCCGGTTCACCGCCAGTCCGAGATGCTCGAGGATGCGCTTGACCTCGCGATTCTTGCCCTCGCGCAGGCCGAGGGTGATCCACAGGTTGTCGCCGGACGACCGGTCGAGGGTCGCCTCCACCGGCCCGTAATCCATGCCGTCGATGGTCACGCCCCGGCGCAGCTTGTCCAGCTCGGCCTGGGTGGTGTCGCCGTGGGCGCGCACGCGGTAGCGGCGCAGCCAGCCGGTATCCGGGTGGGCGACGACCTTGGCGAGACCGCCATCGTTGGTCAGGAGCAGAAGCCCCTCAGTGTTGATGTCGAGGCGTCCGATCGCCACCACGCGGGGCAAGTCCTCGGGCAGGTTGTCGAAGACGGTCTGGCGGCCCTCTGGATCGCGCGCCGTGGTCACGAGACCGCGGGGCTTGTGGTAGATCCACAGGCGGGTGCGCTCGCGGGCCGGCAGCGGCTCCCCATCGACGGTGATCCGGTCATCGGGCGTGACGTTCATCGCCGGCGAGGTCAGCACCCGGCCGTTGAGGGTGACGCGGCCCTGCTCGATCATCGCCTCGGCATCGCGACGCGAAGCGATGCCCGCACGGGCAATGGCCTTGGCGATGCGGTCGCCCTCGGGCGTCCCGGCGTCGCGGGACGGTCCATCGGCGGAGGCTGCCTCGGGCTTCGCGATCGGCGCCTTCACCAGCGGGGTCTTGCGGCGCAGGGGCGCGTCGCCGCCGCGCGGCATGGCGGCGTGCCGAACCTTGGGCTTTTCCTCGGCCGAAGGCCCGGGAATGCCCGCATCGGTCGCCGGCGCCCAGGCCTCGGCCTTCTCGGTGGATTTCGGTTCCGGGGCTTGCGGCGGAATCACCGCGTCAGCGGCCTTCGCCTTAGCGCGCTTGGCTGTTTCGGGCTTGGCTGTTTCGGGCTTAGCTGTCTCGGGCTTGGCTGGTTCGGATTTGGCAGTCTCGGGCACGCTCGCCACCGGCTCAGCCGTCTGCGTTTCGGGCTGAGACGGCGCAGCCTTCGGCGCCTTGGATTTGGCGGCTTTGGATTTGGGGGATTCCGGTTTGGCCGCCTCGGAGGCGGGGGCCTCGGATTCGGGCGTCGCCCCCTCGCTCGACGGCGCCGCCTTCAGCTTCCGGGGCTTGGTCGTCGCGGACTCGTTCGCGCCGGGTTCATCCTTCGCCGCCTCCGACTTCGCCGACTTGGCTTTGTCGGACTTGGCTTTGTCGGACTTGACCACTTCGGACTTGGCCTTCTCGGACACTGCTTTGCCGGACACTGCCGTGTCGGATTTGGCCTTCGCCGGTCCAGGGGCGACGATCTCAGGCGTCGAGGTATCGGCTGTTGCGTTGCTGGCCTTGGCAGACTTGCCGGCTGCAGCCTTGGTCTTGGAGGCTTTCGCTTCGGATACGTCGGTCATCGAGGGGCCAGCCTTCGAGGAACCAGCCTTCGAGGAACCAGCCTTGGCATCGAAAACCTTGCCATCAGACGCCTTGCCGCCGGCCCCTTTGGCGTCAGACGCCTTGGCGCTCGAAGACTTCGTCTTCACGGGCTGGCTCGCGGAGGCCGCGGGTGGCGCAGCAACGGGCGGAGTCGCGCCGGTCTCGGGTGCTGCCTTCGTCGAGGCCTTGGCCTTCGAACGGGAAATCTTGGCAGGCGCGTCCTCGGACCCGCCCATCGTCTTATCAGTCTTGTCGGTCATGCCTGCCCCATAACAGAGCGGACGCGTTGTTGCGAGTGATCCCGCGCGCTTGAGCCGCGGGTTCGCGCTAAGACCGGGCCCCACACGCGAAAAGGCGGCTCGCGCCGCCTTTCCTGTCCCGCCTGACGGCGCCGCCCGCGTGAGGCGGCGCGCGGTCTGGAGGTGCTTAGAGCTTGCTCTTCACGGTGTCGGCAGCGTTCTTCACGCCGTCCTTGGCATCGCCGACCGTCTTCTGGGCTTCGCCCTTCAGCTCCTGGGCCTTACCCTCGGCCTTCAGCTTGTCGTTGTCGGTAACGTTGCCGATACCCTGCTTGACGTTGCCGACGGCCTCGTTGGCGAGACCCTTGATCTTGTCGGTGGTGCTGCTCATCGTGCGCTCCTCGTCTGTCGTTGGCAGCCGAACCATTCATCGATCCAGCCGCATCGGGCTTTCCAACGGCCACGTCACGGCGATGTTCCCAGGCGTAACATTCGCATGGGTTAACGTTAGTTTCCGTGGTTTGCCGAACGCGCTACGCTTTTCCAGATGTCCGAACCGATCCCCGTCGTGCCCCCGACCCACCTCGACGCTGACGACCCCTTAAGTCTCGCCTTCGATGCCGCGCGAAAGGCGGCGGCGGAGGGCGAGGTCCCGGTCGGGGCCGTGGTGGTAAAGGACGGGGCGGTGATCGCGGTGGCGCACAATCGGCCGCTGGGCCTGCGCGATCCGACGGCCCATGCGGAAATCCTGGCGATCCGCGCGGCCTGTCTCGCCCTCGGTGACGAGCGCCTCAGCGGATGCGACCTCTACGTGACGCTCGAACCCTGCGCGATGTGCGCGGGGGCGATCTCCCTCGCCCGCATCCGGCGCCTGTATTTCGGGGCCTACGACGCCAAGGGCGGCGCGGTGGAGCACGGACCGCGCTTCTTCGCGCAGCCGACCTGCCATCACAGCCCCGAAATCTATGGCGGCTTCCGCGAGACGGAAGCCGCCGACCTGCTGCGGCGCTTCTTCGCAAACCGCCGCGAGCGCTGAACCCTCAGCTTCCGCCGGCGCCCCCACCGCCGCCGGTGTTGGCGATCGGCTTCTGGTTCTGCTCGGCATTGCCGGAGGCGGCCGAATTGTTCGAGATGCTCGACGCGCCGGTGGCTCCGGGCGCGATGGTCCCGACCGAACCCGGACCGCCATTGTCGATGCCGCCGGGCTTGACCACAGGGCCGCCCGCGACCCCGGGCGCCGTCAGGCGTGGCGGCCCGGGCTGCTTGATCTCGGCCGGCGCATTGCCCTGGGCGAGGGTGAAAGACGTGCTGGCCAGAACCAGCGCGAGCGTGGTGGGGATGATCCGCATGAGGTCCCTCCGAGCTGAGTGTGACACCATCAGTCTCAGACCAACACAGACCATCCCCGGCGGTTTCAAGCTTTGCCGGCGTCGGATGCGCCGGCGTCAGGCCGCTGCCAAAGGTTTCGAGACGTCCTCCAGGGATTTGCCTTCCGCCGCCGTGCCGAACAGGCCGCCGACGATGGCCGCCACCGCCATCAGGGCCGCGCCGATCAGGTAGCCGATCAGCACGTTGTCGCGTGAGCCGGTCTCCACCAGAGCGCCGAACAGGAGCGGACCGGAGACACCGCCGATGCCGGTGCCGAGCGCATAGAACACCGCGATGGCGAGCGCCCGGATCTCCAGCGGGAAGGTCTCGGCCACGGTGAGGTAGGCCGCACTCGCCGCTGCCGAAGCGAAGAAGAACACCACCATCCAGGCCGCGGTCTGGCCCACCGGCCCGAACACCTCGATCTTGAACAGGTAGCCGGTGATCGTGAGCAGAACCGCCGAGATGCCGTAGGTGAAGGCGATCATCGGGCGTCGGCCGATCGTGTCGAACAGACGTCCGAGGAGCAGCGGACCGAGGAAGGAGCCCAGCGCGAACGGCAGCAGGTACCAGCCGACATGGTCGCCCGGCACGCCGTAGAACCGTTGCAGCACCAGCGCGTAGGTGAAGAACAGAGCGTTGTAGAAGAACGCCTGCGCCACCATCAGGGCCAGACCCACCAGGGTCTGTTTGCGATGGCCGACCAGCATGGTGCCGAACACCTCCTTGAGGGGGGTGTGGCTGCGGGTCCTCAGCTTCATGCGCTTGCCCTCGTCGATGGGCGGCAGGGTGTGGCCCTCGTCGGTGAAGCGCTTCTCGATGCCGGTGACGACGCGGTCGGCCTCGGCGACGTAGCCGTGAGTGGCGAGCCAGCGCGGGCTTTCCGGAATCCAGGTCCGCAGGAGGAGGATCACCAGGCCGATGCCGCCGCCGACGAAGAAGGCGATGCGCCAGCCCCAGGCCGGGTCGATCATGCCGGGACGCAGCACCACGATGGACAGGAACGAGCCCATCGCGGCGCCGATCCAGAAGGAGCCGTTGATCACGAGGTCGGTCCAGCCGCGCACGCGGGCCGGGACCAGTTCCTGGATGGTCGAGTTGATGGCGGTATACTCGCCGCCGATGCCGGCCCCGGTCAGGAAGCGGAACAGGCAGAAGCTGTAGATATCCCACGACAGCCCCGTCGCGGCGGTCGCCGCGAGGTACAGCGCCAGGGTGATGAAGAAGAGTTTCTTGCGGCCGATGCGGTCGGTGAGCCAGCCGAAGCCCAGCGCGCCCGTGACGGCGCCGACGAGGTAGGAACTGGCCGCGAGCCCGATGTCGAATTCGGTGAAGCTCATGGGCTCGGCCCGCAGCGCCCCCACGAGGGAGCCCGCCAGTGTCACTTCGAGGCCGTCGAGCACCCAGGTGATGCCGAGCGCCACGATGACGAGGACGTGGAAGCGCCCCCAGGGCAGGCGGTCGAGCCGGGCGGAGATGTCGGTGTCGATCACGGTGCCCATCGGGACCCGTTCCGGCGCCGCGCCTTGCGCGCCACCCCGTTCCGCCACGGCTCTGGTTGCCATCGAACCCTCATTAACCTTGTATCACGACAGTTGTTGGCAATCCGCGCCGCGCCCCGGGAGTTCCGCCAAGCTTCGCCCGAACGCTTAAAGACTTTTGGCTGAATTCGGGATGTTCGACCGGACGCCCCCGATGCCTTTCCGATTCTTCCGCCGACCCTTCTGCCTGATCCTCGCCCTCACCGCCCTCGGGGTCATGCCCGCCGCGGCGTCGGAGGCGGGGCGCGGTCCCTCTTCGGGCAATCCCGATCCGTGGCGCCTGCGAACGAGGGACGTGGCCGTGGAGACCCTCGACGGGCGCGCCGGGAAAACCCGGCCGACCTCCGCGATCCCGGAGGCGCGGCGCGTGGTCCGGGTGGTCTATCCCGGCCTTACCGAGCCGCGCTGAGACGCGGGTCGAGGGCATCCGCGAGGCCGTCGCCGAGGACGTTGAGCGCCACCAGCGTGGCGACCAGGAACCCCGCCGGGGCGGCGAGCATCCAGGGCGCCGATTCGATGGCGCGCGAGCCCTCGGCGATGAGGGCGCCCCAGCTCGTGGACGGCTCCTGCACGCCGAGGCCGAGAAAGGACAGGAAGCTCTCCAGCAGGATCACCCGGGGCACCAGCAGGGTCGCCGCCACGGTGACGGGTCCGAGGGTGTTCGGCACGATGTGCCGCCGCAGGATCGCCACGGTGGAGAGGCCGAGCGCCTCGGCCGCCCGCACGAAGTCGCGGTGGCGCAGCGACAGGGTCTGCGCCCGGGTGATGCGGGCCATGTCGAGCCATTCCACCGCCCCGATGGCGACCAGGATCAGCCCGAGCCCGGCCCGGAAGAACACCAGCAGCAGGATGACGAAGAACACGAATGGCAGGGCGTAGAGCCCGTCGACGAGCCGCATCATCGCGGCGTCGACCCGGCCGCCGGCATAGCCCGCCACCGCCCCGTAGGTGACCCCGATGAGGAGGGCGACGCCGGTGGCGACGAGGCCGATCAGGAGCGAGACGCGGCCGGCGACGAGGCTGCGGCTGAGGAGGTCGCGCCCGAGCATGTCGGTGCCGAGGGGAAACACCAGCCGCCGCACCGGCGCCTCGACCACGAGGCGGCGCCCCTCCGCCGCGCGCGAGACGACGGCGGCGGGGCCGAACAGGTCCGAGCGGGGCAGGTAGCTGAGCGCCCGCTCGTTGATCGGGGTCGCCGCCGACAGGGTGACGTGCAGGACCCCGTCCGCGACCCGGATGTCCTCGGCCGTCACCCGCATGCGGAAGGCGAGGCGCTCCACCGAGGGGGCGATCGTCTCAGGGCGCGGATGGGGCGAGAGCGACGGCGGGGTGCGCACGAGGTCGGGATAGATCCGCGCCGGATCGTGCCCGGTGAGCAACGGGCCGACGAGGCACGCGAGGGCGATCAGCACCAGGACCGCGAGGGCCGCGACGGCGCCCGGGTCGCGGACGAGGCGCCCGAGGGCGCGCCTCACCGGGCGGCCCTGAGGCGCGGGTCGAGGAGGCCGGAGAGGAGGTCGGCCACGAGGTTGAGAACGATGACGAACAGCGCCACCAGCACGACGGTGCCCATCACCAGGGTGTAGTCGCGGTTCAGCGCCCCATCGACGAAGTAGCGGCCGATGCCGGGCAGGCCGAAGATGGTCTCCACCACCACCGACCCGGTGAGCAGGGAGGCCGCCGTCGGCCCGAGGATCGCCACCACCGGCAGCAGGGCGCCGCGCAGGGCGTGGCGGGCGATGCGCCGGGGCGGCAGTCCCATGGCGCGCTGGGTGCGGATCGGCTGCGCCGCCAGGACCTCCGCCATCGACGCGCGGGTGAGTCGGGCGAGCGCCCCGACCTGGGGCAGCGCCAGGGTGATCACCGGCAGGACGAGGTTGGCCGGGGCGCCGTTCTCCCAGCTGCCCACCGGCAGCCAGCGTAAAGACAGGCCGAAGACGATCTGCAGCAGGGGCGCCACCACGAAGGTCGGCACCGCCAGGGTGAGACCGGCCAGCAGGCCGACCAAGCGGTCGACCGGGCTGCCCCGGCGGAAAGCCGCGAAGGCGCCGAGCCCGATGCCCAGCACGAGGGCGAGCGCCAGGGCGAGGGCGCCCAACGTCATCGAGACCGGCAGGCCGCGGGCGAACAGGTCGCTGACGGTGAGATCGCGAAACGAGAACGACGGCCCGAAATCACTGGTCAGCAGGGCGGCGAGGTAGCGCCCGTATTGGACGATCAGCGGCTGGTCGAGGCCGTAGACCCGGGCGAGGTTGGCCATGGCGGCCGGGGGCAGGGGGCGTTCGAGGTCGAAGGGGCCGCCGGGGGCGAGCCGGATCAGGAAGAAGCTCAAGGTGACGACGGCGAGCAGGGTCGGGACCGTCTGAACCAGCCGGCGCAGCACGAAACCGATCACGCGGTCAGCCTCAAAAAGCGCGTCGGCGACGCGTTGCGCAGGTTCGGGTGATAGCCGGCAAGGCGCGGGGCGATCAGCGCCTTGGAGCGGGTGTGCATCACCGGAATCCAGGGCAGCTCGGTGACCACGATGGTCTCGGCCGCGTAGAGGAGGTCGGCCCGCCGGCCGATGTCGCGCTCGGCGGCGGCCTGCCGCATCAGAGCATCATAGGCCGGGTTGCCGTAATGGCCGGGGTTGAGGCCGTCATTTCCGGTCTCCAGCAAGAACAGAAAGTTCTGGGGATCGGAATAGTCGGCGATCCAGGACATGCGCGCCACGTCGAAGTCGCCGCCGTCGCGCAGGTAGGCGAAGTGAGTCTTGGCGTCGGTGTAGACGAAGCGGGAGACCACCCCGATGCCGCGCCACATGTCGGCGATGGCGAGCGCGGTGTTGCGGTTGTTGTCGCTGGTGTTGAAGCGATACTCGACGTGCAGGGGCTTGGCCTCATCGAAGCCGGCGGCGGCCAGGAGCGCCCTCGCCTCGTCCTCGCGGTCGATCGGCAGGGCGTCGCGCCCGGCGGTCTCGGGCGGCTGGCGATAATGGTCGAGGCCGGGCGGGCAGAGGGAGTAGGCCGGGTCCATGGTCTCGCCCCAGAGTTTCTGGGCCAGGAACTCGCGGTCGATGACCAGCGAGAGGGCGCGCCGCACCCGGACGTCGTCGAACGGGGCCTTGCGGGTGTTCACCGCCAGCGCGTAGAGGCCGAGCGCCGGGCCGAGCACCACCTGATCGGCGAACCGGACCTTCAGTGAGGCGATCTGGTCGCCGGGCAGGTCGGCCAGCGAGTCGATCTCGCCCGCCGCGTAGCGCCGGACCGCGCTCGACAGGTCCGGGGTCGGCAGGAAGGCGACCTGCGGGATCGCCACGGTGGCCGCCGCGTGGAAATGCGGGTTGCGCTCCAGGGTGATGCGATCGTTCGGCACCACGTCCCGCAGCCGGTAGGGGCCGTTGGTGACGCTGTTGCCGGGACGCGCGAAGGCGTCGCCGTGGCGCTCCAGGGAGGGCGGGTGCACCGGCAGGGCGGTCTGGTGGGTCAGCAATTCGAGTAGGTACGGCGTCGGCTGCTCCAGGGTCAGCACGAGGCGCCTTGCCTCCGGTGCGGCGGCCCCGAGAGCCTCGGGCGGCAGCGCGCCCCGGTTCACCGACCGGGCGTTCTTCAGGGGGAACAGGACCTCGGCGTATTTCGCCGCCGTGGCGGGGGACAGGATGCGCCGTAGGGCGAAGACGAAGTCGGAGGCCAGGACCGGATCGCCGTTCGACCAGCGCCCGTCCGGGCGGAGCTCGAAGTCGTAGGTGAGGCCGTCGTCGGAGACGGACCAGCGGGTCGCGGCGCCCGGGATCAGGGCGCCGTGATTGTCGTAGGTCAACAGGCCCTCGGAGAGGTCACGCAGGATATGCGCCTCGGCGACGGTCGAGGATTTGTGCGGGTCGAGGGTCTCGGGGTCCGCATCGTTGCCGCGCCGATACACGTCGGCCGGTGCGGCGGCGGCCCGGCCGACGCCTCCGGCGGCCAGGAGCGCCGCACCACCGACCAGCCATTGGCGCCGATGCGGGCGCATGCGCGGATCAGGCGCCGGTCTGCGCGATGAGGCCCGCCGCCTCGATGCCGGCCACCGCGCAGAGCTCGTCATTGTCGGAGGTGTCGCCCGAGATGCCGACCGCGCCGATCACCGCGTCGCCGGAGCGGATGAGGACGCCGCCCGGCACCGGCACGAGGGCGGCGGGGCCGACGAGGTGGCTGACCGCGGCGACGAAGTAGGCCTGCTCCTCGGCGCGCTTGTGGATCGCGCGGCCGCCGAGGCCGAGAGCGAGGCAGCCATTGGCCTTGCCCATCGCCACCTCGGCCCGGCGCAGGGAGGTGCCATCCTCCGCGCCCAGCGCCTTCAGGGCACCGCGCGCATCGTAGACCACCACCGCCAGGGGCTTGAGCGTGTGGGCGCGGGCGGTCTCCAGCGCGGTGGCGACGATGGTCTGGGCAGCGGCGAGGGTGAGGTCGGACATCGGGGCTCCGGGCTGTTCTCAAACGGGCGTACCCCTCGACTAACCCGGAGCGACGCGAGCGACCAGGGGCTCAGTGCCCGAGCCGGGCCAGGAAGGCGTCGTAGCGGGCGGTGACCGCGTTCAGGCGCTCGAAATGCGGGAAGGCGCCGGTCTCCAGCACCTCGACGGTCCAGCGCGGATCATCCCGGAAGCGGTCGGCATGACGGTAATCGACGAAGTCGCCCCGGGTGCCGTGGACCATCCAGACCGGTCGGTCGAGCCGGGGATAGACCTGGCCGGTCTCGGTGGCGAAGAGGTGCCCGGCGAGGAACGAGAAGGGTGCGAATTCGGCGCCCGGCTGGTGGGCCGAGACCTGGTCGTAGGCGAGCAGGCCCTCGTCGATGTCGCGCGAGCCCCAGGTCTTCTCGAGGAAGAAGCGCATGCTGGGGCGGCTGACCAGGAGGTCGAACAGGGCCCGGCCCCAGAGGGGACAGGCCGCCACCGCGCGGGCCGTGTCGCTGCCGGACGGGTTGCGGCGCGCATAGCGCTTGTCGAACCCGGTCGGGCTGATCAGGCCCAGGCTGCGGTAATCGTCCGGCCGCTCCAAGGCGGCGCGCGCGAGAAATTCCGCCGACAGCGACAAGGCCACCGCATCGATGGCCGTGCCGGGGTGTCGCCGCCGGATCTCCGCCGCCATGGCGTGGATCGCCTGCGTCATCAGCTCCGGCGTGTAGATCCGGTCGCTGCGCTCGGAGAAGCCGAAGCCGGGGAGGTCAAGGGCGTAGACCGGACGTTCCTTGGCGTAATGGCGGTAGAGCGGCCGGACCTCGTAGGCGTTGGCCGCCGCATTGACCGAGTGGATCAGCAGCAGCGGCACGCCCTCGGCGGGTCCGGCCGCAGAGAAGCTGAGGCCGCCGGCTGCGCTGGCGAGGCATTCCTGCCTGCCGGGGAGGGCCGGGTGCATGCGGCGGCGATGATCGATGCCGAGGCGACTATAGGCGATCCAGGCGCCGGCAGCACCGAGCGGCAGCAGCGCCAGCAGAGGCCCGATCCGGCGGCGGGGTCGATGGGGCATCGTCGGGTTCCCTACGGTTGCACGCGGTCGGAAACGCCCCGGCGGTGGGGAATGTTGCCGGGCCGGAGGCGGGATGGAGGGGAAAACGCGCGGGTGTCTGCGGCAGCAGAACGCGTCCCTCTCCCCCTTGTGGGGAGAGGTTGGGAGTGGGGGTGGCTCCGCCGGCCTCAGCAGGTCGAAGGTCACCCGACCACCCCCGCCTCCAACGCCTCCCCGCAAGCTCGACGGATTCTGGGCAGGCCGGAGATCCGCTGGGGCGGAGATGCGTGCGTCGGCGCCATCCCCGGAAAGGCGAAGGCCACCGCGCCGTCATTCCAGGGCTCCAGAGGCGAGCCCGGCCCCGAAAGGGGCGCGGCAAGGGTCTGCAATCCAGAGCCGGCGGACGGTGTAAAGTCCTGCCCCCCCTGTGTTTCCGGCTCCCGGGCTCCGCTGCGCGGCCCCGGGATGACGCAGTGGAGCAAGCGGGTTTTCGAATGGGAAACATCCCACCCCGCAGGGAGCGGCGCGACTCCCGCTCAGGCCGTCGCGCCCTCGATCTCGCCGCTGAGTTCCAGCCACTCCTCCTCGGCCGCTTCCAGGGCGGCGGCGGCGTCCGAGCGCATCTTGGCGATTTCGCCGGCTTTGGCCGGGTTGGCCTGGAAGGCGGTGCCGTCGGCCAAGGCCGCGTCGATCTTGGCCATGGCGTCGGTGAGCTTCTTCATCCGCGCCTCGACGCCCTCGAGCTTCTTGCGCAGGGGCGCGAGGGCGACGCGGCGGTCGGCGTTGGAGCGCCGCTCCACCGCCTTGGCGCTGCCGGTCGACTCGGCCGTGCCTTTCTCGGCCTCGCGCTCCGGGCCGGCCAGCACGAAGCGGCGGTAATCGTCCATGTCGCCGTCGAAGGCCTTCACGCTGCCGTTCGAGACGAGCCAGAGCCGGTCGGCGCAGGCCTCCACCAGGAAGCGGTCGTGGCTGACCAGGATGACGGCGCCCTCGTAATCGTTGATCGCCTCGACCAGGGCCTGACGGCTCTCGATGTCGAGGTGGTTCGTCGGCTCGTCCAGGATGAGCAGGTGCGGGCCGCGGAAGGCCGCAAGGCCCATCAGCAGGCGCGCCTTCTCGCCGCCGGAGAGCTGAGATACCGGCGTCTCGGACTTGGTGCCCGAGAAGCCGAGGCGGGCGGCCGCCGCGCGGGCCTTCGATTCCGGCACGTCCGGCATCAGGTCTCGGACATGGGCATAGGCGCTCTCGGCCGGGCGCAATTCGTCGAGCTGGTGCTGGGCGAAGTACGCGACCTCCATCTTGGAGGAGCGCCGCATCTCGCCGCTCAGGGGCGGAAGCCGCCCGCCGATGAGCTTGCAAAAGGTCGACTTGCCGTTGCCGTTGGCGCCGAGCAGGGCGACCCGGTCGTCGGGAGCGAGGCTCAGGTTCAGGCCCGAGAGCACGATCCGGTCCGGGTAGCCGGCCTGCACCCGCTCCATGGCGACGATGGGCGGCGACAGCGGCCGCTCCGGGCTCGGCAGGCGGAAGGCCGGCACGTCGTCCTCGATCACCGAGGCGATGATCTCCATCTTGGCGAGGCGCTTGACCCGCGACTGGGCCTGCCGGGCCTTGGTGGCCTTGGCCTTGAAGCGGTCGACGAAGCTCTGGAGATGGGCCCGCTCGGCATCCTGCTTGGCTTTCGCCTTGGCCTGGAGCACGCGCTTCTCGGCCACCTGCCGGGCGAAGGACGTGTAGCCGCCCTTGTAGATGCTGAGCTTGCCGCGATCGAGGTGCAGGATGTGGTCGACGCACTCGTCGAGGAGGTCGCGGTCGTGGGAGATGATCACGGCCGTGCGCGGATAGCGCTCCAGGTAGTCGTAGAGCCAGATCGTACCCTCGATGTCGAGGTAGTTGGTCGGCTCGTCGAGCAGCAGCAGGTCTGGCTCGGAGAACAGCACGGCGGCCAGCGCCACGCGCATGCGCCAGCCGCCGGAGAAATCGGCGCAGGGCCGCCCCTGCGCCTCCGCGTCGAAGCCGAGGCCGTGCAGGATCGCCGCCGCGCGGGCCGGCGCCGAATGCGCCTCGATGTCGACCAGCCGGGTTTCGATCTCGGCGCGCCGGAGGCCATCGGCCTGCTCGGCCTCCGCCATCAGGCGGGCGCGCTCGGTATCGGCGGCGAGCACCACGCTGTGCAGGGTTTCGGGGCCGGCGGGGGCCTCCTGCGCCACCGCGCCGATGCGCATGCCCTTGGGCATCGACACCGTACCGCCCTCGGTGGGCAATTCGCCGAGGATCGCCCGGAACAGGGTGGTCTTGCCCGCGCCGTTGCGGCCGACCAGCCCGACCCGGGCGCGGTCCGGAATGACGAAGGTGGCGCCGTCGAGGATCAGGCGCTCGCCGATGCGGTAGGTGAGGTCGTTGACGCGGAGCATGGCGCGCTTTTGCGGGGTCGGGGCGTCAGTGGCAAGCGGGCGCCGCATCGCGCCCCGCTTCCGGCAGGGTTGGCGCCGTTGACGCGCGTTTCGCAGAACTGGCGCGCGTTTGGCATCCACGCCTATCGGCAGGTGGGACGAGCCGGACAGCTTGACCCAGGAATTGCACGGCGTATCGATCAGGTCCGACAAACGAGGGGGCAGGACGCGTGACCACAGGACGGCTGACGACCATCCCGTTCTTCAAGGAGCCGGGAATCGAGCTGTCGGTCTACGAGACGCGCTGCCACTGGCGTCGCTTCGACGAGAACGAGGTGCTGGTCGATTACGACGACGTCTCCACCGACGTGTACTTCCTGGCCTCCGGCGAGGTCCGCATCCTCAACCGCTCGCAATCCGGCAAGGAAGTGATCCTCGGCGAGATGCGCGGCGGCGCCTTCTTCGGCGAGCTGGCGGCTTTGGACGGCATCGGCCGCTCGGCCAACGTCACGGCGCTGACCCGCGGCGAGGTCTGCGTCGTGCCCGCCCCGGTGTTCCGGCAGATCATCTTCGCCTCCGAGGCCATCGCCGACCGGTTGTTCCGGCTGCTGGCCAAGCGCGTGCGCGAACTGAACACCCGCCTGATGGAGCACGCGCTGCTCGATCTGCGCCACCGGCTCTATGCCGAGCTGCTGCGCCTGTCGGTGCCGCGCGCCGGCGGCGACGGCGAGCGGGTGGTGACGCCGCCGCCCTACCACCACGTGCTCGCCGCCCGCATCGGCTGCCGCCGCGAGCAGGTCACGCGGGAATTCACCGTGATGGCGGCCGACGGCCTGATCGACCGGACGCGCGGCGCCCTGGTGATCCGCCGGCCCGACCTGCTGGAGGCCCGCGTCGCGGAAGCGCTGCGCGAGGACGGCTGAGGCGCCGGCGCACGCGATGGCGTCGACGCCCGATCCCGCCGGCCGGCTGACCTGCACCGGCCTCGGCAAGCGCTTCGGCGCCCATGCGGCCCTGGCAGACCTCGACCTGACCCTGGAGCCCGGGGAGTTCGTGTGCCTGCTCGGACCCTCGGGCTGCGGCAAGAGCACCCTGCTGCGCCTGATCGCCGGCTTCGAGACCCCGACCGCGGGCACGATCCGCCTCGGCGGCACCGACATCACCGCCGATCCGCCGCACCGGCGGCCGGTCAACATGATGTTTCAATCCTACGCCCTGTTTCCGCACCTCAGCGTCGCCGCCAACATCGCCTACGGGCTGAACGGACTGGGGCGCGCGGCCCGTGCCGAGCGGGTGGCCGAATTGCTGCGCCTCGTGCGTCTCGACGGCTTCGCGGCCCGCCGGCCCGACACCCTGTCGGGCGGCCAGCGCCAGCGGGTGGCGCTGGCCCGGGCGCTGGCGCGGGAGCCACGGGTGCTGCTGCTCGACGAACCGCTCGGCGCCCTCGACCGCGCCCTGCGCGAGGAAACCCAGGGCGAATTGCGCGCCCTGCAGAAGCGCCTCGGCACGGGCTTCCTCGTGGTCACCCATGATCCGGCCGAGGCCCTGGCCCTGGCCGACCGGATCGGCGTGATGAAGGACGGCCGCCTCGTCCAGATCGGCGACGGCGCCAGCCTGTACGAGCGCCCGGCGAACCGCTTCGTCGCCGCCCTGCTGGGGGATGTGAACCTGATTCCCGGTCGGGTGCTGGCGCGGGAGCCCGGCGGGCTCGTCACCCTCGAGACCGCGCTCGGGCCGTTGCGGGCCTCGCGTGTTGCCTCGGATCTGGCCGTGGGGGAGGGGGTGATCGCCCTTCGGCCCGAGCGCATCGCCCTGGCCGGCGCCCCCTCCGGACACGATCCAGCACTGGCCGGACAGGTGGTCGAGACGACCTATCTGGGCGACCGGGTTCGGGTTCAGGTCCGCCTCGCCGACGGGTCGGTCTGGCGCGTCAGCGCACCCACGGGATCGGACACCCCCGCCATGGGGCAGACCGTCGCCGTGACCTACGCGCCGGAGCGGGCCTGGCTGATGCCGGCGGCGGGGTGAGTATGAAGCGCCTTCTGCCGGTCCTGCCCGCCCTGTGGCTCGCCGCCTTCGTGCTGCTTCCGCTGATCCTGACCCTGAAGATCAGCCTGTCGACCCCGGCCACCGCCCAGCCGCCCTACCTGCCGGTGCTCGACTGGAGCGCCGGGATCGAGGGCTGGGGCAGCTTCCTCGAAGCCCTCGACTTCACCAATTTCGAGACTCTGGCGAGCGATGCGCTCTACCGCGACGCCGCCCTGTCCTCCCTGACCCTGGCGGGCCTCGCCACCGCGATCCTGGCACTGGTCGGCACACCGATCGCCCACGCCATGGCCCGCGCCCCCGCGCGCCGGCAGCCGCTCCTGGTGGCGCTGCTCATCGTGCCGTTCTGGACGAGCTTCCTCATCCGCATCTACGCCTGGATCGCGATCCTGAAGCCCGAGGGGCTGCTGAGCGCGGGCCTGATGAAGCTCGGGCTGATCGGCCAGCCCCTGGAAATCCTCAACACGCAAGGGGCGGTGCTGATCGGGCTCACCTATGCCTACCTGCCCTTCATGGTGCTGCCGCTCTACGCCGTGTTGGCAAAGAGCGATCCGCGCCTGCCCGAGGCCGCGGCCGATCTCGGCGCCGGGCCGGTGCGGGTGTTCTGGACCGTGACGCTGCCGCTGGCCCGCCCCGGGCTGGTGGCCGGGGCGCTGCTCTGCTTCGTACCGATGGTCGGCGAATTCATCATCCCGGACCTGCTCGGCGGCTCCGACACCCTGATGCTCGGACGCGTCCTGTGGAGCGAGTTCTTCTCCAACCGCGACTGGCCGCTCGCCTCCGCGGTGGCGGTCCTGGTCCTCATCCTGGTCGTCGGCCCGCTGATCCTGTTTCGCGATGGCGATGCCGCCACGGCGCAGGGTGGCGCGGAGGCGAGCCGATGAGGGCGCTCGACCGCATCGCCCTGATTCTCGGGCTCGGTTTCCTGTACGGCCCAATCCTGGTGCTGGTGGCGTACTCGTTCAACGCCTCGGCCCTGGTCACGGTCTGGGGCGGGTTCTCGACGCGCTGGTACGGCGTGCTGTTGGCCGACATCCCCTTGCGGGAGGCGGCCTTGGTCTCGCTCGTCGTGGCGCTGGCGGCCGCCAGCCTCGCGACCGTTTTCGGAACCCTGGCGGCCCTGGCCCTGGACCGGGGCGGCCGCTTCGCCGGCCGGCGCCTCTTCACCGGTTTGATCTACGCGCCGCTGGTGATGCCGGAGGTGATCACCGGGCTGTCCCTGCTGCTGCTGTTCGTGGGCTTCGGGCTCGACCGGGGCATCCTGACCCTGGTGGTGGCGCACGCGACCCTCGGCCTCGGCTTCGTGGCCGTGATCGTCGGCGCGCGGCTGCACGGGCTCGACGGCGCGCTCGAGGAGGCGGCGGCCGATCTCGGGGCGAGCCCGGCCCGCGTCTTCGCCACCATCACGCTGCCGCTGATCGCCCCGTCCCTGGCGGCGGGGTTCCTGCTCGCCTTCACCCTGTCCCTCGACGACCTCGTGATCGCGAGCTTCGTGTCCGGGCCGGGGGCCACCACCCTGCCGATGCGGCTCTACAGCCAGGTCCGGCTCGGGGTGAACCCGGAGATCAACGCGGCCTCGACGCTGCTCGTCGGTCTCATCACCGCCATCGTCCTCACCGCCTCGTGGCTCAGCGGTCGCAAGGGCCTCGCCTGACCGGCGGCTGGGTCGCCGCCCCGGCCCGTCACGGCGCGTAGGCGCGGGCTCCGGCCGGGAGCGCCCATCCGGCGGCGGGGCTGCGCGGGCCTTTCGGCGGCACCATGGCGCCGCCGCGCAGATCGGGCTCGGTCTCCCGGGTCAGGCTCTGGACGTCGAGGCCACCGAACGGCCCGGCGATGCGGAAGCGCATCGGTGCCCGCTTGGCGCCCTCCGGTTGGCCGCCGCGCGCGGTGATCTCCGCCAGGGTGTCGCAGCGGCGGTCCGGCAGGGACACGGTCCCGCGCAGGGAGGCGGCCATCAGGACGCCCTCCATCGTGCCTTCGGTGATCTCGCCGACGCCGTCGCGGAAGCGCAGGCCGAGGACGGCGCGGTCGAAGGCCGTGCGCCCGACCTGCCGGACCGGCGCCCGATGGCGCAGGGCCGCCTCGGTCAGGTCGAACCCGACCAGGGTGCCCCCGTCGATCGCCAAGGTCGCTTGGCCGTCGAGTTGACCCAGGAAGGCCTGCAAATCGGCGCCGGAGGCCTCGGCCTGGAACTGACCCTGCGCGGCGCCGAGAATCCAGGGCTCCGGGCGCAGGTCCGCCGGGACGGCGGCGAGGTCGAGCCGATCGAAGGCGCCCTGCAACCGCGCATCGGTCGCGGCCGGGTTTCCAGGCACGGCGGCCAGGACGAGGCGCCCCTTCAGCGTGCCGCCGGCCAGGGTGGCGCGGCCGAGGGACGCCTCGATGTTTCCGGCGCGGACCAGGACGCTCGCCGCCAGATCCTCCGCCAGGACCGGTCCGAACCGGGCGGCCCCCGCCGAGATCCGAAGGTCGAGGTCGCCGCCGGTGTAGGGGCCGAGGGCGAGGGGACGCGTGCGCCAGTCCGGCGCGCCCTCGGGGACGGAGGTGATTCCGGCGGTCCGGAGCACGTCGGCCAGGGCCGGGGCGAGATTGAGCGTCTCGGCCGCCAGGGTCGCCTGCACCGCCGGCCGATCCGGGCCGAAGACGATGGAGCCGGCCCCTTCGAGCTGGTTGTCGCCGAACGACACCCGGACGTTGGGCAGGAGGAGGCGGCGCCCGTCCACCTCGAAGCTTCCCGACAGACCGAACGCCCCGACGAAGGGCGAGAGCGCAACGGTGCCGCCGGCCCAGGCCAGGGTCTCCGGCAGGGACCGCGTCTCGAACTGTCCGAGGCCGGTCAGCGTCAGGCCGTCGGCGCGGGCGAGGCCGTTGCCCTCGGCCGTCAGGGTTCCGGCGGACCAGGTCGCGGAGAGCGCGAAGGGGGTCACGCCGCCGTCGAGGAGGTCGACGACCCGCAGGCCCGAGAGGGTGAACCGGGTCGGCATCGCGCTCCACTGGAAGCTGCCGGACAGCTCGGCCTGTGCGCTCCAGAGCGGCCAGGACAGCGTGAGGTCGAGGTCGCGGGCGGTCTGGGGCGATCCGTCGCGCGGATCGAAGCCCGTGACGGTGGCGCGCGACAGGCTGATCCGGCGCGGATGCGCGGCGCCGTCGGCCGCGAGGCGGGCCTGAAGCAGGCGGATCGGCTCGGCCCAGCGTGAATCCCCGTCGCCGGCGGGCAGATGCACCGCCGCCCCGTCGAGCGTCAGGGTGTTCACGTCGAGGCGCCCGGTCAGCAGCGCGAGAAGGTTGAGCTGCAGCGACAGCGTACCGCCCTGCGCCAGGACCGGCCCGTCGCGGCCCCCCGACGCGAGGGTCACGTTCCGGAAGCCGAGGCGCGGCAGCGGCAGCAGCGTCACGTCGGTCGGACCTTCGGCCGTCAGGGCGAGCCCGTAGGCGCGCACGAAGTCCCGGGCCACGATGCCCTTCAGCCGCGGCGTCGAGACCGACCAGGGCAGGCAGGCCGCCACCAGGGCGGCTCCGAACGCCCCGAGGCTCAGTATCGATAGGATGCGGCGCAGCGGCATTCCACTCCATCCGGCGCCTGACCCGAGCGACGCGGTGCGCGATCGTCGCGGGGAAAGGCCCATCGGCCCCGGGCAGCCGCGACGCCGGATGAACCGGCGACCATCCCTGATAGTCCTCGACGGCCGGCTTGTCTCCCCGAGCCGGCCGGCTGCGGGAGTCTCATCCACTGCGCAGAAGGATGCACGCCGAAGACGCATGCACGTCGCCGAGGGGGTGAACACGCACATCGCCGGACATCGCTTGCCCGCCGGAGTTCGACGCGCTCAAAGGCCGGGCGGCATGCCGCGCCCTGTGAAATGTAACGGCGGCCTCGTCACAAGGGCTTGGCAGGACGCGACTTTCGCGTGACGGTCGCGCCGACGAAGAACAAACCCACCAGGAGGGCTTCCATGAAGAAGGTTTATCCGGACGCCACGGCGGCGCTCGCCGGCGTGCTGAAGGACGGCATGATGATCATGTGCGGGGGCTTCGGCCTCTGCGGCATTCCCGACGCCTTGATCGACGCGATCCGCGAGTCCGGCGTGAAGGGCCTGACCGTGGTGTCGAACAATGCCGGCATCGACGGCGTCGGCCTCGGCAAGCTCCTGGAGACCCGACAGGTCGCCAAGATGATCTCGTCCTATGTCGGCGAGAACAAGGAATTCGCCCGGCAATACCTCGGCGGCGAACTGGCGATCGAGTTCAACCCGCAGGGCACCCTGGCCGAGCGCATCCGCGCCGGCGGCGCCGGCATCCCGGCCTTCTACACCAAGACCGGCGTCGGCACCCTGATCGCCGAGGGCAAGGATGTCCGCGAATTCGACGGAGAGGACTACGTGATGGAGCGCGGCCTGTTCGCGGATCTGGCCATCGTGCATGCCTGGAAGGGCGACACCGAGGGCAACCTGATCTACCGGAAGACGGCGCGGAACTTCAATCCGATGATGGCCACCGCCGCCAAGGTCACGGTCGCGCAGGTCGAGCACCTGGTGCAGCCCGGCGAGATCGACCCCGACACCATCATCACCCCCGGCATCTTCGTGAAGCGCATGGTTCACGTGCCGGTGCGCGAGAAGCGCATCGAGCAGCGCACCACCCGCACGCGCGGCGAGCCCGCCGTGCCCGCCGCCGCCGTCTGAGAGCCGACAAGGAGACCACGATCATGGCCTGGACCCGCGAACAGATGGCGGCGCGCGCCGCCAAGGAGCTGCAGGACGGCTTCTACGTGAACCTCGGCATCGGCATCCCGACCCTCGTGTCGAACTACATCCCGGACGGCATGTCGGTGCAGCTGCAATCCGAGAACGGCATGCTCGGAATGGGGCCGTTCCCGTACGAGGGCGAGGAGGATGCCGACCTCATCAATGCCGGCAAGCAGACCATCACGGCGCTGCCGACCACCAGCTACTTCTCCTCGGCCGAATCCTTCGGGATGATCCGGGGCGGGCACATCAACCTGTCCATCCTCGGCGCCATGCAGGTGGCCGAGAACGGCGACCTCGCCAACTGGATGATCCCCGGCAAGATGGTGAAGGGCATGGGCGGCGCCATGGACCTCGTGGCCGGCGTCAAGAAGGTGGTGGTGGTGATGGAGCACACCGCCAAGGGCAAGGACGGGTCGGAGAGCCCGAAGCTGCTCGAGGCCTGCGACCTGCCGCTCACCGGCACCCACGTGGTCGACATGGTCATCACCGATCTCGGCGTCTTCCTGATCGACAAGAAGGGCGACGGCGGCATGACGCTGGTCGAACTCGCCGACGGGGTCACCGAGGACGAGATCCGCAGCAAGACCACCGGGCGGTTCACCACCAAGCTCGCCTGATCGCCGCAGGCAGCCTCGCTCGCAAACAAGACTCCAAACCCGCCCGACGCACCGTCGCGGCGGGTTTTTGCCGTCCGGCCGGTCCCCGCTCGTGCTCGGCGCCCTAGCTGACGCAGGACGACAACAGGGGAGCGAACCACATGGCGGCGATTTCGAAGCAGGTTCTGGACGAAGGCCGGGCGGCCAAGGCGGCGGGGCAGCCCGACGACGCGAATCCCTACCCGGCCGGCTCGCAGAACAGCGCGGATTGGCTCGAAGGCTATACCGTCGACGAGCCCGAGCAGAACACCGACCGGGCCGAGAGCGACACCTGAGCGGAGCCCAAGGAGCGGGGCGGTCCAAGCCGCCTCGCGCGCCCGTCGCCGGTGCCGGACCGGTGGCGCCAGCCGCCCCCCCTCGGGGCACGATCTCGCGGCCGCGTCCACGGCCCGTCGAGACCGGATCATCCGGCCATAACACAGCTCTGGATTGCACGCGAACCGGCCTAGGCTGAATAGTCCGCCGGTCAAACGGCACCTTACTAAGATGACGCTAAATGTTTGTCGCGCTCGGTGAAAATCATCGTGCCGGGATGAACAAATGAGACACGGCCGCGTTTGTCCACCACTTACCAAGAACTCCACCACATACCAAGAACTTGGAGACAACGCAGCATGTCCATCAAGACCTTTGTCATCGCCAGCTCCCTTGCCCTCGCCCTGACGGGATCGGCCTTCGCCCAGACCGCCGCCGGCGGCGGGTCTGCGGAAGGCAACATGAACAACCCGGGCAGCGTGAAGAGCAACAGCGAGAAGTCGATGGAGCGCACCGGCGCGCCGGCGAGCACGGGCTCCACGATGGCGCCGGCCGGAACCTCGGGCGGCCCGAGCACCGCGACGGTGGGTGCGCCCGGCGGCAGCACCGGCGGCAACGGCGAGACCGGCAGCGGCGCGGCCCCGAGCGGCAAGTAAGCGCGCGATCAGCTCAGCGCTGAATCAACCGGCCCGGTCGTTCGCGAACGGGCCGCCTCGTGACATCCGGCCCCGCAGCATGAACCGCTGTGGGGCCGTTTGTCGTCGGGCCGTCAGGCACCCGTGTAGCCGAGGGACGCGGCGGCCGCCTTCAGGCGACCGAAGGCCTCGGCATAGGCCGCGCGCCGCGCCTCGCCGCCCTTGAGGGTGCGGTCCGGGCTGAGATTGTCCTCGGTGTCGGACATCTTGATCAGGATCGCGCCGAGGTTGCCCTTGGCGATCAGCGCGGCGATGCGTGCGTCGTAGGGCATCGGCTCCGGCGGCTTGGTCAGCATCACGACCATCGCGATCACCGCATCCGGGAAACCTTCGGCGCGCAGGGCCACCGGCGTCGTCGGGCTGTCCTCGAGGACGTCGTGCAGGATCGCCGCCTGCATCACCTGCATCGGATCGAGGGCGAGGCGATCCACCGACTTGGCATGGCCCGCCCGCGCCACGGAGGCGTTGGCGACGCGCTCCAGGTGCCGGATATAGGGCTGCCCGCCCTTATCGATTTGTCCCGCATGCGCGACGATCGCGAAGCTGTGGGCCTCGAAGATGGATGCCATGACGCGTCCTTCGGCAGGGCCACCGCCGGGCGCGGAAACGCCCGCCTTTGACCGCTTCCGCCGTGTCTGCCCCGATTCCGCGGGACCGTAAACCATCCCGCGCGCGGACGATCGCCGCATTGCGCGGGGCCTCTGGAACGCGATGGCCCGGAAACGGGACGCCGCCGTCCGGCAGCGTTAGCGGCCCATTAAGCGGAACCATCGAAATCAAGGGATCATCAGGGGGCGTTCCCCGGCCTTCGGGCACAGCGTGAGGACAGTGGCGTATGGGCAGCGTTCCGGCGACGATGGACAATGTGGTTCCCTTCCGACGCGCCCTTCGCACCCAGCACACGGAAGCGGCCGCACCCCGGGGTGGTCTGGCGGCCCGCCGCAGCGAGCAGCGCGCGCTGATGGATTCGGTCTACAACACCGGCAGCCTCCCGGTGGCGGCCGGCGACCGAGAGACGAAGCTCATCGCGGCCCGGCTCCAGGTCTACGGCTTCGTAACGATCGAGGAGATCGCGACCGACGGCACGGCGCGCCGCCTGCGTCCCTCCGAGGCCATCCGGGCGCGGACCGATTCGCCGTGGCGCCTCACCAAGGCGAGCTACGGCGCCGGGGCCGGCCTCGCCGTCACCATTCCGGCGATCGACGGCTTCCTGTTCGACCAGCCCTCCGGCGTTCCCGCCTGAGGCTCGACGGAGGTCGCCGGACCCGGCTGTGGCGGCCGGGAGACATCGGCAATTTCCTCGCCGGCACCGTAGTCGGGATCATCGAATTTTCAGGGCGGCCGTGACATGAGTGGGTTCGTTCCACACCCGGCCATACCGCCATGCTGTCCGCCTCTGAAAACCTCGTCATCCAGCACCGTGAGATCGTCGCCGTCCTGGCGACGTACGGGATCTTCTTCGCCGGCGTGATGGCGGTGGCCTGGCTGATCGCCTGAGGCCAGGCGTGCGGGTCGCGCCGTCGCGGGCGCGGAACCCGCGGGGTTTTGCCCCGGTTTCTCGCCCGACTTTTCGGGAGACGACACCATGGCCAAGGCCGACGACCACGCCGAAACCTTCGCGGCCTTCCACGAAGCCGTGAACATGACCCCGGCCAAGCTGGAAGCCTACCTGGAGACGGACGAGAGCCAGTCCATCGGACAGAAGACGGGCGGCGGCGAAGCCACGGGCCATCGCGAGGGCCGGCGCATCGTCGCGCTGCTGAGGACCAAGAAAGCCGATCTCAGCGACGACGATTACGCCCACATGGCGAAGGTCGTCGGCTACGTCCACCGCCACCTGAAGCAGGGCGGCCCGGAGGACAAGAGCGCGGTGAAGGACTCGCCCTGGCGCCTGTCGCTGATGAACTGGGGCCACGATCCGCTCAAGCACGACTGACCGGACCGGATCGGCCGTAGCGATGTCTTGCGAGCAGGGTGTTGGAAAAAACCACCGGCAGCCCCCGCGCCTGGGGGTAACCTGGTGGAGCTGAGCGGGATCGAACCGCTGACCTCCGCAGTGCGATTGCGGCGCTCTCCCATCTGAGCTACAGCCCCGTTCCGGGGTGGCGGCCTTTTAGGCTTGCCCACGTCGACCTGTCAATTCCAGAAATCCTGCAGCTTTGCGTGCGCGTGATGCGTCCCGCGAGCGCGGGCCACGAGGACATCGTTTCCGCGCATGAACGCCTTCATCTGGCTCTTCGACACCGTCGTGCAGCTCTACATCTACGTCCTCATCGCCAGCGCGGTCCTGAGCTGGCTCGTCGCGTTCAACGTGGTGAACGTGCGCAATCCGATCGTGTCGCAGATCGGTGAGGTGCTATACCGCCTCACCGAGCCGGTGCTGCGCCCGATCCGCAACATTCTCCCGAACCTCGGCGGCGTCGACCTCTCGCCGATCGTGCTGGTGCTGCTTCTGCTGTTCGCGAGCCGCCTGCTGCACGAGTTCGTGCCGACCCAGACCGTCGTCTATCCGGGCTGACCCGGCACCGTGGCGGCGAGCCGGTCCCGGCTCGCCGCCCAGCCCGACACAACAAGAAACGCGAGCCGCCGCGCCGTTCGAGGGACGCCCGAATCATGAAGACCAATCCCGGCCGCTTCTTCGAGGATTACCGCCTCGGCGAAACCATCCGCCATGCCACCCCGCGCACGGTGACCCTCGGCGACGTCGCGCTCTACACCGCGCTCTACGGCCCCCGCTTCGCCGTGCAATCCTCGGACGCCTTCGCGCGCGCCATCGGCTATCCGCAGAGCCCGCTCGACGACCTCCTCACCTTCCACGTGGTCTTCGGCAAGACCGTGCCGGACATCTCCCTCAACGCGCTGGCCAATCTCGGCTACGCCGAGGGCGGCTTCCGCCGGCCGGTCTATCCGGGCGAGACCCTCTCGACCGTGTCGGAAGTCATCGGCCTCAAGGAGAGCTCGAATCGCCAGACCGGCGTGGTCTACGTGCGCTCCACCGGCTCGGACGCCCAGGGCGAGACCGTGCTGAGCTATTGCCGCTGGGTGCTGGTGAAGAAGCGCGACCCCGAGGCAACGATTGCGCAGGAGCACGTGCCGACCTTCGCGAAGGTGGTGGACCCGGCCGACCTCGCGAGCGCCCTGCCGCCCCTGAATCCGGGCGCCTACGACGTCGAACTCGCCGGCTCGCCGCACCGCTTCGGCGACTACGTGGTGGGCGAGAAGATCGACCATGTCGACGGCATGACCGTGGAGGAGGCCGAGCACCAGATCGCCACACGCCTGTACCAGAACACCGCCAAGGTGCATTTTGACGGCTACGCGGCCAAGGACACCCGTTTCGGTCGGCGCCTGATCTACGGCGGCGTCGTGATCTCGCTCGCGCGCGCCCTCAGCTTCAACGGTTTGGGCAACGCCTTCGCGCTGGCGGGCATCAATGCCGGGCGCCACGTGGCCCCTCTGTTTGCCGGCGACACCGTCTATGCCTGGAGCGAGGTGCTGGAGACCGCCGACCTGCCCGGCCGCACCGACATCGGCGCCCTGCGCCTGCGCACCGTCGCCACCAAGAACCAGCCCTGCGGCAACCACCCCGACAAGACCGGCGAAGGCTACGACCCGTCGGTCATCCTCGACCTGGATTACTGGGCCTTCATGCCGCGCTGATCCGCGTCGAAATTCGCGACCAGAAAGTCGACGAAGACGCGGAGCTTCGGCGACAGGTGGCGGTTCGAGGGCCAGACGAGCCAGAAATCGCCGCCCTCGGCCAGAGCCTCCGGAAGGACTTCCGTCAGCGCGTCCTGTGACAGCGCCTCGGCGGCCAGGAAGCGCGGCATCGCGGCGATCCCCAGACCCGCGATGGCGGCGGCGCGCAGGGCCTCCATGTTGCTGGCGACGAGGGGGGTCGAAAAGGCGTCGGCGGCCGTCGCGGCCATGCCGCGCAGGACCCAGGGCTGCGGGTTCGCCGCCGATGCCTGCCGGAAACGCAGGCAGGCATGGGCGCTCAGATCGTCGACGCCACGGGGGGTTCCGGCCCGCGCGAGGTAGGACGGCGCCGCGCACAGCACCATCCGGAAACCACCGATCCGGCGCGCGACCATGCGCGAATCCGCCGGCACGCCGCTGCGGATCGCGGCATCGAAGCCTTCCTCGACCAGATCCACCATCCGATCGCTGAAATCGAGATCGAGCCGGATGTCGGGATAGAGTCGGGCGAAGCCCGGCAACAGCGGCACCAGGAAGCGATACCCGATCGTCGGCAGGCTCAGTCGCAGCCGTCCGCGTGGGGACGACGCCAGCGCGCTGACGGCGAGATCCGCCTCGGCCAAGGCATCGAGCGCCCTGCGGCACGGTTCGAGGAACAGGGCGCCTTCCGCCGTGAGGCTGACGCTCCGGGTGGTGCGCTGGAGCAGGCGGACGCCCAATTCGGCTTCCAGCCTGGCGACGCTCTTGCCGATGGCCGACGGGGACAGCCCGAGGGTGCGGGCGGCGGCTGCGAAGCTGCGGGCATCGGCGGTGCGGACGAAGGCGGTAAGGGCGGCGAGGCGGTCCATGTGCGGAATCATAGCGTATCCGTCCACAATGCCAGTCCCAGGCGAGCCATTGTTTCCAAAGTTGCGGCGATGGACGTTGTGCGCCCGCATCCCGACCGGAAACAGCCATGGACCACGCGACGCCCCCCTACGCCTTCGTGGAGAACGTTCCCCATCCCGAGGATCTCGTGCGCCTTGAGGGAACCGCCTGGATCGTCGTCAGCAGCATGCCGTCGCCCCGGGGCGGCGGCGGCCGCCTCTCCGTCGTGGATGCGGAGCATCCGGACCGCCCGCCTTTCGCCCTGTTTCCCTCGGCGGACATGCTGACGGGCGCCCCCGTCGCCGGCACGTTCTCACCCCACGGCATCAACATCCGGGCCACCGGCCCAGGCGCGTTCGAGCTCTACGTCGTCGATCACGGCGCGGGCGAAGCGGTCGACATCTTCGATCTCGCGGTGACGCCCTCCGGCCCGCGCGGACGGGCCGTGCGCCGGGTGGCGATGCCGCCGGGCACCTGGGGCAACGGCATCGCGCCGACCCCGGAGGGCGGCTTCGTCGTGACCAGCATGTTCGATCCCGGCGATCCGGACTTCCTCGCGAAGTTCGAGGCCGGCACGCCCACCGGCGGGGTCTGGCACTGGTCGCCCGAGGGCGGATGGGCTTCGATCGCCCCACGCCCGCTCTCCGGTGCCAACGGGATCGAACTCACCCGCGATGGTCGCTTCGTGATCGTGTCCGAATGGGCGACGCGCCGGCTCTGGCGCTTCCCGCTGACGGGGGAGGGCGGCATCACCGCTGTCGACCTCGACTTCCTTCCGGACAACCTGCGCTGGGGATCGGATGGACGCCTGCTGCTGGCAGGCCAGAACGCGACGCCGCGCGCGGTGTTCGGCTGCGAGGCCGCCGGACGGCCGTGCCCGATGGCCTTCACGGTGGTGGAGGTCGATCCCGAAACCCTGGCGACCCGTGTCGTCGTGCGCGGCGGGGATTCCCGCTTCGGCGGCGCGACCGGAGCCCTCGGGGTCGGCGGTGAGGTCTGGGTCGCCAGCTTCACCGGCCAGCGCGTCGCTCGCTATCTTCGGCCCGGCCGCCCGTGACCCGACCGGCTCCGTGCCATGGTTGCGAAGGCGGCAGGATGTGTTCAGGTTGGCTTGTTCACATTGAAGTCATCCGCCTGCACGCGAAGGACGACGCGCCGTGGCGACCGAGACGACCAAAGGTCCGGCCTCCTATTTCCCGTCGATCGAGAAGACCTATGGCCGGCCCATCGCCTTCTGGCAGCAGATCGTTCTCGACAGGCTTCCGGCGAGGCACATGGAACTCGTCGCGATGCTGAAGACCCAGCATGGCATGGGCCATGGACACGCCAACGCGATCGTGGCGCATGTCCTGGCGACGCGGAAAGCGTGACGCCATCCCGCCGAGACACCGACGTGGAGCGAAGCTCGCGAAGCCCTCGGCTTTACTGGCGACCGCGTTCGGCGATCACCCCCCGAACCATCCGGCCACGGCGCGGCGCAGCGGATTGGCCGGATCGGACAGGAGGCGCAGAGCCATCAGGCACGCAATGGTGACGAGGAGGGGACGGATCAGGCGGGCGCCCATGCGGATCGCCAGGCGCGAGCCGATCTGCGCGCCGAGGAAGGCGCCCACCGCCATCACCAGGCCGATGGCCCAGACCACGTGGCCGCCGAGCGCGAACAGGGCGAGGCTGCCGAGGTTGCTCGCCGCGTTGGCGAGCTTGGTGTGGGCGGTGCCCTTCACCACGCCGAGCCCCAGCAGGGTGACGAAGCCGATCATGTAGAAGGCCCCGGCACCGGGACCGAACACGCCGTCATAGAAGCCGACCGCCGGCGCCCAGGTCAGGGCGAACCAGTTCGGCGTGATGCGGGCGGTGGCGTCCTCGTTGCTCATGCGCTTGGCGGTGGCGAAATAGATCGCGATCGCCACCAGAAGGATGGGCACGGCCGCGTCGAGAACCGGCCGCGGCAGCAGGCTGACGCAGAGCGCGCCCGCGATGGAGGCGCAGCCGGCGCTCACCGCGATTTTCCAGGCGTCCGGCCAGTGGATCAGGCGGCGGCGGGCGAAGGCGAGGGTGGAGGAGACCGCGCCGGCGCTGCCCTGGAGCTTGTTGGTCGCGATGGCGGAGACGGGATCGAGACCGGCGAGCAGCAGAGCCGGCAGGGTCAGGAGGCCGCCGCCGCCTGCGATTGCGTCGACGCAGCCGGCCGCCAGCGCGACCGCGAACAGACCCGCGATCAGGCCGATATCGACTCCGAAAATCATCCCGTCCTCACGTCTCAGGTCCAGCGAGGCCGGCCGGCGGCGGTCTCGCCAGGGTGGTGGCCGTCCTCAGTTGCGGACGACGACCTTGGTGCCGACCTTGGCGCGATCGTAGAGGTCGACGATGTCCTTGTTCGTCATGCGGATGCAGCCGGACGAGACGGCGGCGCCCATCGTCTCGGGCTCGTTCGAGCCGTGGATGCGGTAGAGCGAGGAGCCGAGATAGAGGGCGCGGGCACCGAGCGGGTTGTCCTGGCCGCCGGCCATGAAGCGCGGCAGGTCGGGCCGGCGCGCCAGCATCTGCGCCGGCGGGCGCCAATCCGGCCATTCCTTCTTCATCGTCACCGTCTTCTCGCCGGACCACGAGAAGCCCTGGCGGCCGACGCCGACACCG
The DNA here is from genome assembly GCF_023093475.1 of Methylobacterium sp. 37f. Taxonomy (NCBI): domain Bacteria; kingdom Pseudomonadati; phylum Pseudomonadota; class Alphaproteobacteria; order Hyphomicrobiales; family Methylobacteriaceae; genus Methylobacterium; species Methylobacterium sp. 37f. Next base: position 163,196 of record NZ_JAGHKN010000002.1, read on the forward strand.
TAGCGCACGGCCTGGCCGCCGCCGAGCACGTAGAAGAGCCGGCGCTGACTCGTGGAGACCACGATGGTGCCGGGCTTCTCGGCGCCCTTCCAGGCGACGGTCTCGCGCGGGATCGCCTGCTCCTTGAAGATGTTCATGAAGTCGGCGATCGGCCCGCTGTCGAACGGGTTGCCGGCGAAGGCCGGTCCGGTCGCAAGGGTCAGGGCCGCCGCCAGGGCGGATGCGGCGAGAGCGCGGCGCGTCTGCATGGTCTGTCCTCCAGCCGAAAACCGGGGGAGCGCAGGCGCGAGCGCCCGGCGTGTCCGGAAGGCATGTGGTCGAGGGAGAGAGCCTTGGCGGGATGGGAGAGGGCGGTCAACCGAGCCGGGATCGAAGGCGCCGCCCCTGTGTGATCCCGGCAACGCCCGCGACTCGGGCTCTCCGATCCGCCCGTCCGCCCTGACACAATGCCGCAGGAACTTGCGGCCAAGGCCCTTTGACCCCAGACTCGGAACCGTGAGTTCCGCAGATTTCCATACCGCGCGCGCCGCCGAACCGGCTTCGCCCGAGCGCGTCCCGGCTTCGCCCGGGCGTCTTCGGGCTTCGCCGATCCTGGCGCGCCCGGTCCTGCGGGCTTTCGGCGTGCTCGCGTCGGGTCTCCTCGCGATGCTGCTTCTCGTCTGCGCCGTGCTGCCGCTCCTGCGGATGGCGGGCGAGGTCCCGCGCGGTTTCGAGCGTCAGGCCGTGATGGCCTCTTCGACGCTGCCGCCGAATCGGGACACGAACCTGCGCATCTCGGCCGCGATGATCGACCTCGACGACAGCTACGGCAACGTCGCGGCCCTGCGCATCCCGCAGGCGACCGAGCACCGGACGGATCGCCTCGTCCTGCCGCGCGTCCTGCCGGCGCCCGCCACACGGGCGGTCGCGCCCCCCGATCGGCCCCCCAGGCTCGTCCTTCCGGCCTGAACCGTCTGCCGCTTTCCGGCGGACGCAGGATTCGACCTGACTTTTTCGTGTCGAATACAACCTGCGTCGTCGGAACGCCCAGATTGTGCGCCATTCCAGCCTCGTCATCGGACGAGTCGGACCGGGTCCGGCCGGTCCGCGCCCCCTGGGCACGGGCCGAGCCGCCGCACCTGTGACCGCCACCACCCCACGTCCGGCCATGCAGAATGGCCCGGCGCTTGCCATGGCCCCAGCCGCGCGCGGCGATCAGGGGGCCCGGACCTTGAACGCGGCGATGCCGGCCCGTGTCTGCGGGCCATCCGCCGGAATTGCGCAGGAGCGACGCGATCGTGACGTCTTTCAACCACCGCCTGTTCGGGGCCCGGCCGACCGCGCTCGCCGCGGGCATCGTCCTGGTCGCCCTATCGGCCTGCAATCAGAAACAGCAGGCGGCGGCCCCGGTCCCCGGACCGGTGCCCGAAGTCAGCATCGTCACCGTCCGCGAACAGCCGATCCCCTACGTGCGCGACCTGCCGGGCCGCGTCGCGCCGCTGCGCATCGCCGAGGTGCGCTCGCGCGTCTCCGGCCTCGTGGTGAAGCGCACCTTCGAGCAGGGCAGCTTGGTCAAGGAAGGCGACGTTCTCTACAAGATCGACCCGGCCCCGTTCGAGGTCGAGCTGCAGAGCGCCGAGGCCGCCTTGGCCCGGACCGAGGCCGCGCAGGTCCTCGCCGGACAGCAGGCCGACCGGCTGGAGCAGCTGCTCTCGCGCCAGACCGCGAGTCAGGCGCAGTACGACGCCGCCTATGCGGGCCTGAAGCAGGCCCAGGCCGAGGTCGCGGGCGCCAAGGCGACGCGCGACCGGGCCAAGCTCAATCTCGGCTACACCGATGTCCGCGCCCCGATCTCCGGCCGCATCGGCCGCGCGCTGCTCACCGAGGGCACCCTGGTGGAGCAGGGCGGCGCCGCCAACCTCGCCACCATCCAGCAGCTCGACCCGATCTACGTCGACATCACCCAGTCGGTCGGCGAGCTGAACAAGCTGCGCCGGGATCTCGCCAGCGGCGAACTCTCGCGCCTCTCGGCCGACACCGCCAACGTCCACCTCATCATGGATGACGGGACGCTCTACGGCTCGGCCGGCAAGCTGCTGTTTTCCGACGTCACCGCCGATCCGAGCACCGGGCAGGTGACCCTGCGCGTGCTGTTCCCGAACCCGCACGACGAGCTCTTCCCCGGCATGTACGTGCGTGCCCGCATCAAGCAGGGCATCGACACCGATGCGCTCGCGGTGCCGCAGCAGGCGATCCAGCGGACCAACGACGGCAAGGCCGAGGTCTGGGTGGTGCGCGACGACAGCAAGGTCATGCTTCAGCCGGTGGAGGTCGGCCCGGTGGTCGACAACCAGTGGGTCATCCGCTCCGGCCTGAAGGCCGGCGACCGCGTGGTCGTCGAGGGCGTGCAGAAGATCACCGCCGGCCAGCAGGTGAAGACCGTCGAGCTGCGGGTCGCCACCGCCGACGCCGAGCCGAAGCCCCGCGACACCGAAGTTCCGGAGCCCGAGGCCGCCGAGGCGCCGGGCGCGCCCAAGCCCGCGTCGCCCATGCCCGCGTCGCCCAAGCCCGCGTCGCCCCAGACGGCGGCACCCAATACGGCTGCCCCCAAGCCCGTATCGCAGGTGCGCTGAACCATGGCTCGCTTCTTCATCGACCGGCCGGTCTTCGCCTGGGTCGTCGCCCTCTTCATCATCCTGGGCGGCCTGCTCACGATCCCGCAATTGCCGGTGGCGCAGTATCCCGTGATCGCGCCGCCCTCCATCGCGCTCTCGACCGCCTATCCGGGCGCGTCGGTGGAGAACCTCTACACCGGCACCACCCGGCTCATCGAGGATGAGCTGAACGGTGCCGCCAACATCCTCAGCTTCGAATCGGCCAGCGACGCCTTCGGCGTGGTCGAGATCACCGCGCAATTCCAGCCCGGCACCGATTCGAGCCTCGCGGGCGTCGAGGTGCAGAACCGCCTCAAGCGCGTCGAGGCCCGCCTGCCGGCGGAGGTGCGCCAGCAGGGCACCCTGGTGGAGGAGGCCTCCGCCGCGACCCTGCAGATCATCACCCTGGTCTCGCCCGACAAATCGATGGACGAGATCGCCCTCGGCGACTTCCTGATCCGCAACGTCATCAACGAGATCCGCCGCATCCCGGGCGTCGGGCGCGCGACGCTGTATTCCACCGAGCGCAGCCTGCGCATCTGGATCGATTCCGACAAGCTGCGCGGCCTGTCGCTCAACGCCTCCGACGTGTCGAAGGCGATCTCCAACCAGAACGTCCAGATCGCGTCCGGCGCCGTCGGCGCGATGCCCAGCCCGCAGAGCAACCCGGTCAACTTCCCCATCATCGTGAAGGGCCAGATGACCGCGCCGGAGGAGTTCGGCGCCATCGTGCTGCGCGCCAATTCCGACGGCTCCAACGTGCGTCTGCGCGACGTCGCCCGGATCGAGCTCGGCGGCGAGGACTACAAATTCACCACCCGCCTCGACGGCGGCGAGGCCGCCGGCATCTCGGTGACCCTGGCCCCCGACGGCAACGCCCTCCAAACCGCCTCGGCCATCCGCGCCAAGATGGAGGAGCTGTCGCAGTTCTTCCCGTCGAACGTGAAGTGGGACATCCCCTACGACATCACCCCGGCGGTCGAGGCCTCCATCGAGAAGGTTCTGCACACCCTGGTCGAGGCGGTGGTGCTGGTCTTCATCGTGATGTTCGTCTTCCTCCAGAACATCCGCTACACGCTGATCCCCACCATCGTGGTCCCGATCGCCCTGATGGGCACCTGCACGGTGATGCTGCTCGCCGGCTTCTCGGTGAACGTGCTCACCATGTTCGGCATGGTGCTGGCCATCGGCATCCTCGTCGACGACGCCATCGTGGTGGTCGAGAACGTCGAGCGCATCATGAACGAGGAGGGCCTCTCCCCGAAGGAGGCCACCCGCAAGGCGATGACCCAGATCACCGGCGCCATCATCGGCATCACGCTGGTGCTGATCGCGGTGTTCATCCCGATGGCGTTCTTCCCCGGCTCGGTCGGCATCATCTACCGCCAGTTCTCCATCGCGATGGTGACCTCGATCGCCTTCTCGGCACTGCTGGCCCTGTCGCTGACCCCGGCCCTGTGCGCCACCCTGCTGAAGCCGATCGAGAAGGGCCACGGCCATTCCAAGGGCGGCATCTTCGGCTGGTTCAACCGGGTGGTGGACCGCGAGACCGCCCGCTACGGCCGCGGCGTCGCCGGCCTGATCAAGCGCTCCGGCCGGGTCATGCTGGTCTACCTCGCCCTGGTCATCGGCCTCGGCTACGCCTTCCTGCGCCTGCCGGAGGGCTTCCTGCCGGTGGAGGACCAGGGCTTCTTCACCGTCGACATCCAGACCCCGCCCGGCTCCTCCTTCAACCGCACCGAGGCGGCGGTGAAGAAGGTCGAGGAACATCTCCTGGCGCAGCCGGGCGTCGCCACCGTGACCGTCGTCAACGGCTTCTCGTTCTCGGGCCAGGGACAGGTCACCTCACAGGCCTTCGTCACCCTGAAGCCCTGGGGCGAGCGCGATGCCGACAACTCGGCCGCCAAGCTGATCGAGGGCACCAACAAGGCGCTGGCATCCTACAAGGACGCGGTGATCCAGGCCCTCGAGCCGCCGCCGATCGACAACCTCGGCAACGCCTCCGGCTTCAGCTTCCGACTCCAGGACCGCGCGCAGAAGGGCTATTCGGCCCTGATGGCGGCCCAGGAGCAGTTGCTGTCGCTCGCCCGCAAGAGCCCCGTCCTGCAGAAGGTCTATGTCGAGGGCCTGCCCCCGGCTCCGCAGGCGGAACTCGTCATCGACCGCGAGAAGGCGGCCGCCCTCGGGGTCGATTTCGAGGAGATCAACAACACCATCCAGGTCAATCTCGGCTCGGTCTACACCAACGACTTCCCCAATCGGGGCAAGATGCAGCGCGTCATCGTCCAGGCGGAAGACGCGCAGCGCCTGAAGGCGGCCGACATCCTGAATTACGGGGTGAAGAACGCCTCCGGCACCATGGTGCCGATGTCCTCCTTCGCCGACCTGAAATGGGGCGTCGGCCCGGCCCAGATCATCGGCTTCAATGGCTACCAGTCGGTCCGCATTACCGGCGAGCCGGCCCCGGGCTACACCTCGGGCGACGCGCTCAACGAAATGGAGCGGCTGATGGAGCAGCTGCCGAAAGGCTTCGGCTACGCCTGGACCGGTCAGTCGCTGCAGGAGAAACAGGCGGGCTCGCAGGCCTCGCTGCTGCTCGGGCTGTCGATCCTGATTGTGTTCCTGTGCCTCGCCGCGCTCTACGAGAGCTGGTCGATCCCGTTCTCGGTGCTGCTCGTGATCCCGCTCGGGGTGATCGGCTCGGTGGCGGCGGTCTACCTGCGCGGTCTGCCCAACGACGTCTACTTCAAGATCGGCATCATCACGATCATCGGTCTCTCGGCCAAGAACGCGATCCTGATCGTGGAATTCGCCAAGGACCTGTGGAAGCCCGGGACCTCCCTGGTGGACGCGACCATCGAGGCGGCGACGCTGCGCTTCCGGCCGATCGTGATGACCTCGCTGGCCTTCATCTTCGGCGTGGTGCCGCTGGCGATCGCCACCGGCGCGGCCTCGAAGAGCCAGCAGGCGATCGGCACCGGCGTGCTCGGCGGCATGGTCTCGGCCACCGTGCTGGCCGTGCTGTTCGTGCCGGTGTTCTTCGTGGTGGTGATGCGGATCTTCCGGCGCAAGGACGCCACCGAGGGCATCCGGTCGGAGGCCGAGCCCGGTGCCGTGCACGTGCCGCACCACGCACCCGCCGAGTAGGACGGCGCCACCCTGAGGCCGCTGCGCGGCCTCAGGGCAGGCTACGAACATCGGGCAATGGACAATCAAAAAGGGCGCGCGGTTCAGAACCGCGCGCCCTTTTCAGTGGGTCTTACGAGGAAGGGGAAAAGCTACACCTCTCGGGCGATCATCATCTTCTTGATCTCCGCGATGGCCTTGGCCGGGTTCAGGCTCTTCGGGCAGGCGTTGGCGCAGTTCATGATCGTGTGGCAGCGATAGAGCCGGAACGGATCGTGCAGGGCGTCGAGGCGCTCGCCGGTGCTCTCGTCGCGGCTGTCGATCAACCAGCGATAGGCTTGGAGCAGGGCGGCCGGGCCGAGGAAGCGATCACCGTTCCACCAGTAGCTCGGGCACGAGGTGGTGCAGCAGGCGCAGAGGATGCACTCGTACAGGCCGTCGAGCTGCGCCCGGTCCTCGGGGGTTTGCTTCCACTCGCCCTCGGGCGCGGGCGTCTCGGTCTGGAGCCAGGGCTCGATCGAGGCGTGCTGAGCGAAGAAGTTGGTCAGGTCCGGAACGAGGTCCTTCAGCACCGGCATGTGCGGCAGCGGGTAGATCCGCACCGCGCCGGTCTTCTTGCCCTTGGCGTGCTCCTGGCACTCGTCGATGCCCATGGTGCAGGCCAGCGCGTTCTGGCCCTCGATGTTCATGGCGCAGGAGCCGCAGATGCCCTCGCGACAGGAGCGGCGGAACACCAGGGTCGAGTCGACCTTGCTCTTGATCCACAACAGGGCGTCGAGCACCATCGGCCCGCAATCGTCCCGGTCGACCTGGTAGACGTCGACGCGGGGGTTCTTCCCGTCGTCGGGATTCCAGCGATAGATCCGGAATTCCTGGAGGTTGTTGGCCCCCGCGGGCCGAGGCCAGGTCTTGCCCTCGGTGACCCTGGAGTTCTTGGGAAGGGTGAATTCAGCCATCAGGAACCCCTGTGCATATCTGGAGAGAATGGAGAGGCCCGGGCGCGTTCGAGACCTGCGGGCAGGTAGCTGACGAGCGAGAGCACGTAATTCCGGTCCTCGGGGCCGATCAGGCGTTCCGCCTGCTCCCGGATGTCGATCCAATCACCACCGTCGAAGCCGCGTCCGAGCCAGCAGACAGTGACGAGATCTCGCAGATCCGAAATCGGCAGATCTGCAATCAGGCTTTTGAGTCGTAGGAAGTCCGGCGCCTCGACGGCAGGACCGGAAACGTTTGCCGGAACGAAAACGTAGCGCTCGGTCAATGCCGCGGACGACCCGCGTAGAGGTTCGAAGGTTGCAACGACCTGAGCGCTCAAGCTGACGATGCCGTCGATGCGATCCTGTGGAATCGCAACCCATGCCTGACTCCGTGATGCCGCCGACACGGCGTTCTCAAGGCCAAGCAGCAGATGGCCGAAATTGCGTTCGGTTGCTTTCTCGATCAGCTTCAGATCGGCGGTGACGACGCATGATCCCGCCTGTTCAGCACAGGCGATGAAGATGCAGTCCTGAACGGGGTGGCTCATGGCCACGGCGATCTCCAGTGCCCTTTGGAACAGAACGAGGGTCGGGGAAATGGATACGAACAGGTGCGGAAGGGCCGCACAGCTTTCTTTGGCCACCTCCCAATCCGCCTCTCCGACGCGAATCTTCTTTTGCAGCGCCCTGGCGAATTCCGTGAAGATCAGGTCGGGGGCCTGAAGCGTGGCCTCCGTCGCAAGCAGCGCCACGGCGGTGTCGTGCCCTGATTCCGGAAGGAACCACTTCACCGCCACCGACGTGTCGATCACGAACTTCACCTGTCGCGATCCTCCCGGATCAGGTCCACACTGTCGGTCTGCATGATCGATTTCGGAACCATCGCGGCAATCCGCGCGACGCGCGCCACCCGGTCTTGCAGTCCCACCGCACGCTCCGCAGCGAGGCCGTCGCGCAGCAGGGTGAGAACCTCATGCTCGATCGAACGACCATGTCGCCTCGCCCGAGACGAGATCTGCTGGACAGTCTCGTCGTCGACGTTCCTGATCATCAGTTCGCCCATGGCGAGGCCCTCCAGTCCGTGGTCCTCAATACACCCGTGCCTTCGGCTCGATGTACTGGATCTCGTTCGACATCGTGTAGGTGTGGACCGGGCGGTAATCGATGCTGACCTGCTTCGACGTGTCGTCCATCCAGGCGAGCGTGTGCTTCATCCATTCCTTGTCGTCGCGGTCCGGGAAGTCCTCGCGGGCATGGGCGCCGCGGCTCTCCTTGCGGTTGGCCGCCGATTCCATGGTGACGACGGCCTGACCGATCAGGTTGTCGAATTCCAGGGTCTCAAGGAGGTCGGTGTTCCAGATCAGCGAGCGGTCGTTGACGTGGATGTCCGGAATGCCGGCGGCGACCTTGTGGATGAGGGTCTTGCCCTCCTCCAGAACCTCGCCGGTGCGGAACACCGCGCAGTTGTTCTGCATGGTCTTCTGCATCTCGGCACGCAGCTGCGCGGTCGGGGTGCCACCGTTGGCGTAGCGGAAGCGGTCGAGGCGGGCGAGCGCCTTGTCGGCGGAGTCCTTCGGCAGGTCCATCTGGCGGGCGCCCGGCTCGACGATCTCGGCGCAGCGCAGCCCGGCGGCCCGGCCGAACACCACGAGGTCTATCAGCGAGTTCGAGCCGAGCCGGTTGGCGCCGTGCACCGAGACGCAGGCCGCCTCGCCCAGCGCCATCAGGCCCGGCACCACCGTATCGGGGTTGCCGTTCTTCAGGGTCAGCACCTCGCCATGATAGTTCGTCGGGATGCCGCCCATGTTGTAGTGGACCGTCGGCAGCACCGGGATCGGCTCCTTGGTGACGTCGACGCCCGCGAAGATCTTGGCCGATTCGGAGATGCCCGGCAGGCGCTGGTGCAGGATGGCCGGGTCGAGATGGTCGAGGTGCAGGTAGATGTGGTCGTTGGACTTGCCGACGCCGCGCCCGGCCCGGATCTCCATGGTCATCGAGCGCGAGACCACATCGCGGGAGGCGAGGTCCTTGGCCGAGGGAGCGTAGCGCTCCATGAAGCGCTCGCCCTCGGAATTGGTCAGGTAGCCGCCCTCGCCGCGGGCGCCCTCGGTGATCAGGCAGCCGGCGCCGTAGATGCCGGTGGGGTGGAACTGCACGAATTCCATGTCCTGCAGCGGCAGGCCGGCGCGCAGCACCATGGCGTTGCCGTCGCCGGTGCAGGTATGGGCGGAGGTGGCCGAGAAGTACGAGCGGCCGTAGCCGCCGGTGGCCAGGATGGTCTGCTGGGCGCGGAAACGGTGGATCTCGCCGCTGGCCTGGTCGATGGCGATGACGCCGAGGCAGCGGCCCTCCTCGTCCATGATCAGGTCGAGGGCGAAGTACTCGATGAAGAAGTTGGTGTGGTTCTTCACCGCCTGCCCGTAGAGGGTGTGCAGCATGGCGTGGCCGGTGCGGTCGGCCGCCGCGCAGGTGCGCTGGGCGGTGCCCTTGCCGTAATCGGTGGTCATGCCGCCGAACGGGCGCTGATAGATCTTGCCCTCTTCGGTTCTGGAGAAGGGCACGCCCCAATGCTCCAGTTCGTAGACCGCCGCCGGGGCGTTGCGCACGAGGTACTCGATCGCGTCCTGGTCACCGAGCCAGTCCGACCCCTTCACGGTGTCGTACATGTGCCAGCGCCAGTCGTCCGGTCCCATGTTGCCGAGGGAGGCCGAGATGCCGCCCTGGGCCGCAACGGTGTGCGACCGGGTCGGAAACACCTTGGAGATGCAGGCGGTGCGCAGGCCGGCCTGGGAGCAGCCCACGGTGGCGCGCAGGCCCGCGCCGCCGGCGCCGACCACCACCACGTCGAAGGTGTGGTCGTTGATGGTGTAGGCGGGGGCGCCGTTGCCGTCGCTGGCGGTTCCGTTGGTGGCCATGGGCAGATCCTTCGGGTTCGGGATGCGGGTCAGACGAGCGTGCCGGGCTAGACGAGCTTGCCGAGGCTGACGCGGAGGATCGCGTACAGGCAGGCCACGGCGACGATGACCGCGTAGAAATTGTTGGCGAAGAAGGCCGCGAGCTTCAGTCCCTTGTGTTGGACGTAATCCTCGATGACGACCTGCATGCCGATCCTCATGTGGAGCGTGACCGAGATCACGGCGAGGATCAGGATGAGCGCAACCGCCGGGTGCGACATCAGGGCGATCGCCTCGGGGTAGGAGCGATTGGCCATCAGCGCGACGATGACCACGAACGCGATCATCAGGGGAGCGTTGGAGGCGGCGGTGAGCCGCTGCAGCCACCAATGGCCGGCGCCGTGGCCGGAGGCGCCGAGGCCCTTCACGCGGGCGCGCGGCGTACGCATGGTGACGTTGGTGTTCTGGCGGTTATCGACCATCGGGACGGCTCCTCAGCGCAGCACGAGGGCGAGCGCCCAGATCAAGACAGTCAGGATCACGGAGCCGATGAGCGTGCCGCGAGCGAGCCACATGCGGCGCTCCCGGTCGAGGCCGTGGCCGAAATCCCAGATGAAGTGGCGCAGGCCCCCGAGCATGTGGTGTATCAGGATCCAGGTGTAGACGAACAGCACGAGGCGCCCGACGATCGAGCCGAAGAACCAGGCCACGGTGCCGTAGGCGCCCGGACCCGAGGCGAGGGCCACCAGCCAGATCGCCACCAGGGCCGAGCCGCCATAGAGGGCGGTGCCGGTGATGCGATGGAACACCGACATCGCCATGGTCCAGGTCCAGCGGTAGATCTGGAGATGGGGCGAGAGCGGTTGGGCGACCGTGGGACGGACGGTGGGAGCCATCGTGCGGAAGGTCCTCGACTGGGCGACGCCATCCTTTTTTCAGATGGGCCACAAGAAAAATTTGGACTGTCTCTAAAGTGCTAGCGGGCACCCGCCAATGCGCAACCCCGGCTTGCTGCAGTGCACATGCGACACAGCCGCCGATTCGTCATTCGTCCATCGGACCCTCATGGCAGCCACCCGAGCGCACGCCACCAGAGATAATCCAGGGGTGCGACGACGACGAGCGAGGCGAAGCCCATGGCCAGGGTCAGCTTCGTCGCGGCCCGCAGCGGCACCGTTCCGAGATCGATCGCGAGGACGATGGGCGGCGCCTGATACGGCAGGAACAGGGTCGAGTAGCCCACGACCTGGATCATCACCACGGCCATCAGGTCGAGGCCGCCGGCCCGGGCCATCTCGCCGGCGAGCGCGGTGTAGAGCGCGGGCGCGCCGTTGGCCGTGACCGCGATGGCCAGGATTGAGGCCAGCCCGGTCAGGATCGCGAAATTCGCGGCCGGGGCGTCGGGCGTCAGCGGCGCGACGTGGAGCAGGGCATGGCCGAGGCGGGCGCCGAGCCCGGTCTCGTTGACGGTGGCGACGAGGCCGAGGAGCGCGGCGACGTAGAAGCAGGTCCGCAGATTGACCGCGCCGAAGGCCTCGGCCGGCAAAACGCCGATGCGCGGCATCAGGCACAGGATCGCCGCGACGAGGCCGACCCAGGCGGGGGCGATGTGGTGCAGGCTGTCGGTGACCCAGAAGGCCAGGGTGGCGGCCAGGATCACGGCGAGGCGCCGGGCCTCGGGGCGCAGGGGTTCAGGCGGTAAGGGCTCCGTCGCCGAGGCGGTGCCGGTCGAGTCCGGGTCGAGCCGATCCGGAAACAGCCAGAGAATGGCCAGGACGAGAAGGGCGCCCTTCGCCAGCGCCAGGACCGGTGCGTGCAGCAGCAGATAGGGCAGGTAGGCGATGTGCAGCCCGTACTGCGTCTCCGCGGTGCCGGCCATCACGAGATTCGGCACGTTGGCGGGCAGGATCGCGGCCGAGAGGAGGGGGGTTGCGAGGCCCACCGCCAGCACGGCGCCGTGGCGGCCGGCCCGGCCGGCACCGAGGCCGAAGGCATCGCAGAGGGCGAGGACGACGGGGACCAGCAGGGCGATGCGCCCGAGATTGGACGGCATCACGAAGGCGACGGCGAAGGACAGGGCGACGATGCCCGCGATGAAAGCCGGGTAGGAGGCCGAAAGACGGCCCGAGAGGCCTCGCGCCAGACGGTCGCCGAGGCCGGACCGCGTCATGGCGAGCCCCACCACCATGCCGCTCAGGACCAGCCAGAACGCCGAGGAGGCGAACCCCGAGAACACGGTCGCGGGGGGCGCCAGCCGGAACAGCATCGCGCCGGCGAAGAACAGCATCGCGGTGACGATCTCGGCGACGAGGCCGCTCGCCCACAGGCCCATGCAGAGCACGAGCAGGAGCGCGGTCACCGCGACGGTCGCCTCCCCGCCCATGAACGTCCCTGCCGGCATCGACCGCTGCCATCCCGATGGTGAGCCGGGACACTGCTCCTACCTTGGAGCGGTTCGCAATTCGAGATTTTCCGATTCAGCCTTCGCGAACGGCGAAGGCTCAGAAGCGCGCGGGATCGAGTTCGAAGGTCGGCGGCAGGGCTTCGAACCATTCGCCATAATAGGGATCGCGCGGGAGCTTCGCCGCCCAGCGATCCCGGAAGCGCCGGTGCTCGGCCGGGTCGACGATGCGTGCCCGGTTGCGACTCTCGTAATGGTAGAGGCTGGCCTGCGGACAGTAGACGCTGCGCAGGTTACGCTCGCGCAGCCGAAGACACAGATCGACGTCGTTGTAATTGACCGCGAAGCCTGCATCGAACCCGCCGATGCTCTCGAAGTCGGCGCGGCGCACCATCACGCAGGCGCCCGTGACCGCGAGATAGTTGCGCGTTCCCACCGTTGAGAAGAAGTGCCCGGGATCGTCGCCCGGATAGCCGCGCCGGACATGGTCGGGCGTCGCATCGACGATCGAGACGCCCGCGTGCTGGATCTCGCCGGTCTCGAACAGGAGCTTGGGGCCGACCGCGCCGACGCCGGGGATCTGCAGCTGCGCCAGCAGGGCCTCGATCCAGTCGGGGGTGATGACGGCGATGTCGTCGTTGAGGAAGACCAGGACTTCGCCGCTCGCCGCGGCGGCGCCGAGATTCATCTTGGCGGCCACGTTGAAGACCGGCTCCGCCCAGGTGACGCGCCGGGCGCCGTGGCGGGCGAGGGCCGCCTCGGTTGCCGGGCGCAGGTCGCCGTTGTCGACCACCACGAACTCGATGTCGGGGTAGGTGCTGAGGGCCGCCACGCTGTCGAGGCAGGCGGCGAGGAGATCGACCGCCTTGCCGCCGACGAGGCTGTCGCGCCCGGCGGTGGGAATCACGATCGAGACGCGGGGGCGCGCGGTCAGCCTGCGCCGCATCTCGAAACAGCCCTTGAACGCGCTCGGGCGGGCGAAGTCGAGCTCGCCCGTGCGCCGGGCACGGTCCTCCAGACCTCGGATCGCCGCGGCGATGACGTAGTCCTTGTTGTCCATGGTCTGGGCGGTGGAGCCCGGAATCGCGCGCCAGTGATAGAGCACCTTCGGCACGTGCACGACGTTGCGGACGTGCTCGGTGTAGCGCAGGGCGAAGTCGTAATCCTGCGCGCCGTTGCAGGCATCGTGAAAACCGCCGATCCGCCGGACGATGTCCATGCGGTAGAGCGCCAGATGCGCGGTGTACATGCAGGCTTCGAGGGCTTCGGGCGACCAGTCCGGCTTGAAGAACGGCTCATAGCGCACGCCGTCGATCGAGATCTTGTCCTCGTCCGAGTAGATGAAATCGACCGTGTCGTCGGCGTTCAGGACGCGGGCGAACGCGTAGAGCGCGTTGTCGGGGATCAGGTCGTCGTGATCCATCAGCGTCATGTAGGCGCCGGTCGCCAGCGCCATGGCGTCGTTCGAGGCGCCCGAGATGCGGCCGTTGGTGGCGCGGCGATGGATCTTGATGCGCGGATCGGCGGCGGCGTAGGCCTGGAGCATCGGCCAGATATGCGGCGCCGGGGAGTTATCGTCGCAGAGGCAGAGTTCCCAATCCTCGTACGCCTGCGCCTGCACCGACGCGATGGCGGCCTCCAGCCAGCGCTTCGGCGTGTCGTAGACCGGCATGACGATCGAGATGCGCGGACGCAGGCGAAAGCCCGCGATCTCGGCGCGCATCGCCGCCACGCTGAGACGGGACGGGGTTTCGACCTTCTCGATCCAGGCGGTGTAGGAGGCCGGCACGGGGCGCGGCCGGGCGCTGGCGCGGAAGTCGCGCCAGAGGTCGCGCACCGGTCGTTCGCGCGCGGCGGCCCGGATCGCGGACACGATGCCGGCGGCCGTGCGCGCCTCCGCCGGCAGCCGGTCCAGGAGTCGACGGGCGGTCTCCAGTGTGGCGCCGACGACGCCGAGATGCGTCAGGCTGACATGGCCGAGGTGGAAGCGGCCGGCACCGCTCATCGGATCGAGGCGCAGGCCGCGGACGCGACGGGGCAGGTGCACCAGGTTGTCGATGCCGGCGGCATCGGCCTCGAGTGGAATGGTCAGCGTCTCGCGAAACCCCTTGCCGTCATCGACGTAGAGGATCGGGACGAGCTTGGTCCGGTCGAGGGCGGTGAGGTCGGCGCGGATGCGGACCCAGCCGCCGCGATGACGCCTGCGTCCTGCCGCCGGCCAGATCCGGAAATGCGGGTCCGACCCGGTCGCGCGCCACGTGTCGGGGGAACCGTCCGCCTCGATCTGGCTGAACGGGTCGAGGCGACAGCGTAGAATGCGCGGCAAACACGGATCCTCTTCGATGCGGGCTCAGCGCTGGCCGAGCCGGCCGGCAGGCCCTGAGCCCGCCGCGCCCGGGGTTTAGGGCATGCCCGCCGACCCTCGCAAGGGCGGCCGGGGCCGCCTCAGGCCGACCCGGCCGCGAGGTAGGCACGCCAGCCCCCGTGCCGGGTGATCTCGGGGCCCCCCGCCACCGCATGCGCCTCGCATAGGAAGCCCGAGACGGATTCGCCGTCGGCCAGGGTGATCTTGCCGATGCCGAGCGGCGCCGGGATCGCGGCGGTGAAATGCCCGAAAGCCGCCGGATCGAGGCCCCAGACCTCGACCTCCAGGCCCGGGCCATCGAAGCCGGGTGCGCGCACGAGGCCGGGCTTCGGCGGCACCGTGCCGGGCAGGGCGTAGAGCCGGTAATCGGACGCCGTCCGGGTGGCGCGCAGGAAAGTGGCGCCGAGATCCTGAAGTTGGTGGTTCAGCGCGAGCCCGGTGAGATGGGCGCCGACCACCACCAGGGGGATCTGCCCGGAGGCGACGGGCGGAACCCGGCTCGCCTCGGGCAGGGCGCGCCCGCGCTCGATGCCCATGCCCGCGCCCATGCCCTCACCCAGCGCGCGGTGGAGCGCATCGGCCCAGGGTGCCAGGGCCTCGTCGCTGAAGCCCGGGCCGACCAGCATCACGCCGGCCGGCAGCCCGTCGCGGCGGAACCCGGCCGGGACCGCGATGGCGGCCATGCCGAGCAGGTTGGCGAAATTGGTGTAGCGGCCGAAATGACTGTTCCGCGCGATCGGCTCGGCCTGCATCTCGACTACCGTGTAGATGGTCGGGGAGGTCGGCAGCAGCAGCACGTCGAGATCGGCCAGGATGGTGTCGGTGCGGCGTTTCAGGGCCTCGAAGGCGTAGCGGCCGCGGAAGGCGTCGACCGCGCTGTAGCGCTTCGCGGATTCGACGATGGCGCGCACGCTCGGGTCGAGGGCGTCGGGGTGGTCGGCGTAGAATTCGGCGATGGCCGCCAGCCGCTCGGCGACCCAGGGGCCGTCATAGAGCAGCGCGGCGATAGCGCGGAACGGCGCGTAGTCGAACGGCACCGCGACGCCGCCGAGGCGCTCGAGCCGGGCGATGGCGCCGTCGTAGAGCGCCGCCGTCTCGGCGTCACCGTAGAACTCCCGCTCGGCGGGGCCGAGCACGCCGAAGCGCAGGCCCGTGCCCGGGAGCGGATGCGGCCGCGCGGTCCGCGAATAGGGATCGGCCGGATCGAAGCCCTCGGCGATCCGGCGCACGGCGATGCCGTCGCCGACGGTGGCGGAGAAGATCGTGATGCAGTCGAGGCTGCGGCAGGCCGGGACGAGGCCAGTGGTGCTGAGCGCCCCCGGCGTCGGCTTGATGCCCACGAGATTGTTGAAGGCCGCCGGCACGCGGCCGGAGCCGGCGGTGTCGGTGCCGAGGCTGAAACAGGCAAGCCCCGCCGCCACGGCCACGGCCGAACCGGAACTCGATCCGCCGGAGACGAAGTCGGGGTTGAACACGCTGCGCGGGGCACCGTAGGGCGAGCGGGTGCCGTTCAGGCCGGTGGCGAACTGGTCGAGGTTGGTCTTGCCCGTCACCAGGGCGCCAGCGGCCTTCAGGCGCGCCACAACAGCGGCATCGCGCTCCGGCACGGAGGCGAAGGCCGGGCAGGCGGCGGTGGTGGGCAGGCCCGCCACGTCGATATTGTCCTTGACGGCGAAGGGCAGGCCCCAGAGCGGCAGGGAATTCGGCTCCGGGTGCGCCTGCATCAGGGCGCGGGCCGCCGCGATCAGGTCGGCGCGCGGCACCGGCGTGATGAAGATGGCCGGGTCGGACGCGGCCGCCATCCGCTCGGCGACGAGCTCGGCGAGACCGACCGGGTCGAGGCTCCCGTCGGCGAAGGCCGCGCGCAGACTCGCGATGTCCAGGATCGTGGGCAGCATGGGTTCAGATCTCCTCGATCACCGCGACCAGGTCGCCGCCGCGCAGGGTCCGGCCGGGCTGGGCCCGGATCTCCCGCACGGTCCCGGCCACGGGCGCGACCACGGCGATTTCCATCTTCATCGATTCCAGGATCGCCACGGTGTCACCCGCCGCGATCCCGTCGCCCGGGGCTACCAGAAGCTTCCAAAGATTGCCCGGCACCGTCGTCGGCACGCCGACGCAGCCGGCCGGGATCGCATCCTCCGTGCCGTCCGAGATCGCCTCCTCGGCCACGAAGCTGTCGAGCCCCTCCGCCTTCCAGCGCTGGCGCTCGGCTTCGTAGGCCGCCTGCTGGCGCGCCTTGGCGGCCGTGATCTCGGGCGCGTTCGCCGCCAGTTCGGCGCGGTGCGCCGCGTAGGAGAACGTCCCGTCCTCGATCGTCACGGGATAGGCCCCGTGCGGGAAGGCGGCGCGCGCCTCGGTCAGTTCGGCCGGCTCTACCGGGAAGAACCGGATGCGATCGAAGGGACGCAGCAGCCAGGGATGGCCCGGCACGAACTCCCGGGTGGTGCGCCAGGTGTTCCACATCTGGATGGTGCGGCCGAAGAGCTGGTACCCGCCCGGCCCCTCCATGCCGTAGATGCACATGTAGGCGCCGCCGATGCCGACGGCGTTTTCCGGCGTCCAGGTGCGGGCGGGATTGTACTTCGTGGTCACGAGGCGATGGCGCGGGTCGACCGGCGTCGCCACCGGTGCCCCGAGATAGACGTCGCCGAGCCCCATGACGAGGTACTGGGCGTCGAAGATGATGTCCTTGACCGCCTGCTCGTCGGCGAGCCCGTTGATCCGGCGGATGAACTCGATGTTCGAGGGGCACCACGGCGCATTGGGGCGCACCAGCTCCTGGTACTTGCGCATGGCCAGCGCCGCCTGCGGGTCGTTCCAGGACAGCGGCAGGTGGACGATCCGGCTCTCGACCGTGACGTCCTCCACCCGCGGCAAGCCGGCCTCGATCTCCCGCAGGGCGCCGAGGAGGCGCTGCCGGGGCAGGGCCGCGCCGTCGTAGTGGATCTGCAGCGAGCGGATGCCGGGAGTCAGATCGATCAGCCCCGCCAGCCGCGCCTCGGCGACCGCCTGGGCCAGCAGGTGGACGCGCATCCGGATGCCGATGTCGAGGGCCATCGGCCCGTACTCGACGAGCAGGTTGTCGTCGCCCTGGCGGCGGTAGACCACCGGGACGGGACCGGATTCGTCCCGGGCCAGGATGGGCGAGCCGCGCCGGAGCGCAGGCGTCGGGAGGGCGGCGGTTGGCTCCACCGCCGCGTCGTCCTCCGGCCGTGCCACGGCCTCGAACCGCACCCGGTCGCCGGGGCGGAGCTGGCCCATCTTCCACAAATCGTCGCGGGCGATCACCGCCGGGCAGACGAAGCCGCCGAGGCTAGGGCCGTCCGGCCCGAGCAGGATCGGCATGTCGCCGGTGAAGTCGATGGCCCCGATGGCGTAGGCGTTGTCGTGCAGGTTGGACGGGTGCAGGCCGGCCTCGCCGCCATCGGCCCGGGCCCAGCGCGGGGTCGGCCCCATCAGGCGGATGCCGGTGCGGGCGGAGTTGAAATGCACCTCGTAGGTCGCCGAAAACAGGTCGGCGATGTCGGCGTCCTGGAAGAAGTCCGGCGCCCCGTGCGGGCCGTAGACCACCCCGAGCGTCCAGTCGTGGGTCAGCGGCGCCGGCGCCGGGGTCTCGGCCGGGACTTCCGGGACTGCCCCGAGATGCAGCACGTCGCCGGCCTTCAGCACGCCGGTGGCGTGACCGCCGAAGGCCCCGAGGGCGAAGGTGGCGCGCGATCCGAGTACGATCGGCGCCGTGAGCCCGCCGTGCAGGGCGAGGTAGCTGCGCTGTCCGGGGCCGGCGATCGCCCCGAGGAGGAGGGTCTGGCCGGCCCGCACGGGGAAGGCGGCGTCGTGGGGCTGCGCGATGCCGTCGAGGGTCGCCGGCATCCGCGCCCCGCACAAAGCCACGATCGTGTCGGCGTGGAAGCGCAGGGTCGGGCCGGAGACGGTGAGCTCGAGAGCACAGGTGTCGGGCGGGTTGCCCACCCGAGCATTGGCCGCGCGGAACGAGCGCGCATCCATCGGCCCGCTCGGGGGCACGCCGACGTGCCAGAGCCCGATGCGCCCGGGCAGCTCCTGCAGGCTCGACTGGGCACCGGGCAGCAGCACCTCGACGCTGCGCGGATGAAAGGCGAAGTCGCGCAGCGCGGTGGTGGCGACCCGGCCCTCGGCGAAGAAATCCGAGCCCGCGATGGCGCGCAGGTAGTCGCGGTTGGTCTCGATGCCGGACACCGCCGTCCCGTCGAGGGCCGCGCGGAGGGCCGCGAGCGCGGCCGGACGGTCGGCCCCGGTGACGATGATCTTGGCGAGCATCGGATCGTAGAACGGCGTCACCTCGGTGCCGGTCTCGATCCAACCGTCGATCCGGGGGCCTTCGGGAAAGCGCACCTCGGTGAGCAGGCCGGCGCTCGGGGCGAAGTTGGCGTGCGGGATCTCGGCATAGAGCCGCGCCTCCATGGCGGCGCCCCGCGGCACCAGCGGACCGGCATCCGCCAGGACGTCCTCGCCGGCGGCCTGGCGGATCATCCACTCGACGAGGTCGATGCCGAACACCGCCTCGGTCACCGGATGCTCGACCTGGAGGCGGGTGTTGACTTCCAGGAAGGCGAAGTCCTCGCGCACCGGATCGTAGATGAACTCCACCGTCCCGGCCGAGGCGTAGGCCACGCTCACCCCCAGGGCGACGGCCGCCGCGTGCAGGCGGGCGCGCACCGCATCGGACAGGTTCGGCGCCGGGGTCTCCTCGATCACCTTCTGGTTTCGGCGCTGGAGCGAGCAGTCGCGTTCGCCGAGCGCCACAACGCGGCCGCGGCCGTCGCCGAAGATCTGCACCTCCACGTGCCGGGCCTCGCCGACGAAGCGCTCGAGATAGACCCGGGCGTCGCCGAAGCTGGCCCGCGCCGTCCGCTCGACGGTGGCGTAGTGCTCGGACAACTCCGCGGCGGAAGCGCAGAGGCGCATGCCGATGCCGCCGCCGCCGGCCGTGCTCTTGAGCATCACCGGATAGCCGATGGCCTCGGCCTCGCGCAGAGCCGTCGCGAGGTCGGGCAGCAGGCCGGTGCCGGCCAGGAGCGGCACTCCGCTGGCCCGGGCGAGGTCGCGCGCCGTGTGCTTGAGTCCGAAGGCGGAGAGGTGCTCGGGCTTGGGGCCGATGAAGACGATGCCCTCGTCCGCCAGCCGCTCGGCGAAGGCGACGTTCTCGGACAGGAAGCCATAGCCCGGATGCACCGCCTGCGCGCCGGTGGCCCGGCAGGCGGCGATGACGGCCTCGACGTCGAGGTAGCTTTCGGCGGCGGGCGCCGGACCGAGACGGACCGCCCGGTCGGCCTCCAGCACGCCGCGGGTGAAGCGGTCGGCATCGGAATAGACCGCCACCGAGGCGATCCCCATGCGGCGGCAGGTTCGCACGATGCGGCGGGCGATCTCGCCCCGGTTGGCGATCAGGAGGGTGTCGAACATCAGGCCGCGTCCCGGATCGTGACCCGGATCGGCGTCGGGTTGAAGCCGTTGCAGGGGTTGTTGATCTGCGGGCAGTTCGAGATCACGCAGATCACGTCCATCTCGGCCGTGACCTCGACATAGTCGCCGGGCGCCGAGACGCCGTCGACGATGGCGAGATCGCCGTTCTGCTCGATCGGCACGTTCATGAAGAAGTTGATGTTCGGCGGGATGTCGCGCTTGGTCAGGCCGTACATGGCGACCTCCAGAGCGAAGTTCTCGCGGCAGGCATGGAGGTACTTCGTGGCGTGCCCAAAGCGGACGGTGTTGCTCTCGCACGAGCAGGCCCCGGCCGAGGTGTCGTGCCGCCCGCAGGAATCGGCGGTGACCCGGGCCATGATCCGGCCCTCGCTGGACACCAGGGGCGTGCCGACGGTGACGTAGGCCGCGCCCTGCACCCGCACGGTGTCCTGGGAGGAATAGCGCTCGCCCATGTCGTCGGCCCGGTAGAACAGGGTGTCGACCGCCTGGCAGCCTTCGCTGTCGGTGATGCGGATCGTCTGGCCCCGGCGCACGAGGCCGGACCAGGGTACCTGGGCCGGCACGGTGACGTCGAGGATCACGGTGACGTCGAGGATGGTGGGTGCGTCGGTCATCGTCATCTCCCCTCAGAACCCGGCCCGGGCGTTGTTCTCGAAACCCCGCACGGCCTCCGGCGTGGCCGTGCGGCACAGGTCGTCGGCCCCCGGGATGGGCGCCCGGAAGCGCGTGACCTGCACCGGGTTCGGCGCATAGGTCGGAGCCGGATCGAGGGGATGCGGGCAGTTCGACAGGGTGACGGTCAGGTCCATCTCGGCACGCAGGTCGACGAAGTCGCCGGCCCTGCGTCCGGCCTCGTTCCACACGAGGCGGCCTTCCGGCCCGACGCCGACGGGCGCGAAGACGCTGACCAGGGCCGGGATGTCGCGCCGGTCGAGCCCAGCCTTCAGGGCGGCGAGGACGAGGTTGTCGCGGGTGTTGCGGTGGGGGCCGCCGGGATAGCGCGCGGCGTTGGACGCGGCGTTCGACCCCCCGGCCAGCGAATCGTGGGCGCCGCAGGAATCCTCCGTCAGCGCGAGCATCACCCGGCCCATGTCGGAGAACAGAACCCGGCCCTTCTGCAGGGCGGTGGTCCACTGCACCTTGACGGTGTCGGCGTAGTTCAACCGCTCGGACGGGTCGGCCGCGCTCCAGGCCACCAGGGCGACGCTTGCCGGGCCGTGCGCGAGGGCGATGCGCAGGGCTTCGCCGCGCGCCAGATGCGTCGTCCAGTACCAGCCTCCCGGGATGGTCTCCACATGGAGGGCCGCGCCGGGGAGCGGCAGCCCGTGCGGGGAGGGCGGCGGCAGGGCGCGGGGCGCCTGATTCTGCCCGGCGCGCTTCAGCGCTTCGTAGCGCTGCCGGTACGCGGCGATCGTCTGGTCTGTGGTGGTCATGCCCGTTCCTCAAACGTCCGCCGGGTCGTCCCGGCCGATGGTGAGCCCTGTTCGCGGGGCCGGGTCGTCCCGGCCGGGCAGGTGAGGGGGTTTCGGAGGGCGCCTAGAACAGGTGGCTGTAGCGCTCGATCTCCCAGGCGCTGACGGTCAGATGATAATCCTGCCACTCGGCGGTCTTGTAGCGGATGAACTCGTCGCGCAGGGCCTTGCCCAGGGTCCGTTCCACCAGGGGATCGGCCGCGAAGGCCTCCACCGCCTCCATCAGGGTCTGCGGCAGGAAATCGATGCCGCGGGCGGCGCGCTCGGCGTCGGAGAGATCGTAGAGATTGTCCTCGTTCGGCGCGCCGGGATCGATCCGCTCGCGCACGCCCTCCAGCCCGGCGGCGAGCACCAGGGCGGCGGCGAGGTAGGGGTTCACGGCACCGTCCGCGTTGCGGCTCTCGCAGCGCCCGCCGCCGGCCGGCACCCGCACCGAGTTGGTGCGGTTGTTCGAGCCGTAGGAGTTGAACACCGGCGCCCAGGAGAAGCCCGCCATCGCGCCCTGGCGCACGAGGCGCTTGTAGCTGTTCACCGTCGGAGCGAAGGCGGCGCAGAGGGCGCGGCCGTGCTTCAGCACGCCGCCGATGAAGTGATAGCCGGTCTCGGTCAGACCGAGGCCGCGCGGATCGGTCGAGGGGTCGCACGCGAAGGCGTTGCGGCCGGTCTCGCGGTCGAACAGCGACATGTTGAAATGGGCGCCGTTGCCGGTGCGGTCGGCGAAGGGCTTCGGCATCATGGTGGCCAGCAGACCCTCCTCCTTGGCGTAGTGCTTCGCCATCATGCGGAAGAAGGTCAGCCGGTCGCACATGGTCAGCGCATCGGCGTAGTTGAAATCGAACTCGAACTGGCCGCAGGCATCCTCGTGGTCGAAGGAATACAGGTCCCAGCCGAGGTCGTTGATCGCGGTGGCGACCTTGTCGAGCCAGGAGAAGTTGTCGGTGAAGCCGCGGACGTCGTAGCAGGGCTTCACCAGCTTATCGTCCGGCACCGGCGTGTGCAGCGAGCCGTCCGCCGCCTGCCGCAGCAGGAAGATCTCGCACTCGATGCCGAGGTTGAAGCCGAAGCCCATCGCCTCCGCCTGGGCCAACACGGATTTCAGCGCGACACGGGTGGAGAGGGGGTAGGGCTTGCCCTGGAAGGTGAGGTCGGCCGGGGTCCAGGCCAGCTTCGGCTCCCAGGGCAGCTGGATCACGTGGGCGAGGTCCGGCACCGAGGCCAGTTCGTCCTCGTTGGGGGCCTGGCCGAGGCCGTCGAGGGCGTAGCCGGTGTAGCGCTCGGAGCCGGCGGCCATCTGGGGCAGGTGGTCGATGGGCACGACCTTGGCCTTCTGGGCCCCGTGGATGTCGACATAGGCGCCGATGACGTATTTCACGCCCTTTCCCCGCAGGTCGTCCTGCAGCGCGCGGATATGGGGATCGATGTCAGTCGTGTGAGCCACGGGCTCGCTCCTCTGGACCGGATGGGTCGTCGGGTGGGGACAGGGGCGGTGTCTCGGCGAGGCCGCGCCGGACGAGAGCGGCGAGGTCCGCGACCATCCAGCCGAACAGGCGCTCGCCCTCGGCGAGGCTCGCCTGCGACGGACGGCCGGTGACGCCGTTGCGGCTGGTGCGGTTGACCGGGTGGGCGAACACCAGCCCCTCGGTCCGGTCGGGATCGTCGGCGGCCGTGATCCGGTCCGGGCGGACCAGGGCCGGGGCGGTCGCCATCATCAGCGCGGTCTCGGCGGCATTGGCGTGCCAGTCGGCGGCATCGGCAAAATGGGCCGCGCGCACCCGCTCGCTGATCGTCGCCGAGTTCACCAGGGCGACCATCAGGTCGTCATGAGCGGCGCGCAGCATCTCCAGGGCACAGCGCAAGGGGGCCGCGTTGGTGACGTGGGCGTTGACCAGGAACAGGCGCCGGACGCCCGAATGATAGGCGGAGGTGCCGATCTGCGTCACCACCTGGGTTATCACCAGGGGATCGAGGGTGATGGTGCCGGGCCAGCGCCGGCTGTGGCCGAGCGAGCAGCCATAGGGCAGGGTCGGCAGCACCGGCACGCGGGTCTGCGCCGAGACCGCGTGGGCGAGGCGCTCGGCCAGCACGAAATCCATGCCGCAGCCGAGATGCGGTCCGTGCTGCTCGGTGGCGCCCACCGGCAGGATCGCGGCCTGCGACGCGGCCGCGAGGTCGCCCGGGATCTCCTCCCAGGTGCGGTCGGCCCAGAGCAGCGCGGAGGCGTCCATCACTCGACCTCGTCGCCGGCCGGCGCCATGCGGGTGACGAGGGCGGTGGCGGCGGGCTCGTCGGCATCGGCCTCCGCCTCGTCCTTCGCCGGGTGGATCAAGGCGTCGAGCCGGGCGCGAGTGGCGCGGAATTCCGGCCCCAGCATCTGGTCCGGGCTGCGCGGGCGCGGCACCGGCACCTCGATGAGTTCGGCCACCTCGCCCGGATGCGCCTTCAGCACCAGGATGCGGTCGGCGAGGTGCACGGCCTCGTCGAGGTCGTGGGTGATGAACACGATGGTGATGTCGATCTTGCGCCAGATCTCGATGAGGTAGGCCTGCATTCGGGCCCGCGACTGGGTGTCGAGGGCCGAGAACGGCTCGTCCATGAGGAGGATGCGCGGCCGGGTGGCCAGGGCGCGGGCGATGGCGACGCGCTGCTTCATCCCGCCCGAGAGCTGGTGCGGGTAGGCGTCCGCGAAGGCCTCGAGGCCGATCAGCGCCAGCCATTGCCGGGCCTCGCGCTCGGCCTCGCGCCGGGGGGTGCCGTTCTCCTCCAGGCCGAAGGCGACGTTGCGCAGGACGCTGAGCCAGGGGAACAGCGTGTAGCCCTGGAACACCATGCCGCGATCGGCGCCGGGGCCGGAGACCGGCACGCCGCCGACCCGGACCACGCCGGAACTGGCCGTCTCCAGCCCGGCGAGAATGCGCACGAAGGTGGACTTGCCGCAGCCGGACGGGCCGACCACGCAGAGGAATTCGCGCCGGTGGGTGACGAGATCGATGCCCCGCAGGGCCGTGGTCTCGCCGCCGGCGGAGCGGAACACCTTGCCCAGCCCCTCGACGCTCAGGGCCACGTCCCGGCTCTTCAGCTTGGCGAAGCGCGCCCGCACCGGCTCGCATTGGGTGCGGTAGTCGCAGGGCTCCACCGGCAGGGGAATCGTGCTCCCGCGCATCATGCCTCGCTCCGATCGTAGGGGAACAGCCGGCGCCCGATCCACGCCAGGGCGAGGTCGGTGGCCGATCCGACGAGGCCGATGACGAGGATCGCCGCGTAGACGTTGTCGAAATGCTGGTAGCGGGCCTGCTGCGTGATGAAGAAGGTGATGCCCGACGAGGTGCCGATCAGTTCGGCGACGATGAGGTAGGTCCAGGCCCAGCCCAGCAGGATGCGCTGGTCGCGGTAGAGCTGCGGCAGCATTGCCGGCACGATCACGCGGCGGATCAGGCGGAGGTTGCGCGCCCCGAGGGTCAGGGCGGCCTCGATCAGCAGCGGCTCGATCCGCCGCGTTGTATTGGCGATCACCAGCACCTGCTGGAAGAAGGTCCCGATGACGATGATGGCGATCTTCGGCCCGTCATAGATGCCGAGGATCGCCACCATCAGCGCCCCGAAGGCGGGGGCCGGCATGTAGCGGACGAACTCGATCACCGGTTCGGTGAGGCGGGCGAGCGTCGGCTGCGCTCCGCACAGGATGCCGAGCGGCACGCCGACCACCGACGAGAGCAGGAAGCCCCACACGATGATCTGGATCGAGTGCCACAGGCTCAGGGGCAGGCGGATCGCGTCGCGCTGGGTCGGCGTCGCGGTGAGGGAGGTCCAGAGCGCCGCCGCGACGGCGTGGGGCGTGGGCAGGTAGACCGGGTTGGCGGGAATGCCGACAGGCGCCGCGCCGTTGGCGGCCCCCGCGCGCGCGACCTCCTCCGCGAAGGCGGCCTTCGGCACCCGCATGCCGGGCTCCATCCAGGCCACGTCGCCGGGCTCGGTCACCTCCACCAGGGGATGCCACAGGAACGGCACGTAGGAGACCGCCGCCCAGGCCAGGACCGGCAGCAGGAAGGAGAGCACCGCCAGCACGGTCCGGCGCCGGGTCGAGAGCGGCCGGGCGACCCCGATCCAGGAGCGGCGCCGGGCGCCGGTCCGCACCGGCGCGGCCATGGCCTGCTCCGGTCGGGCACGGGTCGCCTCCGCTGGCGCGCCGGCCACCGGAATGGGGCGCTGCCTCTCGTCGCTGCGCGGCGCGGCGCTCATTTGCCGTCCGTCAGCGCCGGATCGATGTAGCCCTTCACGTCCTGTGCGGCCTTGTAGACCTCGTACCGGACGTTGAAGGCGTCGGCGTAGCGGCTCGACCCGTAGAGCGAGCCGAAGCCCTCGGCATCGGCCATCACCTTGCGGCCATCGGCCAGGGTCAGGAGCCGGGTGCCCTTGAGGAAGCGGGTGAAGGTCGCGGGCTCGATGCCGACCTTGCCCGCCATGATGGCGACGGCGTCGGCCTGGGTCTTCGGGTCCTGGATGTAAGCGACCACCTTGTCCCAGACGGCCACGAACTTGATCCAGTCGGCGCGGCGGGCGGCGAGGCTCGCGGGCGTCACCGTGACCACGTCGTAGATCAGGCCGGGCTCGTCGGCGGAGGTGTAGAGCGGCCGGGCCCCGGCGGCGCCCTTCATCGCCTGTCCGGCGATGGGCTGCCAGGCGCCGATGGCCGACACGTCCCCGGAGGCGAGGACCTGGGGCGTCTCGTTGGTCTTGACGTTGACGAAGGTGACGTCGGTCTCCTTCAGGCCGATCTTGTTCAGGCCGTTGATGAGGAGCAGCTGCTCGACGAGGCCGACTTCGAGACCGACCTTCTTGCCCTTCAGCTCGGCCAGCCCCTTCACGCCCGGCTTGCCGACGATCATGTCGTTGCCGTTCGAGTAGTCGGTCAGCATGATCATGACGTTTCGGGCGCCATTGCCGCCCATCACGAGGGCATCGCCGTTGGTGCAGGTCACGGCGTCGAGCTTGCCCGCCGAGAAGGCATCCATGGAGGCGGAGTAGTCGAACCACTCGAACGTGACGTCGAGGCCGGCCTGCTTGAGCCAACCCTTTTCGATGGCGACCTGCCAGGCGACCCAGCCGGGCCAGTCGCTGTAGCCGATGCGCAGGGGCTCGGCGGCGTAGGCGGGTGTGACCGGGCCGGGCAGCACTGCGAGCAGGCCCAGGGCCATGAGGCCGCCGGCGACGTTCCTGCGGGTGGCGGCGAGAACCGAGGACAGGCGCATCTGTGATCTCCAGGGCGCGTAATACGATCAGTGGAAATCGTAATACCGACGGGATTTCACGGATACAAAAGCCGTGCCAGAGTGGGCGGAGTGGGAGGAAATCAGATGTCCGACAACGCAACCGCGGCGACCGGCCCGGAGGAGGCCGAGGGGACGCGCAAGCGGCCGGTGAGCCGGATCAGCCTGTCGCTGTCCGAGGACCTGCTCTGCGAACTCGACACCATGGTGGGCGAGCGCGGCTTCGCCAGCCGCTCCCAGGCGGTGGCGACGATCCTGCACCGCTCCCTGGTGGAGCACCGGCACGAGGTCGGCGACCGCGTCATGGTAGGCACCATCACGCTCTGCTACGACAACCTCGCCCATGGGCTGCAACAGCGGCTGGCCGAATTGCAGCGCCGCTTCATCGCCGAGGTGATCTCCTCGCTGCACGTGCACCTGATGCACAACCAGACCCTGGAGGTCGTGCTGGTGCAGGGTCCGGCCGACACGCTCCAGACCATCGCGGACGCGATGATCACCGAGCGCGGCGTCATTTCGGGCCGGCTCGAACTCGTGGCGGCTTTGATCCCGCCGATCCACCCGTTTCCCGGTGCGCCGGCGTGACGGCCCCTTAACTCTGCCAGACCCGGGGCAGGGGCCGTCCGCGATAGGCGATGAGGACGCGCTGGGCGACGCTCCGCAGGGCGTCCGGATCGCGGCCGAGGAGGCGCAGGACGAGGTGGCCGTTCCAGGCGCTGGCCGCTGCCGCGACCCCCTCCGCCCCCGCCGCGTCGAGAAGAGCGCGGGCCTCGTCCAGCCGGCCCTCCGCCGCGGGCGAGACGTCGAGCATCGTCGCCATGGCGCGGGCGCCGTTGCCGATGGCCGCCCGGGCGAGCTGGTCCGACACCGCGCCGTCGAGGCGCAGGGAATCGGCATAGACGAGGCGCCCGGCGCGGCGGATGCGCCAGGTGTCGGAGAGGTGGCCGCGCGTGATCGCCTCGTTGCGGGCGGTGCGCCCGAAGGTGACGGCCTCGAAGGCGAGGAGATGCGCATCCGGCGCCAGATCGGCCTCGAAGCGGCGCGCCAGGGCGGACCGGTCGAACAGGATCGTCTCCTGTGGCAGGTGCGCGAGACGGGCGCCGGCGCCGAGCGTGACCCGCGTCTCGAACCGGCTCACCGGGCCGTCGGAGCGGTAGACCTTCTCGGCGGCGGTGGTGGTCAGGGTCAGGTCGGCGCCCGCCTCGGCCTCGATGGTGACGCGAAAGACGTCACCGCAGGCGATGCCGCCGGCGGTGTTGAGCAGCACCGCCTCGCACGGCCCCTTCGGCCGGCGCGGCAGGCGCAGGCGCAAGGGGCCGCCCTCGCCGATGTCGAGGATGCGGGTGTCGTGCCCGTCCGCGCAGGCGACGCGCAGGTGGATCCGCCCCTGCGAGCGTTGCCGCTCCGGCGCGGCGACCGGGCACGCCGGAGGGTCCGGGTTCAGCAAGGCGGAGGCTTCAGGCCGGGCCGGTGGCGACGGGACGCTCGGGGTCCGAGCCCCATTCCGACCAGGAGCCGTCGTAGAGGGCACGGGGGGGACGCCCTAGGGTCTCGAGGGCCAGTCCGACGATGGCGGCGGTGACGCCCGAGCCGCAGGTGGTGACCACGGGCTTGCCCACGTGGACGCCGTTCTCGGCGAAGACCGCGCGCAGAGCCGCCTCGTCCTTCAGGCGCCCCCCGCTCTGGAGCGCGGAATAATGGACGTTGCGGGCGCCCGGCATGTGGCCGGGGCGGACGCCGGGGCGCGGCTCCGCCTCCTCGCCGCGGAAGCGCGGGCCGGAGCGGGCATCGACGACCTGGGCATTGCCGGTGTCGAGGGCGCGGGCGATGTCCCCGGCCTCCGCCACGGCGCCGTTGTCGAACCGTGCGGTGAAGTGACGGCGGGTGCGCAGCCGGCCCTCGCCTTCCTCGACCGGATAGCCCGCCGCGACCCAGGCCGGGAATCCGCCGTCCAGGATCTCGACGTCGCGGACGCCGTAGGTCTTCAGCATCCAGCGCACCCGCGGCGCCGAGAACAGGCCCATCCCGTCATAGACCACGAGGTGGGCGCCGTCGCCGATGCCCAGAGCCCGCATGCGCGAGGCGAAGACCTCCGGGCGCGGCAGCATGTGAGGCAGGGCAGAGGTCTCGTCGCTCATCGTGTCGATGTCGAAGCGGATCGCGCCGGGGATGTGCGCGGCGAGATACTCGGCCCGGGCGTCGCGGCCCTGGGCCGGCAGGTACCACGAGCCGTCGAGGATCACGATGTCGGGCGCGCCGAGCCGGGTGTGGAGCCAGTCTGCCGTGACAAAGGGCGTCGTCGCCATGGGGTTCTCTGTTCGATGCGGCGGAGGGCTCCGCCGGGAAACGGCTTCCCGCCGGACTGCGCCTCGGGTCAAGCGGGAGGCACCACCAAATCACATCCGGCGGCGTGTTGCACGCCTTGCGGACCGGGCGGCGATCTGAACCGGCCCATCCCGCACCGCGTTGACGGGGTACGATCGATCCCATCCGGTTCAGGAGACCTCGCCAATGCGTCACCTCCCACTCGCCCTCGCCACCGCCGCCGCGCTCACCCTCGGGGGCGCCGCCCAGGCTCAGTCGACCGCACCGGGTGCCGGTTCGGGCAGCGTCGGAAATTCTGGCACCGTCGGCAACTCCGGCACAGCCGGCAGCTCGATCGGCAGTCCCGCCGCAGGCGGCATCGGTGGATCGCCCGCGACCACCGGGACGGCGCCCGGTGCCGGGGCCGTCCGCAACCCGAGCGCCGCCCCCATCCCGAGCGCCGGCCGGGGCATCGGGCCGGGTTCGGCGCCCACCGGCACCCCGGCGCGCTGAGCCGACGCGCCGGACCGCGTGCGGGCCGGGCCGACAGGCCCGGCCTTTTTCGTCGCAGCCGAGCCGGCGCCGGTGCCAAGGACCGGCGCCTGTGCGTATGGATGGTGGAGACCAAGCCAGCCGGATGGAGCCGTCGTGAACCCGCGCGAGACCTACCACATCGAAGTCCTCGCCTCCGAGGACGAGGCCGGGGCGCGCGGCGAGGACCCGGTGCGCCAGCGCATCTCGGTGCGCACCGGCACCGTCGAGGCGGCCAAGGAACGGGCGCTGACGCTGTTCGCCAGGGCCCGTGCCCCGCAGCGCTCCGGCGCTCCGGCCGAGGCGGTGCGGGTTATCGACGGGGCCGGCACGGAGGTGTTCCGCTGGAGCCGGTACGACGAACCGGCCTGACGGGGAGCGATCGGCCATGCCCACCTCCCGCCTTCGCGCCCTCGTCCATCCGGGCCTCCTGATGCCCGGCCTCGTCCTGCTGTTCGCCGCCCTGTTCCTGCGCAGCTACACGGTGCCGCCGGCACCCGACCGGCGCGGCGGCACCGCGGTCTCGCTGGCCTGGCCGAACCGGCCGTTCTTCGGAAGCCCCCGGGCGGACTGCCTCGGCCTCCCGGCGGACGAGCCCGTCATCGCCTGCCTGATCGGCTCGGTGGCACGGGCGCGGGCCGATGGCCTCCCTCTGATGCAGTTCGGGTTCTGCGGGACCTGCTACGCCCTCTCGCAGCGAATCGCCGGCCTCGGACGCGACGAGGCCGCTATCCGGGCGCGCCTCGACGCGATCGCCCGCTTCGGCTGGTGAGGCGCGCCGGATCGGATTGACCGCGCCGGCGATCCCGCCCTAGAAGCTCGCACCATGACACCGTCGTTCCGCCCCGCCTCCTATTCGGCGCCGCACCCTTAGCGGCGCGGGGCTTGTCATGTCTCAACCGCTGCATCGTCGGCGGTTGATCTCTTCCTCAGGACCATCGTCGACGGCCCGGCTCCAACCGAGGTTCCGTCCGTGTCGTCCGCATTCCCCGCACACCTCCGTCCTCCCCTCGGCCTGATCGGCTTTGGGGCCTTCGGCCGCCTCATCGCCCTCCATCTGGCGCCGCATTTCGCGATCCAGGCCTACGATCCGGCCATGTCCGCGGCATCGGTCGACGACGTCACGCGGGCGACCTTGCGCGAGGCCGCCGGCTGTCCCGTCGTCATCCTGGCGGTTCCGGTCGCGGCGATCGCGGCGGTCGTGGCCGAGATCGGCCCGCACCTGCCTCCGGGCGCCCTCGTGCTCGACGTCGGCTCGGTGAAAGTGGCCGCCGCGAACGCGATGCGTGCCGGCCTGCCGGGTCACGTCGCGATCGTCGCCACCCACCCGCTCTTCGGTCCGCAGAGCGCGCGGGGCGGCATCCGCGGGCTGAAGATCGCGCTCTGCCCGGTGCGCGGTGGACGGCCCCGGCGGGTCGCCGCCTTCCTGCGCCGCCGGCTCGGGCTCGACGTCATCGTGACGACGCCCGAGGCACATGACCGCGACGCCGCCGCCGCCCAGGGCCTGACCCACCTGATCGCGAAGGTGATGGTGCAGATGGAGCCGCTGCCGACCCGGATGACCACGCGCAGCTTCGACCTGCTGATGCAGGCGGTGGCGATGGTGCGCCACGACGCGCCCGAAGTCTTCGAGGCGATCGAGCGCGCCAATCCCTATGCGGGCGCGGTCCGCCGCCGCTTCGTCGCCCACGCGGCACGTCTCGCCACCGACCTGTCGGAGGCGCAGGATCAGGAGGGGCAGAATCGGGAAGTCCAGGATGCGGATATCCAGGATCAGACCATCCAGGATCAAAACGTCCAGGATCGCGCGGTGCGCGCCGCCTGACCCCGCTCTCAGCCGCCCGGCAGGAAGCGGCGCAGGCGGTCGCGCCACGCCCTGAGGCATCGATTGGCCTCGGCGCGCCCGCGCTCGAGGCGGACCGCGAGGGCGAACAGCGGATCGCCGCTGCGGCTCTCCACGAGGATGTGAGCGAGGGGCAGCCGCCCGGTCCAGAAGGTCTCGGGCAGCGGATAATGCGGCGGCGCGCAGGAATCCGCCGTGGTGAGCGCCGGGTCGGCGGCGATGGCCTGCGTCAGGCGCTGGAAGGCGAGGGCGCCGGGCGAGTGCTTGGCCGCCGCGGCCGCATAGGAGATCTTGAGGGTCCAGACCTGCTCGCGCGTGACGAAGCTAACCAACGCCGCGAGGGTCCGGCCGTTCTGGCGAAGGCGATCGATGCGAGCACCGCCGCGCGCGCCGAAGCGCAGGACGAGGTCGCGCATCATCCGGGTCTGGGCCGCATCGCCCGCGATGGCGGTGCCGCGCGCGCCCTTCCAGCCCGCGCCCTCGAGCGCGATGTAATCGTCGAGGGCGGCAGGCAGCGCGGCGGGATCGCGGATCGTCTCGAAGGCGATCGGTCCGTCCGTGCTCAGGCGATCCCAGGCCTGGCGCAACTTGCGCTGCTTGCGGGATGAGAGATGCGCGAGATAAGCGGCGCGGGCTGCCGCGTCGCGGCCCGCCAGGTCGAGGAAGGCGCGCTCCTGCGGCCAGAACCGGGCATGGCGCAGCCGCCCTGCGGCGAGGCGCCCCCAGAGGAGATCCGCGAAGGGACCGGCGGTCGGCACGTGCGTCAGCATCAGGCGCGGCCCGAGGAGCCGGCTCAGGCCGAGGAACAGCGCATCCAGGGCGCGACCCGGCTCGGCGCCGTCGAGGAGCGGTGCACCGAAGACGCCGAAATCATGCATCCAGCCCATGACCAGGCTCACCGGCAGACCCCAGCGCCAGCGCCGTATCCGCACGGGCCAGACGGCCACGAGGCGCAGACCCGGCTCTTCGGGCGCACGGTCTCCCACCAGCGCCAGCTGCACGCCCTGCCCGAAGACCGCGGAGGCGGGACGCGCGTAATCGGGATCGTAGAACAGATTGTCGACCAGCGCCCGGTGGCCGAGGTCGCGCCAGGCCGCGATCCAGGGCGCGTCGTCGGTGATCGGGCGCAGGCAGACCACGAGCCCGTCCGGCGTGACCACGCTCGGCGCGGGTCGGCTCACGGGGTGGCCCTGCGGGAGCGACCCCTCCGGAGACGCGTCAGCAGATCGGCGACGCCGAGGATGTTGAACCCCCAGGCCGTCCCGGCCGAGACCAGGGCGAGGCAGCCGAGGCGGAGGCCGAGGGCGAGACCCGGATCGAGGGGGAGCCGCTCGAGCCCGGCGATCACCCCCGCACAGGCGAGCGCCAGCCCGCCGATGACGGCGAGGTCGCGCAGGGGCACCGGCATGCGGAAGCGTTCGCGGGAGCCGAGGATGAAGACGAGGCAGGCGAGGCCCTGGCCAATCGCCATGGCGATGGCCGCTCCCTCGACGCCGAGGCGCGGAATCAGCACCGCCGACAGGCCGCCGATGGCGATCAGCAGGGTCACCGACGCGATCGCGTCGAGGTGGCTCTTCTGGGTGAAATAGATCACCTGCCCGAAATAATACGACCGGAACATCTGCAGGATGCTGGCGGCGACCAGCAGGGGCGCCACCCGCAGGGCGGTGTCGCGGTAATCCGGCCCGAGCAGCAGGGTCACGAGGATGTCGTCGAAGGCCAGAAAGAACACGGCACCGAAGGCGGCGATCACCGTCAGCAGCCGGATGGCATCCTCCAGCACCGGGCGGGCGGTGGCGATACCGCCGTCGCGGGCATCGCGCTTGGCGATCGAGATCAGCGCCAGGGCGACGCTGTCGCCGAACACGACGAAGCTCTGGCGCAGGAAGTCGGCGAAGGCGCCGTAGGCGCCGAGTTCCGAGACGCCGATGCTGGCGCCGATGACGAGGCGGTCGGCCGTCTGGGCCAGGGCGGCGGCGCCGAACGAGAGCACCAGCGGCCAGCCATAGGCGAGAAGGCGGCGCGCCTCGGCCCAGCTGCCGCCGCCGCGCAGCAGGGCGCGAATGACGTAGAGCGTGGGCAGGGCCGCCAGCATGTTGGCGCCGGCGGTGGCGAGCAGGAGGGCGATGGCGCCGCCGCCGAGGAGGAGGGCGGTGCTGCCCAGTGCCAGGACCAGGACCGCGCGCATCACCACCGAAAGGGCGACGGCGCCGACCTCCAGGCGGGTGCGCGCAATCTCGGCGGCGCCCTCGAAGGCCATCATGCCGAACACCGCCGTAAAGATCGCGAGCGCCGACCGCGGCTCCAGCAGCCCGAGCCCGGCCGCACCGGCCGCCACCAGGGCCGCGAGGGTGACCATGCCGCCGAGCAGGCGCACCACGGTGCCGACCTGAACGGCGGCCCGGTCCTCGGCATAGAGGGCGAAGAACGAGAATTTCGGCCATTGGCAGGTGGCGCTGTAGAGCACCAGCGCCCAGGACAGCACCAGCAGGTAGAGCCCGAACACGTCGGTGGGCGCGAGCCGGGTGAACACCGCGAGAGCGCCCATGTTCAGGGCTGCGGCGACGCCCCGCGAGCCGACATAGGTGAGGGTGTGGCGCGCGATCATCCGGACCCGTGACCTGCCGGGCGGCCCGGCTCGGGATCAGAGGTAACACCCCACGGGTGCGGCGGCGTCAAATCATTCCGCATCCGGCTACTCCGTATCGGCTTCCTCCATTGGCGCCAGCGCCGCCGCATGCGTGGGCGGAGGACCCGCCCTGCGTGGGCCGCCGGCCAAGGTCGGCCACACGGATTGACTTCGCAGGCGCGAAGGCTCATATCGCAGGTGCAGCGTCAGCGGCCGTCATGGTTCCGCTTGAGAGGGCTGCGTGACGGATTGCCGGATCGCATCTGCGGCCCCCGAGCGACCTGAGCCCCTCTCTTCAACGTGCATGCACCCGGACTGCCCCAGCACGCGGGCGGCTCCAGCTCAACGGACCGACCACACTCTTCGACGTTTCCCCTCGCCACGAGGGCGTCCGGCACGGTCCCGCTGCCTGAAAGTACCTCCTTGACCCAATTCACCGATTTCGGCCTCGCCCAGCCCGTGCTGCGCGCCCTGGAAGAGGCCGGCTACAAGAGCCCGACCCCGATCCAGGCCCAGGCCATCGCCCCCGCCATGCAGGGCCGCGACCTCTGCGGCATCGCCCAGACGGGCACCGGCAAGACGGCGGCCTTCGCGCTGCCGATCCTGCACCGCCTCGCCGAGACCCCGCGCAAGGCGATCCGTCGCGGCTGCCGCGTGCTGGTGCTCTCGCCCACCCGCGAGCTGGCCAACCAGATCGCCGAGAACTTCTCCGATTACGGAAAATACCTGTCGTTCACCAACACCGTGGTGTTCGGCGGCGTCACCATCTCCCGCCAGGAGAAGGCGCTGGCCAACGGCGTCGACATCCTGGTCGCGACCCCCGGCCGCCTGATGGATCTCATCGAGCGCCGCTCGCTGACCCTCGAGGCCGTCGAGATCCTCGTCCTCGACGAGGCCGACCAGATGCTCGACCTCGGCTTCATCCACGCTCTCAAGCGTATCGTGAAGATGCTGCCGAAGGAGCGTCAGAGCCTGTTCTTCTCGGCCACCATGCCGAAGAACATCGCCAGCCTCGCCGACCAGTATCTGCGTGATCCGGTCCAGGTCGCGGTGACCCCGGTCGCCACCACCGCCGAGCGCGTCACCCAGGAGGTCATCTTCGCCCATACCGGCGCGA
The DNA here is from genome assembly GCF_023093475.1 of Methylobacterium sp. 37f. NCBI lineage: Bacteria > Pseudomonadati > Pseudomonadota > Alphaproteobacteria > Hyphomicrobiales > Methylobacteriaceae > Methylobacterium > Methylobacterium sp. 37f. The sequence goes on from NZ_JAGHKN010000002.1 coordinate 198,218, forward strand.
AGCAGGCCCTGCTCAATCACATTCTGCGCGATCCGGTGATCGAGCGCGTGCTCGTCTTCACCCGGACGAAGCACGGCGCCGACCGCGTCGTCCGCGGCCTGGAGAAGGTCGGGATCAACGCCTCGGCCATCCACGGCAACAAGTCCCAGCCGCAGCGTGAACGGGCGCTCGCCGCCTTCAAGGACGGGTCCTGCCGGGTGCTGGTCGCCACCGACATCGCCGCCCGCGGCATCGACGTCGAAGCGGTGAGCCACGTCATCAACTACGACCTGCCGAACGTGCCGGAGAGCTACGTCCACCGCATCGGCCGCACCGCGCGCGCCGGGGCGAACGGGCTCGCCATCTCGTTCTGCAACGACGAGGAGAAGGCCTACCTGCGGGACATCGAGCGCACCACGCGCCAGAAGATCCCCGTTGGCGCCTTCCCCGAGGGCTTCACCCCGCCGTCCCGCCAGGAAGCGGCCGACAACGCCCAGGCCGAGGAGCGCCGTCCGGCGCCGAACGGCCAGCGTCCCGGCCAGCGCCAGGGCCAGCGTCCGAGCAGCCGCCCGGGTGGCCGTCCCGGCCAGGGTCGTGGCTTCGACGGGCGTGGCGGCGAGGGTCGCGGCGGCGAGAACCGCGGCGGCGGACGCCCGAGCCGTCCCGAGGGTGCCGCCCGTCCCCAGGAGCCGCGCGGCGATCGTCGCCCGGCCAGCGCCGGCGAGGCCCGCACCGAGCCCCGTGGCGAGCGTCCCCGCACCCCGCGTCCGCAGGGCGGCGGCGAAGGCCGCGCCATCGGCTGGCTCGACCGCGGCCCGCGTTCCTGAACCCAGTCTCCTGACATCGTGATGCAGCGCCGCCCCGGTCCGCCGGGGCGGCGCTGTCATGTCCGGGACCCGCGTTGCAGCGAAGACATCGCTCAGCGGAGGCATTGCCAAGAGGCGACATTGCCAAGAGGCGACATTGCCAAGAGGCGACATTGCCAAGCGGAGACATTGCCAAGCGGAGACATTGCCAATGCGGTGCGTCTCGCCATTTCAGGGTGAGCCGGACGGTGCGTCCGGCCGCGTGGAGGCGGGACGATGCGGTTTGAACTCTACAGGGATTCTGCCGGGGGCTGGCGCTGGCGCCTTCGGTCTCAGAACGGAAACGTCATCGCGGATTCGGCGGAAGCTTACGTCCGCCGGGAGGATTGCGAACACGGGATCGCGCTGGTCAAAGGCAGTGCCGAGGCCGCTGTCGTCGACATGACGCTCAAGATTGCCTGAGGGCGTCGGCGCCCAATGCTTCGCAAGCCTTCGTTGACCATTACGGTCACGCTTGGGTGAGCCGAGGGAAACGCTTTCGGCGTTTGTGCGTTTTCTGCGTCCGGGCCTCGCGGACACGCGGGCACGGAATGTCGAGTCTCGACAGATCCAGGGAGTTGAAAACGTGCTGAGGAAACTCGTGCTGGCCGCGCTGCTGGCCCTAGGCTTCGCTGCCACGGCGCCGCAGGGCGCTTCGGCCGCCCCCATCGGCCCCGCCCTCGCCCTCCAGAGCGAGGCTGCCCCGGCCGCCGTACAGACCGTGCAGTATTACGGTTACCGCCGCCGCTTCTATGGCCCGCGTCGCTTCTACGGCCCGCGCCCCTTCTACGGCCGCCGCTACTATGGCCCGCGCCGCTTCTACGGCCCGCGTCGTTTCTATGGTCCGCGTCGCTTCTACGGCCCGCGCCGCTTCTACTACTAAGCGTCCCGAACCGGTCCCCTCCGGGGACGTCTGATCTTTTGCGGCCCGGCCTTCGTGAATCGAAGGTCGGGTCTCGTCGTTTAGAGCACTAAATTTCGCATCTCCGGGTGGGAAGCGACGCCATCCTGCGCTATACTGCCGAGCTGGAGACGATCCGCATCAGACGGCATCGCTCCCGAGGGAACATGATGAACGCCATCGCCGCCCGGCGCGCCTCCGCGCGCCCGATCTGGGAGTCGATCCCCCTCGAACTCCTCGTCTCGATCACCGCCGTGATCCTTGCGGGCGCGCTCAAACTGGCCGACCTGATACCCTGAGGCGGTGAAGCGCGGTCCGGCGTCTCTCCCGAGGAACGCTGTGCGGGGCGGGATCGGCCGCCACGCGGGCTGGCCCCCGGAATGCAGGCGAAACGGCGCGCGATTGGGCGTGGACGTAGGCGTGGACGTAGGCGTGGACGTAGGCGTGGACGTAGGAATGAGTGGGATCATGGCGGAAACCGAGGCGGTGCGGCTCCCGAGCGGCGACCTGACGGTGCGCACCATCGCGATGCCGGCGGACACCAACGCCAACGGAGACATCTTCGGCGGCTGGGTGATGTCGCAGATGGATCAGGCCGGGGGCATCGCGGCCGTCGAGCGCTCGCAGGGGCGGGCGGTCACCGTCGCGGTCGATGCCATGACCTTCATCCGCCCGGTGCGGGTGGGCGACGTGCTCTGCGTCTACACCCGGATCGCGCGCGTCGGCCGCAGCTCGATGAAGATCGAGGTTCAGGCCTGGGCCCGGCGCTTTCGCACGCAGTTGCGCGAACAGGTCACCGAGGCGACCTTCACCTTCGTGGCGATCGACGACGAGGGCCGGCCGCGTCCGCTCGAAACCGCCTGACCGAGCGCGGCGACGGTCGGACCGCGCCTCACGCGTTCGGGGCCGCCACCTTCTGGCGCAGGCCGGAAATCACCGCTTTAAGGATGTCGGCATCGGAATCGTTGCTGCCCATGCAGCGGACGGATTCGATGCGCTCATGCACGAAGGACAGCTTGGCGATCACCGCCGGCGTCAGCTTGAACGGGAACAGGGCCGGCTGGCCCATGCTGCGGCTGAGGGAATTCACCGCGTAGGTCAGGGGCAGCCAGGCCTCGACGATGCGGCTGAAATCCGTGGTCCGGTACGGGTCGAAATCGATCACCACCGGCTCGGCCGGGCCGTGGCGCAGGCGTGGGCGCACGCGCATCTCGAAGGTGCTGGCGGTCTCCAGGGTGTCGACGATGTGGAGGTACTGCGCCCAGGTCTCGGCGAAATCCTCCCACGGATGGGCCGTGGCGTAGGCGCTGACGTAGCCTTCCTCCCAGTCCGCCGGCGCTCCGTGCGCATAATGACGCTGCAGCGCCCCCGAGTAGTTCAGCCGCTCGTCGCCGAACAGCGACCGGAAGGTCCACAGGCTCTGGTCGAAGCGAACCAGCACATTCCAGAAATAATGCCCGATCTCATGGCGGAAATGCCCGAGGAGCGTGCGGTAATACTCACCGAACAGCATCCGCCGGCGCTCCCGCTCGACATCGTCGGCCTCCGCGATGTTGAGGGTGATGAGGCCGCTGCGATGCCCGGTGAGGACGGGCGGTCCGATCTGGTAGCTCTCGGAGGGATCGACCAGGAAGTCGAAGGCGAGGCCGGTGGTGGGGTTCTCGTCGCGGGTCATCAGCGGCAGATCGAGCCGCAGGAGCGAGTAGAACAGCCGGTGCTTGGCCGCCTCGATCTGGCGCCAGCGGGTCAGGTTCCAGGCGATCGAGAGATCCGGCACGACATGGTTGTGCCGGCAGGTGATGCAGTAGCGGTTCGGCGAATCCTCCGGCACCAGCCAGTTGCAGGCGTCGTGATCGGCGTTGGCGCAGAAGCGGTAGCGGCGTCCGGGATTGGCATAGGCGTGCCACAGGCCGCCCACAGGCTCCAGGGCCGACATCTCGTGGATCTCGCAGGCATAGCCCAGCCGGCGCTCGCAGCTCTCGCAATGGGTGCTCTCGAAGCTGATCGGCTGGTCACAGGCCTGGCACTGGAAGATTTTCATGGATTCGTCGCGAAACGCCTTTCCTGTCTGTCGATCACGCGTCGCATGCCGCCCGTGAAGGAACCCTCATAGCCTATTCGCGTGCGGCAGGGGGGCAAAGCATGGGCCGAGGGCGAAGTTCCTGTTCCCCGCACCGCATCGGGACTGCCGGCCGACCCGCCGGGGCAGGATGCCGGCAGCATACGGGAACACACACGAAGCGCCTGCGGTGCACGAAACTTGCTAGTCGATGGCGCCCGTACACGTCCTGGCTGCTTCCGGCCCGCCGGCGGCGGGCGCGGCGGGCGGGTCGCCCCGAAGGCTTGCAGCCCGGCGGGCCATCGCTCCGAAGGCCATCGCGTGCGGGTCGCCGTTCGCGTATGTCTCTGGTGAAGCTTCTTCCGGGTCACCGCAGGGTGGTGCCCCGTTTCTCCGCCGCCGGTGCGTGCCCCGCACATGTCCGGCGCCCTGTCCAGATACAGCGGGAGCCCCCGTGTCGATCAAAGCCGCCCTGCACCACGTCACCCACTACACCTACGATCGGCCGATCGCGCTCGGACCGCAGGTGATCCGCCTGCGCCCGGCGCCGCACACGCGCACCGCCGTGCCGGCCTATTCGCTCAAGGTCCTGCCCGAGAACCACTTCATCAACTGGCAGCAGGACCCGAACGGCAACTGGCTCGCCCGGCTGATCTTCCCGGAGAAGACGACCGAGCTGAAGATCGAGGTCGACCTCACCGCCGACATGTCGGTGATCAACCCGTTCGACTTCTTCGTCGAGGATTACGCCCAGGCCCGCGGCTTCACCTATGCGGACGACCTCACCGCCGAGCTGAAACCCTACCTCGTCCTCGACGACGCCATGGCGCCGGAAGTCGACGCGTTCCTGGAGCGCCTGCCGGCCGAGCCCAACACGGTACTGTTCCTGGTGGCGCTCAACGCCCAGGTGGCGGGCGAGATCACCTACGGCGTCCGCATGGAACCCGGCGTGCAGAGTGCCGCCGAGACCCTGACGCTCAAGAGCGGCTCCTGCCGCGACTCGGCCTGGCTGATGGTGCAGATCCTGCGCCGCATCGGCCTGGCCGCCCGCTTCGTCTCGGGCTATCTGATCCAGCTCGTGCCCGACACCACGGCGGTCGACGGCCCGGCCGGCACCACCACCGACTTCACCGACCTGCACGCCTGGGCCGAGGTCTACCTGCCCGGCGCCGGCTGGATCGGGCTCGACGCCACTTCGGGCCTCCTCTGCGGCGAGGGGCACATCCCCCTGGCGGCCACCCCGCACTACGCCTCGGCGGCCCCGATTTCGGGCCTCGCCGAGCCGGCGAAGGTCGAGTTCGGCTTCGAGATGTCGGTGACCCGCGTGGCCGAGGCGCCGCGCATCACCAAGCCGTTCTCCGAGGAGGTCTGGTCAGCCATGGACGCGCTCGGCGAGCGCATCGACGCCGATCTCGCCGCGCAGGACGTCCGCCTGACCATGGGCGGCGAGCCGACCTTCGTCTCCATCGACGACTTCGAATCGGCCGAATGGAACGCGGCCGCGGTCGGCCCGACCAAGCGCGGCCTCGCCGACAAGCTGATCCGGCGCCTGCGCACCCGCTTCGCCCCCGGCGGCATGCTGCATTACGGCCAGGGCAAGTGGTATCCGGGCGAGAGCCTGCCGCGCTGGGCCTTCGCCCTGTACTGGCGCCGGGACGGCGTGCCGGTCTGGACCGATGCCGACCTGATCGCCGCCGAGGACGGCCCGCGCGACGCGACCATCCACAAGGCCAAGGACCTGATCGACGGAGTCGCCAAGCGCCTCGGTCTCGGCGCCTACGTGTTCCCGGCCTTCGAGGACCCGGTCTACTGGACCGAGAAGCGCGACGAGCTGCCCGTCAACGTCACCACCGCCGAGCCGCATTACCCCAACCCCGAGACCAATGCCCGCATGGCCCGGGTGTTCGAGCGGGGACTGGGCGAGGCCGCCGGCTACGCCCTGCCGCTGGCCAGCCTGCCCACCGGCAAGGATGGGGATTCCGACCGGCTGTGGATCTCCGAGCCCTGGGAGTTCCGCCGCGGCCACGCCTTCCTGACGCCGGGGGACTCGCCCGTGGGCTATCGCCTGCCGCTCTCCGCTCTGCCCCACGTACCGCAGGAGCACTATCCCTACTACCAGCCGCAGGACACGCTCGAGGAGCGCGATGCGCTGCCCGAAAGCCATCCCGGCCCCGAGACCGTCAACGGCTCCGGCGTCACCGGCGTGGCCGTGCGGACCGCCTTCGCGGTGGAGCCGCGCGACGGCATCCTGCACGTCTTCATGCCGCCGCTGCAGCGGGTCGACGAGTACCTGGAACTGCTCGGCCACCTGGAGGGTGCCGCCGCCGAGTTGAAGCAGACCCTGCACATCGAGGGCTACGAGCCACCCTTCGACCCGCGCCTGAACGTCATCAAGGTCACGCCCGACCCCGGCGTGATCGAGGTCAACGTGCATCCCGCCCCGACCTGGCGCGACGCGGTGCGGATCACCACTGACCTCTACGAGGATGCCCGCCAGATCCGTCTCGGCGCCCAGAAGTTCATGACCGACGGGCGCCACACCGGCACCGGCGGCGGCAACCACGTGGTGCTGGGCGGCGCGACCCCCAACGATTCGCCGTTCCTGCGCCGGCCCGACCTGCTGAAGAGCCTGGTGCTGTACTGGCAGCGCCACCCGGCCATGTCCTACCTGTTCTCCGGCCTCTACATCGGTCCGACGAGCCAGGCGCCGCGCATGGACGAGGCGCGCCATGACGGGCTCTACGAGCTCGAGATCGCGATGGCGCAGGTGCCCAAGCCCGACGAGCCCAACATCCCGCGCTGGCTCGTCGACCGCATCTTCCGCAACATCCTGGTGGACGTGACCGGCAACACCCACCGGTCCGAGATCTGCATCGACAAGCTCTACTCGCCGGACGGCCCCACCGGCCGCCTGGGCCTGCTCGAGTTCCGCTCCTTCGAGATGCCGCCGGACCCGCGCATGAGCCTAGCGCAGCAGCTCCTCCTGCGCGCCATCGTGGCCTGGCTCTGGCGCGAGCCGCAGGCCGGCGGCTGTGTCCGCTGGGGCACGGGCCTGCATGATCGCTTCATGCTGCCCCACTTCTTGTGGGCCGACTTCCTCGGCGTGCTGGAAGACTTGCGGGCAGCCGGCTACGATTTCGACCCGGCGGCTTTTGTTGCGCAGCGCGAGTTCCGCTTCCCGGTGTTCGGGACGGTGGAGCAGGGCGGCGTCAAGCTGGAGCTGCGCCAGGCACTCGAACCCTGGCACGTGCTGGGCGAGGAGGGCGCGATCGGGGGCACCGTGCGGTACGTGGATTCGTCGGTGGAGCGGCTGCAGGTGAAGGTCGAGGGCTATGTCCCCGGCCGGCACATCATCGCCTGCAACGGCCGGCGCCTGCCGATGACCGGCACCGGGACCTCGGGCGAGGCGGTGGCGGGCCTGCGCTTCAAGGCGTGGCAGCCGGCCTCCTCGCTGCATCCGACGATCCCCGCGCACTCGCCGCTCACCATCGACATCCTCGATGCCTGGAGCGGCCGGTCGCTCGGGGGCTGCCGTTACCATGTCAGCCATCCGGGCGGGCGCAACTACGAGACCTTCCCGGTCAACACCTACGAGGCGGAGGGGCGTCGCCTCGCCCGCTTCCAGGCCCACGGCCACACCCCGGGCAAGATCGCGATGCCGCCGGAGGAGAGCAACCGCGAGTTCCCGATGACGCTCGACCTGCGCATGCCGGCCCCGCCGGGCGTCACGCCCCGATGAGCGAGGCGGCTACGGCGGAGAGACAGGGACGGGCCGAGCGCCTCGCGCGCTGGACCTCCGCCTATCGGCCGCAGCCGGGCGTGCCGGACGAGTTCATGGACCGCGATGGCCGGCCGAAGGGGGCTTGGCTACGCTTCCTCGACCGGCTCGGCGACCTCGACGAACTGGAGATCGGCGCGCGCTTCGTCTCGGCGGTGCGCCGTATCCGCGACACCGGCATCTCGTACCGGATCTACGGCGACAAGCGCGAGCACGCCTGGCCGCTCGGATCGCTGCCGCTGGTCATCGAGCAGGGGGACTGGGAGGCCCTGAGCGCCGGCATCGTCGAGCGCGCCGGTCTGATGGAATCGATCCTTTCGGACCTCTACGGCGCGGGCCGGCTCGTCGCCGGCGGCCTGCTGCCGGCCGCCGTGGTGGCGGGCAGCCCCGAATTCATGCGGCCGCTCGTCGGCGTCACGCCGCCGGGCGGGCGCTACCTCAAGCTCTACGCCGCCGACGTCACCCGCGGGCCGGACGGGCGCTGGCGCATCCTGGCCGACCGGACGCAATCGCCCTCCGGCCCCGGCTACGCGCTGGAGAACCGCCTCGTCCTGACGCGGGCCTTCCCGGACCTCCACGCCGATCTCCGGGTCGAGCGCCTCGCGGCCTTCTTCCAGGCGTTTCGCGATGGCCTCGCGGTGGGGGCCGAGCGCAGCGACCCGCGCATCTGCCTCCTCACCTCCGGGGTGTTCAGCTCGACCTATGTCGAGCAGGCCGCGCTCGCGCGCTATCTCGGCCTGCTGCTGGTGGAGGGCGACGACCTCGTGATGCAGGACGGCGCCCTGCATGTCCGCACCGTCTCGGGCCTCAAACGCGCCGACGTGCTGTGGCGCCGGATCGATTCGGACTACATCGACCCCCTCGAACTGAACCCGGGCTCCCGCCTCGGCGTGCCCGGCCTCGTGGAGGCCCTGCGCAACGGCAGCCTCGTGGTCGGCAACATGCCGGGCTCCGGCATCCTCGAATCCGGCGCGCTGGCCGCCTACCTGCCCGGCATCGCCCGACACTTCCTCGGCCGCGACCTGCAGATCGCCGGGCCGCGAACCTGGTGGTGCGGCGACCCGGATGCCCTGGCGCAGGTGCGCGACAACCTCGACGGGCTGAGCCTGCGCCCGGTGGCCACCCCGCCGAAGGGCGCGGTGCGCGACGCGATCCTGGCCCCGCACGCCCTCGATGCCGAGCGCGACCGGCTGCTCGCGGCCCTGCGCGACCGGCCCTTCGACTACGTGGCCCAGGAGACCATGCCGCTCGCCACCATGCCGGGCTGGGACCGGAGCGGCGGCGGTCTCAGGCTGGTGCCGCGCCCCTTCGTGCTGCGCGTCTTCGCGGCGGCGACTCCGGACGGCTGGCGCGTGATGCCAGGCGGCTTCTGCCGCATCTCGGAGCGGCCGGAGGTCGAGCCCCTGGAGATGCGCGCCGGCATCAAGTCGGCCGATGTCTGGGTGCTGTCGCGCGATCCGGTCGATACGGCGACGCTGATCCAGCCGGGCTCCGCCCGGGTGCGCCGCATCGCCGGCCACCTGCCGTCGCGGGCCGCCGACAACCTGTTCTGGTTCGGGCGCTACGTCGAGCGGGCCGAGGCGGTGATCCGCCTCGTCGTCGCCCATCTGGGCAGCGTCGGCTCCGCCGTCATCGCCGACATGGCGGGCGACGCCAAGGCCCCGACGGCCCTGCGCATCCGGGCGCTGCTCGACGAGTGGGGCGCCATCGAGGCCCCGAACCTGCCCACCGCCGCCCTGGCCCAGCAGGCGCTGAGCGGCGCGGACGCCTACGGCTCGGCCCTGCGCCACAGCCTGTCGGCCCGGGCCAACGCCGCAACCTTGCGCGAACGCCTGTCGGGCGAGGCCTGGCGGGCCCTCGCCGATCTCAAGGACCTGCTGGAGATCGACGCGGGCCACGTCCTGTCGGAAGCGGAACTGCTCAGCCTCGCCGAGCGGGCGCTCAGCCACATCGCGGCCCTGTCGGGTCTGGCGCAGGAGAATATGAACCGCACCGCCGGCTGGCACTTCGTCGATCTCGGCCGCCGCATCGAGCGGGCGATCAACACCTGCGCCTTCGCGACGCGCTTTGCCGGCGACGAGGCCACGGCGGAGGATCTCGGCGTGATGCTGTCCCTGTGCGATTCACACGTCTCGTTCGGCGCCCGGTACCTTCAGGGCGTGGCCCTGGACCCGGTGCGCGACATGGTGCTGCTCGATCCGTTCAATCCGCGCTCGGTGGCCTTCCAGGTCGAGGCGATCGTCCGGCATCTCGGGGAGTTGCCGGTCCTGCGGGTCGACGGGCTGCCCGAGCCGCAGCAGCGCCTCGCCGCCAGGCTCGCGGCCGAGTTCGCCACCGGCGAGGCGGCGGAGTTCGACGGCGCGGCCTTGACCCGACTCGAGAACGCGGTCGAGGGCCTCGCCGACGCCATCGCCACCCGCTACTTCCCCAACGGGCCGCACGCCCTGCGCCCCGAGAAGCTGGTGGGGCTCGCGTGATCTATACGCTGCGCCACCTCACCACCTACCGCTATGCCCGCCCGGTCCGCTTCGCCCGCTGCGCCCTGCGCCTGCGCCCGCGCGACGGCGAGGGCCAGACGGTGCTGGAGAGCAGCCTGACGATCGCGCCCGACCCGCACACGCGGGTGGTGCGGCGCGACTATTTCGGACTTGACGTGACCGTGGTGACGATCGACGCGCCCCATACCGAACTGCGGGTCGAGGCGCTGTCGCGGGTGCGCGTCGAGCGCGCGCCGCTGCCCGCCCCCGAATCCGGCCGCGCCTGGGAGCAGGTGCGCGACGAGTCCGTCACCGGACGCCGCCTCGGTCCCGACGAGCCGGTGCATTTCCAGTTCCCGAGCGTCCGCGTGCCCCTGGTGCCGGCTGTGACGGACTATGCCCGCGTCAGCTTCCCGCCCGGCCGCAGCGCCTACGGGGGCGCCGTCGATCTCATGCAGCGCATCCGGGCGGATTTCCGGTTCGACGCGAAGGCGACCACGGTCCACACGCCCCTCGCCGAGGCCTTCGCCCTCAGGGCCGGCGTCTGCCAGGACTTCACCCACATCATGATCGCGGGCCTGCGCGGGCTCGGCCTGCCGGCCGCCTATGTCAGCGGCTACCTGCGGACGATCCCGCCGGTCGGGCGCCCGCGCCTGCGCGGCGCCGATGCGAGCCACGCCTGGGTCTCGGTCTGGTGCGGCGACAGCTGGATCGGCCTCGATCCCACCAACGGCATCGGCATGTGCGACGATCACATCGTGGTGGCGCGCGGGCGCGACTACACCGATGTCTCACCCATCGACGGCATCGTCTCCTCGTCCGGTCCGCAGAAGCTCAAGGTCGAGGTCGACGTGGTGCCGGACGGCGAGCCGATGCCCGAGGCCGCCGCCGCCCCCCAGACCGTCCCGGCCTGAGCCGGTCCCCGGCGCACGCCCCGCAAGAATTTCGCACCGGTCAGGCCGACTTCGCCGTGAACAGCCGAAACGCCTCCAGGGTCTCGGCGCTGACATGGTGCTCGATGCCCTCGGCGTCGCGGCGCGCGATCTCGGGGCTGACCCCGAGAGCGCACAGGAACTGCTCGACGATGCGGTGGCGCTCGCGGCTCTGCACGGCCAGGGCCTGACCCGCCTCCGTCAGGAACACACCGCGATAGGGGCGCTGCTGCACCAGGCCGTCCTCGGCCAAACGCTTGAGCATCTTGGCCACGGTGGGCTGGGCCACTCCGAGGCGGGCGGCGATGTCGACCTGACGCGCCTCGCCGCCATCGCCGATCAGGTCGGCGATCAGCTCGACGTAATCCTCCACCAGTTCGAGCCGGCGCGCCTCGCGGGCCTGCCGGAAGCTCTCCACGTGGACGTCGGGATCGACGAGGGCCGTATCGGGGGCGGGGGCGGTCGAATCCTGCATCTGGCCGGCGAACTCCCCCGAATTCAGGCGCCCGGGATAGGCGCCCGAGCCGGGTTGTACCGAAGCGATGTCCCGGATGGGAGCCCCCAGGCGTCCGAAAGCCGCCTCAACCGCGCAGGTCGGCCACAAAATCCCGCGTGAACCGCGGCAGGTCGGCCAGCGAGCGCACGCAGATGGTGAGGTCGCGCAGGGCCCAGGCATCCTCGAGCGGAACGATGGCCAGCGGCATCGTGCGGGCGGCCCGCGCCGCCGTGGTCTCCGGCACGATGCCGAGCCCGACGCCGCAGGCGACGAGCCGGCAGATCGCGTCGAAGCTGCGCAACTGCACCCGCAGCCGCATGGGCGGGCGCCCCGTGCGCGCCGCCTTGTCGGCGAGGAACCGGGTCAGCGCGCTGGTGCGGTCGAGCCCCACCAGGGGATGCTCCATCACCTCCGCGAAGGCGACCGCGTCCCGCGCCGCCAGGGAATGGTCGGCAGCCGCCACCATGACGAAGCGGTCCTGGCGGAACGGGTAGGTCTCCAGCGCGCCAGTATCCACCGTGCCGGCGACGATGCCGAGATCGGCCGAGCCCTCGGCCACCAGCCCGACGATCTCGTCCGAGGTCCGCTCCTCGATATCGACGCTGACCCCCGTCCGGCGGGCCAGGAACGCGCTCAGAACCTCGGGCAGGAATTCGGTCAGCGCATTGGTGTTCGAGACCAGCCGGATCTGCCCCACCGTGCCGCCGGAGAACGCCGCCAGGTCCTCCTGCATCCGGTCGATCCGCTCCAGGAGCCCGCGCGCATGGGCGAGCAGGCTGCGCCCCGCCGGGGTCGGGACGACGCCCTGGCGCCCGCGCGTCAGGAGGGCCGCCCCCAGGGTTTCCTCCATGGCGCGAATCCGCACCGAGGCGGCGGCCAGCGCGAGATTGGCCCGGGCCGCGCCGTGGGTGATCGATCCCGCCTCGACCACGTGGCGGAACAGGCCGAGATCGACGAGGTCGAACCGCATCATCGCATCCGCATACCCGTGCGCAGAGCCCTGTGCCGCATGGTCTCGTTCGCCCTGGTCCTGGTCCCCATGCTGGTCCTGATCTCCATGCCGGTTCTGATCTCCATGCTGGTTCTGATCTCCATGGCCTCGAACATTATGGCCCAGCCTCATCGTCGCGTCAGGACTTCCTTAACCGTACGCGCGCATCGTGCCCGCATGGTGGTCCGTCGTCGTGTCCGTGCTGTTCTGATGCCCCTCGGCCTCTACGCCGTGTCGGGCCTCGTCGTGGGCTTCTTCGTGCATCAGGCCGAGAGCGGGAATCGCGGCCTCGAGGCCAAGCGCGCCCTCAAGGTCCAGGCCCGGGCCCTGAACCAGGAACTGAACGCCGCGAAGGCCGACCGGGCGATCTGGGAGCATCGGGTGGCCCTGCTGCGCAGCGATCAGATCGACCGCGACCTCCTGGAGGAGCGCGCCCGGGTCATGCTCGGCCGTGTCCATGCCAACGACGTGGTCATCATCGATCCCTGACCCCCGCGGCGACACGGGACAGCGCGGCGAAACCATCCCGGCCCCGCCTGACAACTTCCCGGTTCTGTCGGGATGCCGGCCTCGCTTTCCCGAAGGGCGTGTCCTAGAACCCCGATGAGAACAGATGTTCCCCGGGGAGTCCGCCGATGGTTGCCGCGAAGGATGCAGGCCGAGCCGCCTCCGACACACGTCCGCCGGAGAGCAGCGAACCTGCGAAGGCGGGCCAGTCCGGCGGGGCCGCGAGCCCGGCCGAGATCCATGCCCCGGCTGCGAATTCCCCCCAGTTCACCCGCGAGGAAGACCTCCACGCCTATCACGAGATGCTGCTGATCCGGCGCTTCGAGGAGAAGGCCGGCCAGCTCTACGGCATGGGCCTGATCGGCGGGTTCTGCCACCTCTATATCGGCCAGGAAGCGGTCGTGATCGGCATGCAGATGGCCTCGGTCGACGGCGACCAGGTCATCACCGGCTATCGCGACCACGGCCACATGCTGGCCTGCGGCATGGACCCGAAGGGGGTCATGGCCGAGCTGACCGGCCGGCGCGGCGGCTACAGCCGCGGCAAGGGCGGCTCGATGCACATGTTCTCCCGCGAGAAGCAGTTCTTCGGCGGCCACGGCATCGTCGGCGCCCAGGTCTCCCTCGGGACCGGTCTCGCCTTCGCCGACGCCTACAAGAAGAACGGCAATGTCAGCCTGACCTACATGGGCGACGGCGCGGCCAACCAGGGCCAGGTCTACGAGAGCTTCAACATGGCGCAGCTGTGGAAGCTGCCCGTGGTCTACGTGATCGAGAACAACCGCTACGCCATGGGCACCTCGGTGGCCCGGGCCTCGGCCCAGACCGACTTCTCGCGGCGCGGCATTTCCTTCGGCATCCCCGGCGAGCAGGTCGACGGCATGGACGTCCGCACCGTGCGCGAGGCCGCCGCCCGGGCGATCGAGCACGCCCGTTCGGGCGAGGGTCCCTACATTCTCGAGATGCAGACCTACCGCTATCGCGGCCACTCGATGTCCGATCCGGCCAAGTACCGGACCAAGGACGAGGTCTCGAAGATGCGCGAGGAGCACGACCCCATCGAGATGGTGCGCAAGCGCCTGATCGAGATGCACGGGGTGCCGGAAGCCGACCTCAAGGCCACGGACGCCAAGGTGCGCGAGACCGTCAACGAATCCGCCGAGTTCGCCACGCACGATCCCGAGCCGGACCCCTCCGAGCTGTGGACCGACATTCTGCTGGAAGCCCGCGCCTGAGACCCATCATGTGTCGGAGACGGGGGCCGCGTCCCGCATGCGCGGCCGCGCCCCTGCCTCCGAAGGGCTGACCGCCTCATCCTCGATCGACGAGCATTCCATGGCGACCGACATCCTGATGCCCGCCCTGTCTCCCACGATGGAGGAGGGCAAGCTGTCCAAGTGGCTCAAGAACGAGGGCGACGCGGTCAAATCCGGCGACGTGCTCGCCGAGATCGAGACCGACAAGGCGACGATGGAGGTCGAGGCCATCGACGAGGGCATCCTGGCCAAGATCCTGATCGCGGAAGGCACCGAGGGCGTGAAGGTCAACACGCCGATCGCCGTCATTGCCGCCGAGGGCGAGGACGTCTCGGCCGCCGCGGCGGGTGGCGGCGCCCCGAAGGCCGATGCCCCGGCACAGGCGGCGCCTGCACCCGACATGCAGGCGGAGGGCCAGGCCGAGAGGCCGGCGCCGAGCGCCAAGACCGCGGACGATGCGCCCAAGGCCCCGGCCGCCCCCGCCACCATCACCAACAAGGCGCCCGCGCCCGTGATGGCGGAATTCCCCGAGGGCACCGAGATGGTGACCACGACCGTCCGCGAGGCCCTGCGCGACGCCATGGCGGAGGAGATGCGCCGCGACGACGCCGTCTTCGTGATGGGCGAGGAGGTCGCCGAGTACCAGGGCGCCTACAAGATCACGCAGGGGCTGCTGCAGGAGTTCGGCGCCCGCCGCGTGGTCGACACCCCGATCACCGAGCACGGCTTCGCCGGCATCGGCGTCGGCGCCGCCTTCACGGGCCTGCGGCCGATCGTCGAGTTCATGACCTTCAATTTCGCCATGCAGGCGATCGACCACATCATCAACTCGGCGGCCAAGACCCTCTACATGTCCGGCGGCCAGCTCGGCTGCCCCATCGTGTTCCGCGGCCCGAACGGCGCGGCGGCCCGCGTCGGCGCCCAGCACAGCCACGACTACTCGGCCTGGTACTCCAACGTCCCCGGCCTCAAGGTGATCGCGCCCTACACCGCGTCCGACGCCAAGGGGCTGCTCAAGGCCGCGATCCGCGACCCGAACCCGATCATCTTCCTGGAAAACGAGATCCTGTACGGCCAGAGCTTCCCGGTGCCGAAGCTCGACGATTTCGTCCTGCCGATCGGCAAGGCCCGGGTCCACCGCACCGGCAAGGACGTGACCATCGTGTCGTTCTCGATCGGCATGACCTACGCCCTGAAGGCGGCGCAGGCGCTGGCCGAGGAGGGCATCGAGGCGGAGGTGATCGACCTTCGGACGCTTCGCCCGATGGACACCGAGACGGTGGTGGCATCGGTCAAGAAGACCGGCCGCTGCGTCACCGTGGAGGAGGGTTTCCCGCAATCGGGCATCGGCGCCGAGATCTCGGCCCGCCTGATGGTCGATGCCTTCGACTACCTCGACGCCCCGGTCCTGCGCGTCACCGGCAAGGACGTGCCGATGCCCTACGCCGCCAACCTCGAGAAGCTTGCGCTGCCCAACGTCGCCGAGGTGATCGAGGCGGTGAAGGCCGTCTGCTACCGCTGAGAACGTTGCGCGTTCCCCTCCAACTCTTCCCGGTCCGGGGAGAGACCGGAGACGAGATGATGACCCAGAAATTCGAAGAACTCTCCGCCCCGCCGGATGCCATCGAGAACGGTGGCATCGAAGTGTTGCGGGCCAGCGTCGTCGACGGCGCGGTGAGCATCGCGCTGCGGCGCTCGTTCGACGATCCGGCGACCTGGGGCCGCCTGCTGGCCGACCTCGCCCGGCAGGCGGCGCGGGTCTACGCGCTGGAGACCGAGATGTCCGAGGACGAGGCTTTCGCCCGCATCGGCGCCGGCTTCGAAGCCGAAAGCCTCGACCCCGACGCACCGATTCTGAACTGACCGCCGCCATTCGACGCCGCCCGCCACCGACCGCTGACGCTCAGGATCTTCACTCCATGCCCATCAACGTCCTGATGCCCGCCCTGTCGCCCACGATGGAGAAGGGCACCCTCGCCAAGTGGCTCAAGAAGGAGGGCGACGCGATCAAGTCCGGCGACGTGCTCGCCGAGATCGAGACCGACAAGGCGACGATGGAGGTCGAGGCCATCGACGAGGGCATCCTGGCCAAGATCCTGGTGGCGGAGGGCACCGCCGACGTGCCGGTGAACGACCTGATCGCCATCATCGCGACGGATGGCGAGGACCCCGCCAGCGTGCAGGCCTCCGGCGGCGGCGGGGCCGCTGAAGCTCCGAAGGCCGAATCCGCGAAAACGGATGCCGCCGCGAACGCGACGCCCGGCGGCGGCACGATGGCGTATGCCCGCGTCAACGAGGCGCCGGACGGCGCCCAGCCTCGCGACGCCAAGCCCGAGGGTGGCAACACGGGTGGTCAGACGGGGGGCAACACGGGGGGCGCGACGTCCGAGACCGGGCGCGTCATCGCCTCGCCGCTGGCCCGCCGGATCGCCAAGCAGGAGGGCGTCGATCTCGGCGCGGTGACGGGCTCCGGCCCGCGCGGGCGGGTGATCGAGCGCGACGTCCGCGCGGCGCTCGCCGCAGGCATCGGCAAACCAGCCGAGCCTGCCCCGAAGGCGGTCGACACGCCGAAGGCCGCCGCCCCGGCGCCTGCCAAGGCGGCGGCACCGGTCGGCCTCACCGTCGATCAGGTCCGCGGCTTCTACCCGAAGGGCACCTTCGAGGAAGTGCCGCTGGACGGCATGCGCAAGACCATCGCCAAGCGCCTGACCGAGGCGATGCAGGTGGCGCCGCACTTCTACCTGACGGTGGATTGCGAACTCGATGCCCTGATGGCCCTGCGCGAGCACCTGAACAGCAGCGCGGGCAAGACCAAGGACGGCAAGCCGCTGTTCAAGCTCTCGGTCAACGACTTCGTCATCAAGGCGATGGGCCTCGCCCTCATGCGGGTTCCGGCCGCCAACGCGGTCTGGGCCGAGGACCGCATCCTGCGCTTCGACAATGCCGAGGTCGGCGTCGCGGTGGCGATCGACGGCGGGTTGTTCACGCCGGTGATCCGCCGGGCCGACCAGAAGACGCTCTCCACCATCTCCAACGAGATGAAGGATTTCGCCGCCCGGGCGCGGGCCAAGAAGCTGAAGCCCGAAGAATACCAGGGCGGCGTCACCTCCGTGTCCAACCTCGGCATGTTCGGCATCAAGCACTTCACCGCGGTGATCAATCCGCCGCAATCCTCGATCCTCGCGGTGGGGGCCGGCGAGAAGCGCATCGTGGTGCGCGACGGCGCCCCGGCCGTGGCGCAGGTGATGACCGCGACCCTCTCCTGCGACCACCGCGTCCTCGACGGTGCGCTGGGTGCTGAGCTGATCTCGGCGTTCAAGGCCCTGATCGAGAACCCGATGGGGATGCTGGTCTAGGCGGAACGCAGAGACCGCTAGGCGAATACGGCTGAACCACCCTCACCCCGGTCCCTCCCAGAGCGTGGAGGACGTAGGAGCGCCCGATGGCCGACACCTATGACATCCTCATCATCGGCGCCGGCCCCGGCGGCTACGTGGCGGCGATCCGGGCGGCGCAGCTCGGGTTCAAGACGGCGGTAATCGACCGCGAGCATCTCGGCGGCATCTGCCTGAACTGGGGCTGCATCCCGACGAAGGCCCTGCTGCGCTCGGCCGAGATCTACCACTACATGCAGCACGCCGCCGATTACGGGCTGTCGGCCGAGAAGGTCGGGTTCGACACGGCCGCGATCGTCAAGCGCTCGCGCGGAGTCTCGACGCGGCTCAACGGCGGCGTCGGCATGCTGCTGAAGAAGAACAAGGTCGACGTGATCTGGGGCGAGGCCACCGTGACGGCCGCCGCCAAGGGCAACCAGCCAGGCCAAGTCACCGTCAAGGAGACCACCCGCGCCCCGGCACCGAAGGGCGCGCTAGCGGCCGGCTCGTATTCCGCCAAGCACATCATCGTCGCCACCGGCGCGCGGCCCCGCGCGATCCCCGGGATCGAGCCGGACAAGAAGCAGATCTGGACCTACTACGAGGCGATGGTTCCTGAGACCATGCCGAAGAGCCTGCTGGTGATGGGCTCCGGCGCCATCGGCATCGAATTCGCCTCGTTCTACCGCACCATGGGCGCCGAGGTGACGGTGATCGAGCTGCTGCCGCAGATCCTCCCCGTCGAGGATGCGGAGATTGCAGGCCTCGCCCGCAAGCGCTTCGAGAAGCAGGGCATCAAGATCCTCACCGGCGCCAAGGTGACGAAGGTGGAGAAATCCGCCGACGCCGTCACGGCGACGATCGAGACGGGGGACGGCAAGTCCCAGCAACTGACGGCGGAGAAGCTGATTTCGGCGGTTGGCGTCGTCGGAAACATCGACGGCATCGGCCTCGAAGCGCTCGGCGTTACCATCGAGCGCGGCATCGTGGTGACCGACGGGCTCGGCCGCACCAACGTGCCGGGCCTTTACGCCATCGGCGACGTCGCCGGCCCACCGATGCTCGCCCACAAGGCCGAGCACGAGGGCGTGCTGTGCGTCGAAACGATCAAGGGCCTGCATACCCACGCCATGGACAAGGCGAAGATCCCCGGCTGCACCTATTGCCAGCCTCAGATCGCCTCCGTGGGCCTGACCGAGGCCAAAGCGAAGGAGCAGGGTTTCGCCGTCAAAATCGGCCGCTTCCCGTTCGCGGGCAACGGCAAGGCCATCGCGCTCGGCGAACCGGACGGGCTGGTGAAGACCATCTTCGACGCCAAGACCGGCCAGCTCCTCGGTGCCCACATGGTCGGCGCCGAAGTCACCGAGCTGATCCAGGGCTACGTCGTCGCCATGAACCTGGAGACCACCGAGGAAGACCTGATGCACACGGTCTTCCCGCACCCGACGCTCAGCGAGATGATGCACGAGAGCGTGCTCGATGCGTACGGGAAGGTGATCCACAGCTAGGGCGACGGACCGGATCACCCAAACAGAACCCCGCCGGAACGCTCTGTTCCGACGGGGGAATCACCCTCTGGTTGTGGTGCGATCAGCGATCAGACGTGGGCCGACGCCCGCCACGTCGAGAGGAAGTGGGCATTCACTCGTGCGGGGCGGCGTGGTCCCGCGTCTAACGCTCCGCGCGCCAGGGTGACGGCTGCGGCGCCAAGAACGGCGAGGCTTCCGCCGAGCGGAGCCGCGACGACGGCTTCGAGAAGGCCGTGCGACCACATCAGCGCAGAGCCGCCCAGAGCACCCAGAAGCGCGACAGGAATGAATCCAACGATCATGATCTTGCCTCCGTGGTTCGTATCGGGCCAACGCCCGGACACGGAGCTTGTTGCACGTGGGCGTTGCGTTTTCGGCGGACCTGACGACGCAGATCCGGGCCGGCCTCGGCGCCCGGCTTGGGCAGCGCACCCGCCCGCGACCTGCCGCGATTGAAAATCCATGGCGGCCGCCGCCGCGAATGCCGCGACCGCCCGCGCGCCAGGGCTCGGGTCAGGCGGCGTCCGGCATCTGCCCGAGCAGCTTGTCGAGGGTGATCGGGTAGCTCCGCACCCGTACGCCGGTGGCGTTGTAGACCGCGTTGGCCACTGCGGCACCGACGCCGCAGATGCCAAGTTCGCCGACACCCTTGGCCTTCATCGGCGAGGATTGCGGATCGACCTCGTCGAGGAAGATCACCTCCTGATGCGGGATGTCGGCATGCACCGGCACTTCGTATCCGGCCAGATCGTGATTGACGAAGAAGCCCCGCTTGGTGTCGACCGCGAGTTCCTCCATCAGGGCGGCGCCAACCCCCATGGTCATGCCGCCGATGACCTGGCTGCGCGCCGATTTCGGATTGAGGATGCGGCCGGCCGCGCACACCGCCAGCATGCGCCGGACCCTGATCTCCGCCGTGTCGACGTCGACGCCGACCTCGACGAAGTGGCCCGCGAAAGTCGATTGCTGCTGCTTCTTGGCGAGATCGCCGTACTCGATCGAATCCTCGGCCACGAGTTCGCCGTCGCTGGCTGCCTTCGCCAGCGCTTCGGTCCGGTTGCCCGAGCGGACCTCGCCGTCGGCGAAGGCGGCATCGGCCGAGTTGAAGCCGAGGCGCTGGGCCACCGCCTCGCGCAGCTTCACGCAGGCCGCGTAGACGCCCGCCGTCGAATTGTTGGCGCCGAACTGACCGCCGGAGCCGGCCGAGACCGGGAAATCCGAGTCGCCGAGGCGCACCACCACCTTGTCGAGGGCAACGCCCATCATCTCCGCCGCCGTCTGGGCGATGATGGTGTAGCTGCCGGTGCCGATATCGGTCATGTCCGTCTCGACCGTGACCACGCCGTCGCGGCCGAGCCGGACGCGCGCGCCCGATTTCATCAGCAGGTTGTTGCGGAAGCCGGCGGCCATGCCGATGCCCACGAGCCAGCGCCCGTCCCGAACCTGTCCCGGATTCGGGTTCCGCTTCAACCAGCCGAAAGCCTCGGCCCCGCGTTCGAGGCAGCCGACGAGATTCCGGTGCGAGAACGGACGCTCCGGGTGACCCGGATCAACCTGGGTGTCGTTGCGGATGCGGAAGGCCACCGGGTCCATGCCCAGCTTCTCCGCCATCTCGTCCATGGCGACCTCCAGGGCCATCAAGCCAGGCCCCTCACCGGGCGCCCGCATCGAATTGCCTTCCGGCAGATCGAGATGCGCGAGCTTCATACCCGTCAGGCGGTTGGCCCCCGCATACAGGAGCTTGGTCTGATCGACCGCCGTCTCGGGCTTGCCCTGCGGGAGGTTGCCCGAGGTGCTCTCGTGCGCGATGGCGGTGATCGTGCCGTCCGGAGTCGCGCCGATACGGATGCGCTGGATGGTCGCCGGACGGTGCGTGGTGTTGTTGGCCACCAGCGGGCGCGTCAGCGCGACCTTGACCGGGCGGCCGGCGGCCTTGGCGGCCAGGGCCGCCACGACCGCGTCGGAGCGTACGAACAGCTTCCCGCCGAATCCGCCGCCGATATAGGGCGAGTCGATCCGCACGGATTCGGCCGGGATGTTCAGGATCTTGGCGATGCTGCCCTTGGTCCAGGCGATCATCTGGTTGGAGGTCCACAGGGTGAGCTTGTCGCCCTCCCAGGCCGCGATGGTGGCGTGCGGCTCCATCATGGCGTGGCTCTCGTCGGGCGTCGTGTAGGTCTCGTCGAACGTGACGGGGGCCTTCGCGAAAGCGCCCTCGAAATCACCCGCCCGGTCCTCGCCGCCGCTGCTGCTGCCCTCACCGCTGTCGCCCGGGACCGGCTTGGCCGAGGGCGCCACCGCAGCGAGGTCGAACTGGCCGGCCTCTCGGGCATAATCGACCTTGACCAGGAAGGCGGCGGCCCGTGCCTGCTCGAAGGTCTCGGCCACCACCACGGCGATCGCCTGATGGTAGTGCTGAATCTCCGCGCCGCCGAAGAGGTTCGCGGCGTTCATCTTGCCGAGGCCGAGCTTCGGCATGTCGAGGGTGGTCACGATGGCGACGACGCCGGGCGCGCGCTTGGCGGCCGCGGTGTCGATGGCGCGTACCCGCCCCTTGGCGATGCCGGCGCCGAGCACGTAGCCATAGGCCTGGTTCGCCGCGACGTCGTGGCGCTCATAGGCATAGGCTGCCGTACCGGTGGTCTTGTACTTGCCGTCGATGCGGTCGGTGGCCTTGCCGACGAGCTTGAGCTGGTCGATCGGGTTCTGCCCCGCGGGGGTGTCGAACTTCATGGCTCTAGGCCCTCGCTTCGGTCAGCGCCGCCGAGAGGGTGCGCTCGGCCAAGGTCAGCTTGTAGGCATTGTCGTGAGTGGGTTTGGCCCCGTCGAAGGCCCGGGCGGTCACCGCCTTGGCGCCGCGCGCCATCTCGCCCTCGGCGGCTTCCACCCGCCACGGCTTGTGCGCCACGCCGCCGAAGGCCGCCCGGCCGGAGCCGTCCGGCTGCACCACCGCCGCCACCGACACCAGCGCGTAGGCATAGGAGGCCCGGTCGCGGACCTTGCGGTAGATATGGGCGCCGCCGAGGGGCTTGGGCAGCGTCACCGCGGTGATCAGCTCGCCCGGTGCCAGCGTGGTGTCGACCTCCGGCCGGTCGCCCGGCAGGCGGTGGAACTCGGCCATCGGTATGGTGCGCGTCGCGCCCTTGGCGTTCACGGTCTCGACGGTGGCGTCGAGCACCCGCATGGCCACCGCCATGTCGCCCGGATGGGTGGCGATGCAGGCCTCGCTCGCGCCGATCACGGCGAGCTGGCGCGAGACACCGTCCAGGGCCGAGCAGCCCGAGCCCGGCTGGCGCTTGTTGCAGGCCTGGGCCGTGTCGTAAAAATACGGACAGCGGGTGCGCTGCAGGAGGTTGCCGGCCGTGGTCGCCTTGTTGCGGAGCTGGCCCGACGCGCCAGCCAGCAGCGCCCGGCTCAGCACGGCGTAGTCCTTGCGCACCCGGGCATCGGAGGCGAGATCGGTGTTGCGCACCAGGGCGCCGACGCGAAGACCGCCCTCGGGAGTGGGCTCGATCTGATCCATGCCGAGGCCGTTGACGTCCACGAGATGGGTCGGGGTCTCGATCTGCAGCTTCATCAGATCGAGGAGGTTGGTGCCGCCGGCAATGAACTTGGCGTTCGGGTTGCGGGCAACGGCGGCGGCCGCCTCGGCGGCGGAGGCCGGGCGCTCGTACGTGAAGGACTTCATGCCTGCTTCCCCGCGACTTCGGTCATCGCTTCGACGATGTTGGAATAGGCGCCGCAGCGGCAGATATTGCCGCTCATGCGCTCGCGGATCTCGGCGTCGGTGACCTGCATCGGTGCGTTCAGATCGGCGGTGACGTGGCTCGGGATACCGGCCTTGATCTCGGCGAGCACCGCGACGCCGGAGCAGATCTGGCCCGGCGTGCAGTAGCCGCACTGGTAGCCGTCATGTTTGATGAAGGCGGCCTGCATCGGGTGCAGGGCGTCTGGCTGGCCCAGACCCTCGATGGTGGTGATCTCCGATCCCTGATGCATGACCGCGAGGGTCAGGCAGGAATTGATGCGTCGGCCATCGACGATCATCGTGCAGGCGCCGCACTGGCCGTGGTCGCAGCCTTTCTTCGAACCGGTCAGGTGCAGGTGCTCGCGCGCGGCGTCGAGCAGGCTGGTGCGGGTGTCGAGGTCCAGATCCCGGCGCTGGCCGTTCACCGTCAGCGAGACCTTCGCCATCACCGGCTGGTCCGGGCCGGACAAGGGACCAGCCTTGGGACCAGCCTCGGGGCGGGATTCGGCACCGGCCCGGGACGGCACCGCCGCCAGGGCTGCACAGGCCGTCGCACCGGCCATCACGTCGCGTCGACTCACGTCATTCTCTCCAGCGCTGGCCTTCTCCCGGAAACTGGCCTTCTCTCCGGGACTGGCCTTCGCTTGGAGACTAGACTTTTCTCCACGACTCGACATGGCGATCTCTGCATCTGTTAGAGAATGGAGCTGACGGCGGGGCGCCCGAAACGAGGATGTCGCAAGAACAACGCAGCCTGACAGTGGGACCGGACGCCGGCCTCGGACGATCCCATCCCGGGGCGGAGCCGCATCCCGAAATGGCGTGTCGGACGTGAACGCAGAACTCGTCGTCTTGGTCCCTGGAATTTCTCCAGACTGCCCGCCCCGGCGGAACGATGTGCTCGCTCGCACACGCCTGTGCCTCACCCGGATGCGGCCGATTCTCGCGCTAACCATCCGCCACCGCGACCGAGGGGTCTCCGGGAACCATCGAGGCCCCGCAGCGCTTCGGCCTTCCGAAGAGCGCGAGCCGGGGCTCCCTTGAGCCATCTCGTCGCGGACGGACACGTGCCCTAGCTCTCCGCCAGGGACCTCACAGCGAAGGTGCGCGATGCAAAAGGGATTTCGGTGGATCGGCCGGGTGGCGGTGCCGATGGCGGCCCTGATCGTCGGGGCCGGCACGGCCAGCGCCGACTGCATCCGGCACGTCTACAACCGCTCGCCCCTGGTGTTGGTCGGCAGCCAGGCGGGCGGCCCGTCCTTCACGATCCGTCCGGGAACGTCCCGGGCGATCCGGCTGTCCGGCCCCGGGGGTCTGGACCTCGCCGGTTACTGCGCCCCCTACGGACGCGGCGACGGCGATCCGGCGGCTTTCGGCCCTCCGGCGGTCCAGACGGCCCTACGCTACACCGCCGTTCTCGACCGCTGCTACATGGAGATCGGGCACGATTTCTTCGATCGCGAACTCGGCCGCGGCTTCCTGCCCCGCCGGGATACAGCTCCGTTCACCGTCAACAACCCGAAGCAGGGCGACGTGGTGCTCTACACCGACACGGCTGTGTGCAGCCCGCGCTGACGGGGCCTCGGCCTTTCAGATCGGGTGCGGCACCTCGGGCTTGAGCTTGAGCGGCCGCGCCAGCTTCTTCGAGAGGCGTCCGGCGGCCTCGATCGCAGCGCCTTCCGGGTTGGCCGCCGCCACGATGCCCAGGGCCTCGTCCTGGGAGGCGGCCCGAACCGCATAGACGCGCAGAGGCTCGCGCCGCTGCTTCACCGCCACGAGGAAGACCTGGCTCTTTCCGCTCCGGCGGGAGCGGGACTTGTCGGTCCCGGGCGGTTCGGTCCCGGGCGGTTGCTGGCGCGGCAGGTCGGAAACGACCGTCTGGGGCATCGTGCATCCTGGCTCATGTCGCATCCGGCCCCCGCAAGGGGGCTTCGTCCCTCGTCATCGCACCAGGGCGGTCAGGCCGTAGCAGGCGGCCCCGATTCCGGCGGCGGCCGGCAGGGTCAGGACCCAGGCGACGACGATATTGCTGGCAACGCCCCAGCGCACCGCAGAGGTCCGGCGCGCGGCGCCGACGCCGATGATCGCGCCCGTGATGGTGTGGGTGGTCGAGACCGGCACTCCGAGCCAGGTCGCGGTGAACAGCGTGATCGCCCCGCCGGTCTCGGCGCAGAAGCCCTGCATCGGGTTCAGCCGGGTGATCTTCGAGCCCATCGTGTGGACGATGCGCCAGCCGCCGAACAGCGTGCCGAGCGCCATGGCGGACTGGCACGCGATCACCACCCAGAGCGGCACGTGGAACGCGCCGCCGAGATGCCCCTGCGAGTAGAGCAGCACCGCGATGATCCCCATGGTCTTCTGCGCGTCGTTGCCGCCGTGCCCGAGGGAGTAGAGCGAGGCCGAGACGAACTGCAGGGCGCGGAAGCGCCGGTCGACCACGAACGGCGTCGACCGCACGCACAGCCACGACACCGCGAGCACCAGCACGAGGGCCAGCAGGAAACCGATAAGGGGCGACAGCACGATGGCGGCGGCCGTCTTGGTGAGACCGCTCCAGACCACCGCGTCGAACCCCGCCTTGGCCATGCCCGCCCCGATGAGGCCACCGACCAGGGCATGCGAGGAACTGGACGGGATGCCGAAGATCCAGGTGACGACGTTCCACGCGATGGCGCCCACCAGCGCACTGAAGATCACCTGCGGATCGATGATGCCGGCATCGACAATGCCGGTCCCGAGGGTCTGGGCCACGTGCAGACCGAAGAACAGGAACGCGATGAAGTTGAAGAACGCCGCCCACAGCACCGCATATTGCGGGCGCAGCACGCGGGTCGACACGATGGTGGCGATGGAATTGGCCGCGTCGTGCAGGCCGTTGAGGAAATCGAAGACCAGCGCCACGGCGATCAGGCCGACGAGAGCGGGCAGGGCGAGCGCGGTGGCCTCGGTCATCGGATGCCCTAAACGTTCTCGATCACGATGCCGCTGATTTCATTGGCGACGTCCTCGAACCGGTCGACCACGTCCTCGAGGTGGCCGTAGATCTCGGCGCCGATGAGGTAGGCCATGGTGTCGCCGTCACCGCCATCCTTGCGATGCGCCTGGTAGAGGGCCTTCAACCCGCGCTCCTGCATCTCGTCCGAACGGCCTTCGACCCGGGTGATCGCCTCGGTCAGCGTGTTGATCCGCGCCGCATGGGTGCCGATGGCGCTGAGAAGCGGGATCGCCTCGGCGGTCAGACGGGCCGCCTCGATCACGGTCCCGCCCATCTCGCGCATCAGCGGATCGAAGGTCCGCACTTCGTAGAGCGCGATCGTCTTCACGGTCTTGTTCATCTGGTCGATGGCATCGTCCATCGACTGGATCAGGTCCTTGATGTCCCCCCGGTCGAACGGCGTGATGAAGCTGCGGCGGACCGCGAGCAGGACCTCGGCGGTGATCGCGTCCGCCTCGTCCTCGTGGGCAACGACCTGCTGGCAGTAACCCGGAACCGCCTCGCCGCCCCGAAGGACATTCTCGAGCGCCTCGGCCCCGGCCACCAATGTCCGCGAGTGCCGCTCGAACAGATCGAAGAACCGATCCTCGCGCGGCATCAACGCCTTGAACCACCCCAGCATCCCGGACTCCGCCACCGAACGAGTTGGTTAGCCAACTAGTGTTCTGCGGATCGCCGGACCAGGGCGGCTGGGACGATTTCGCGCTCGTCCGCGGGCCTCTACCGGCCGACCACGGTGCGGATGGTGAAGCTCGATTGGATGCGGGCGACCCCGGGCAGCTTCGAGAGCACCGCACGGTGCAGCTGCTCGTACTCCGCCATGTCGGCGACCCGGATCTTCAGCAGGTAATCCGAATCGCCGGTCATCAGGTGGCAGTCCTGGATGTCGGGGCATCGGCGAACGGCGGCCTCGAAGCGGTTGAGGCACTCCTCCGTCTGCCGCTCCAGCGCGATTCGGGTCATGACCACCAGGCCCGCCGAGCCGGGACCGTCGAGGAGCACGGTGTAGCCCCGGATCGTCCCGTCGCGCTCCAACAGGCGCAGGCGCCGCAGGCAGGCGGAGGCCGAGAGCCCGACGCGTTTGGCGAGAGCCGCGTTCGGAATGCGCGCCTCCTCACGCAGGATTCGCAGGATCGCGGCATTGATCTCGTCCGCCGGCATGTCCGTTTCCAAGCTCCCACAACGATCGGCCGAAGAAGTGCAGAATCGTGCGCTGACAGAGCACATGATCGCATGATCTGCGAAAGTTTGGCAGCAACGCTCGCACGATTTGGTGTTTCTGTGGCGTGTGATCCCGTCGGCTCGGGCGGCCCGGTTCACCCTGGCCCTGCGCGTGGATCGCCCACGCGATCCCCGGGGCGGGATTTCCGGAGGGGAGACGGTCGGATGCGGGTCCTGGTTCTCGGAAGCGGCGTCGTCGGCGTCACCACGGCCTATTACCTCGCCAAGGCGGGCCACGCCGTCACGGTGGTGGACCGTCAGCCCGCCGCCGGGATGGAGACCAGCTTCGCCAATGCGGGCCAGGTCTCGCCGGGCTACTCGGCGCCCTGGGCGGCGCCCGGCATCCCCATCAAGGCGATGAAATGGCTGATGATGCGCCACCGGCCCCTGGTGCTGTGGCCCTCCGTCGAGCCGCGATTCTACGGTTGGCTGGCGCGCATGCTCGCGAACTGCACCGAGGAGGCCTACACCCGCAACAAGGGCCGCATGGTCCGCCTCGCGGAGTATAGCCGCGACGTCCTGCGCGACCTGCGCACCGAGACCGGCATCGCCTACGACCATCGCACCGGCGGCACGCTGCAGCTCTTCCGCACCCGGAAGCAGCTCGACCATATCGGCGACGACACCCGCGTGCTCGACACCTACGGCGTCGCCTACACGGTGCTGGACCCGGCCGGCTGCATCGCCGCCGAGCCGGCGCTCGCCGCGGTTCAGGCCAAGTTCGTCGGCGGCCTCCGTCTTGCGGGCGACGAGACCGGCGATGCGCACCTGTTCACGCAGCGCCTCGCGGCCCTGTGCGAAGGTCTCGGCGTGCGCTTCCGCTACGGGACCCGCATCGACGGGCTTCGGACCGAGGGCGATCGGGTCACGGGTGTCGTCTGCGGCGCCGACGCCCTCCAGGCCGACGCCTACGTGGCCGCCATGGGCTCCTTCACCGCGGCGCTGCTGCATCCCCTCGGCCTGCGCCTGCCGATCTACCCGGTAAAGGGCTACTCGCTGACCTTGCCGGTGACGAACCCGGAGGGCGCACCGGTCTCCACCGTGATGGACGAGACCTTCAAGGTGGCGGTGACCCGCCTGGGCGACCGCATCCGGGTGGGCGGCACCGCCGAACTGGCGGGCTTCAGCGATGCCCTGCGGCCGCCGCGGCGGGCCACCCTCGAGCATTGCGTGCGCGACCTGTTCCCGAACGGCGGCGACCTCGGCGCCGCGCGGTTCTGGACCGGCCTGCGCCCGATGACGCCGGACGGGACACCGATCGTCGGCGCGACGCGCTACGCCAACCTCTACACCAACACCGGGCACGGCACCCTCGGCTGGACCATGGCCTGCGGCTCGGGCCGGGTTCTCGCCGATCTCCTGTCCGAACGCGCGCCCGAGATCGACCATGCCGACCTCGCTTTGGCCCGCTACGCTGCCTGATGCCCGATCAGGCGGTGAACCGCTCCAGAATCAGCAGCACCAGCGGAATGGCGAGGCCGGCCAGTACCGTCTGCAGGGCGAGGATGCCGGCCATCAGGGGCGCATCACCGCCGAGCTGTCGCGCCATGATGTAGGACGAGGAGGCGGTCGGCAGCGACTGGAACAGCAGCGCGGTCGCGGCGGCCGGCCCGTGCAGGCCGGCGACGCGGCAGGCCAGGATGGTCACGGCCGGCATCAGGATGAACTTGGCCGCCGAGGCGATCAGGACCGGCCGCAGCCAGGTCCGCACCGTGGCGGGATCGAGGGCCGCGCCGACGCAGAGCAGCCCGAGGGGGAGGGAGGCCTGGCCGAGGGCCTTCAGCATCGGCTCCAGGCCGGGCGGCAGGCCGAGGCCGCCGGCCTGCAGGAGGATGCCGATCAGGCAGGCGACGACCAGCGGATTCAGCGCGAGCTGCCGGGCCACCGACCCCGGGGCGAGCCGGCCGGCCGAGCCGTACCGGGCGAAGACCAGGACGCACAGGATGTTGACCGTCGGCACGATGGCGGCGTTGGCCACCGCCGCGAGGGCGATGCCCTGCGCGCCGAAGACCCCCGCCGCCGCCGAGACGCCGACGTAGTTGTTGAAGCGCACGCCGCCCTGGAACACCGAGGTGAAGGCGGCCCCGTCGAGGCCGAGCCTCGGCCGCAAGGCCAGCAGGAGGCCGGCCACCATCAGGGTCGAGGCCACGAGGACGCCGGCCAGTGCGAAGACCGGGACCCCGTCGAGGCGGGCGGTGGCGAGGCCGTGGACGAACAGCGACGGCAGCAGCACGTAGTAGCCGAGGCGTTCGGCCTGACCCCAGAAGGTCTCCGCCACCAGCCCGCTCCGGCGCAGCACCATCCCGAGGGCGATCAGCAGGGCGATCGGCACCAGGGCGAGAATGACGGTGACGGTCACGCGTCGCCCCGGTCGGGCATCGACGCGGCGGCGGGTAGGAAACCCATGGGACGGGGACTCAGGGCAGAAGTTTTAGGACGGGAACTCAGGGAGCCATCGAGGCCTCGGGGGGAGGGCGCCGATGCGCGGACCGGAGCCCGCGCATCGGCCGGCGGCCTATTTGAGGCGCGCCGCCGCCCAGGCGATGTGGTCGGCCATGAAGGTCGAGATGAAGTAGTACGAGTGGTCGTAGCCCTCGCGCATGTTGAGGGTCAGGGCGATGCCGGCCTTCTTGCAGGCCTCTTCCAGCAGCCACGGACGCAGACCGTCGTCGAGGAAGCTGTCGGCGGTGCCCTGGTCGACCAGGAACTCCGGGAAGCGCCTGCCGTCCTCGATCAGCGCCGTGGCATCGTGGGCACGCCACGCCGCGGTGTCGGTGCCGAGGTACTTCTCGAAAGCGGGCTTCGACCATCCGGCCGTGGAGGGCTGGGCGATCGGCGCGAAGGCCGAGCACGACTTGAAGCGCTCGGGGTAGGTGAGGGCGATGGTCAGCGCGCCGTGGCCACCCATGGAATGGCCGAAGATGCCCTGGCGCGTCATGTCGGCCGGGAATTCCTTGGCGATGAGGGCGGGCAGCTCCTCCGTCACGTAGCTCCACATCCGGTAGTTGGTGGCGTAGGGCGCCTGGATGGCGTCGAGGTAGAAGCCGGCGCCGGAGCCGAACTGCCAGTTGCCCTCCTCGTCGGGAATGCCGGGGCCGCGCGGGCTGGTATCGGGCGCCACGATGATGACGCCGTGCTCGGCCGCCGCCTTGCGGTACTCGCCCTTGTCCATGACGTTGGCGTGGGTGCAGGTGAGGCCCGACAGGTACCACAGCACCGGAACCGGACCGGCCTCGGCCTGCGGCGGCACGAACACCGCGAAGGTCATCGGGCAGCCCGTCGTCTGCGCATCGTGCTTGTAGACGCCCTGCGTGCCGCCGTGGGCGCGGGCCTTCGAGATGGTTTCCATGGACCGTGATCTCCTGTCCGAGGGCTGGCCCCGCTCCGGGGCATGGGGTGGGTCACCGAGAGAAAGTGCAGGTGCGTGCCCCTCCCCCGCGGAGGGGAGGGGATGGACCGAGCCCGATCCTAGTAAACCACCACCGACCGGATCGACTTGCCCTCGTGCATGAGGTCGAAGCCGTGGTTGATGTCCTCGAGCGGCATGGTGTGGGTGATCAGGTCGTCGATGTTGATCTTGCCGTCCATGTACCAGTCGACGATCTTCGGCACGTCGGTGCGGCCGCGGGCGCCGCCGAAGGCCGAGCCCTTCCAGACGCGGCCGGTGACGAGCTGGAACGGACGGGTCGAGATCTCCTTGCCGGCCTCGGCCACGCCGATGACGATCGACTCGCCCCAACCGCGATGGCAGCACTCGAGGGCCTGGCGCATCACGTTGACGTTGCCGGTGCAGTCGAACGAGAAATCGGCGCCGCCGCCCGTCGCATCGAGGATCGCCGCGACGACGTGATCGTTGCCGACCTCCTTCGGGTTGATGAAGTGGGTCATGCCGAACTTACGCGCCATCTCCTGCTTGTCCGGATTGATGTCGACGCCGATGATCTTGTCGGCGCCCACCATCCGGGCGGCCTGCAGCACGTTGAGGCCGATGCCGCCGAGACCGAACACCACCACGTTGGCGCCGGGCCAGACCTTGGCGGTGTAGATCACCGCGCCGATGCCGGTGGTGACGCCGCAGCCGATGTAGCAGATCTTGTCGAAGGGAGCGTCTTCGCGGATCTTCGCCAGGGCGATCGCCGGCAGGACCGTGAAGTTCGAGAAGGTCGAGCAGCCCATGTAGTGATACACGGTGTTCGACCCGCCCGGGCTGCCGCCGGTGGAGACGCAGGAGAAGCGGCTGGTGCCGTCGGGCATCACGCCCTGGCCCTGCGTCGCGCGGATCGCGGTGCACAGGTTGGTGCGCTGCGACAGGCAGGACTTACAGTTGCGGCATTCCGGGGTGTAGAGCGGGATGACGTGGTCGCCCGGCTTCAGCGCCGTGACGCCGGCGCCGACCTCGCGGACGATGCCCGCGCCCTCGTGACCGAGAATCGCCGGGAACTTGCCCTCGGAATCGAGGCCCGACAGGGTGTAGGCATCGGTGTGGCAGATGCCGGTGGCCATCAGCTCGACGAGAACCTCGCCGGCCTTGGGTCCTTCGATGTCGATCGTCTCGATGGTAAGAGGCTTCTTGGCCTCCCACGCGACCGCGGCGCGCGTCTTCATAGCGTTGTCCTTGTTGCTGTGATGATCACGGACGGCGGCGATGAATGCCGGCGCTTCACCTCGCGACACCTGGACGGTGACAAGGCGAACGGCCCGAAAATCTGGGTCGTGTGTGATGCCTCCCGCGCCGAGATGCAACAGCCGTACGGGATCGTTTGCGCGAGGGTTGCGAATTTGGAATGACGCGCGACACGCGGACAGGAGCGGGTACGATGACGGATTGGGATCGAAACGGGGACGCGTTGGTCGCGCCGGCGGTCGCTCGCAACCGGGCGGCGATCCTCGACGTGCTGCGCGGCGTCCTGCCCGGCGCCGGCACGGTGCTGGAGATCGCCAGCGGATCGGGCGAGCACGTGGTGCATTTCGCCGCCGCGCTGCCCGGCCTCGCCTGGCAGCCGAGCGACCCGGACCCCACCCATCGCCGCAGCATCGACGCGCATGCGAGGGCCGCCGGCCTGACCAACCTGCGGCCGTCCGTCGATCTCGACGCGTCCGCCGCGACCTGGCCGATCGCCCGCGCCGACGCGATCCTGTGCATCAACATGATCCACATCGCGCCCTGGCCCGCCACCGAGGGTCTGATGGCGGGCAGCGCCCGGCTCCTGGCGCCGGGCGGCGTGCTGTTCCTCTACGGCGCCTTCCGGGAGAACGGCCGGCACACGACGGAGAGCAACGCCGCCTTCGACGCAGACCTGAGGAGGCGGGACGCCCGCTGGGGCGTCCGCGATCTCGAGACGGTGGCGGACCTCGCCGCACGGCACGGCCTGCGCCTGGAGACCCGTCTCGATCTGCCGGCTAACAACCTCGCCCTGGTGTTGGCCCGGAGCTGATGCGTCGCCGGAGCTGACGCGAACAAGAGCCCCGCCGCGGCGCGAGCTGGGCGGGGTGTCGAGGTGCGGGTCGGGTCGGATTTGGTCGGGTCGGCTACAGGTTCAGGAGGGCCTGGGTCGAGCCGATCACCGTGAAGGCGAGGCCGCCGGCGAAGGCGGCGATCATGGCGTAGGAGAAGCCTCTCAGCAGCATCGGGTGATCCTGCTCCTCCCGATCAGCAGCGGTTTCCGCCCGAGGTCTGGCCGTATTGCTGGGTCGGGAAGTTCTGCTGGTTGGCGTTGCCTTCGGCGGCCGAGCTCATCGGGCAATGGGAGGGGTGACGCAGGGGCGAGAGGCCGCGTCCGTCGAGGGATCCCGTGGTCTCGACGTCATAGGGCGAGAAGGCGGTGTAACGCGACGGGGCATCATAGGCCATGGCCGACGAGATCGGAGCAACGCCAAGGACAAGGGCGGTGGCGAGGGCGGCGATACGGGTCTTGATCATGGATTCTGGTTTCCTTGTGCAGTACGAACCGTCCTGGCGGCCCGTTTCTCTGCGTCTGAAACCAATATAGGGATCGTCTTTCCGCCATGACGTGCGACCAGGCACGTGGAGAGCCGGATTAAATCGCAGCCCAAGCCCAGCAAGATCTCGAGCCCAGCAAGATCTCGGCTGCTCCTTCCCGGCATCTGGTATACATTATCCAAAGTATCGCCGGCGCCGGGGGGCGGCCCTTTCCCGTTGGTCCGCCGATCGATCTGCCGGTCGGTCTCACCGGTGTCGGGACGCCCCCCGTGATACTGGCGCTTCGCGTGCAGACTCTTCGCGTGCAGATCATCCAGGATCGAGCGAGCGACCGATTTCCGTGGACGCACAGGCTTGCCGCAGCGTGCATCTGGACATCGGGTGCAACCTGAGCTTCTTGGCGCCGGCGCCGGCGACCGCGCCTCACTGGAGAGACCACCATGTCGAAACGACTGAGCTGTTGGACGATGGCCCTCTGTCTCGCGGCACCGGTTCCGGCCGTCGCGCAATCGGCACCGAACCTCGCCGCGTTGCGCGGCCTCGGGCCCGTCAGCGCCCTGGGGGGCAGCGCCGAGGGACAAGCCGCCCTCGCGGCGAATCTCCGGGTCACGGGCGACATTCAGGAGGGCGGCGTCCCGGCTCTGCGACTCCTGCCCCTGGCCGAGCAACGCCAGTTCGCCCTGCGGGATTCCTTCATCACCGACGGGAACGCGACGGAGCTGGCCGACGGCCTCGGCAGCACACTGGGCGCCCTGTATCAGGACAAGGCCCGCTACACCGACCCGGCCACGTTCACCAATGTGGCGCCGTCCGTCGCCGACCTCCTCGGCTACACCAACAGCGTCGCCAAGTCGGATTCGAACGCCGGCAAGTACTTCTTCGCCAATGCGACCACCAACGGCAAGGACTCCGTCTCGGCCGCCGCTTCGTCCATCCTGACCGAGATCGGCGGCACCACCGACGTGTTCGGCAAGGCCTATGGCCGCCCGGCCGGGACGCCGGGCTCCAACACGCATGGCAACGCCCGCCCCTTCCAGACCCTGCCGCAGCTCTTCGCCTATCGGGGCACCGACTATTTCGGCCGGGCCTCCCACAGCCTGGACTGGCTCAGGGGACCGGGCATGAACCTGATCGACAGCCCGTCATACCCGAGCGGCCACACCACCTACGGCTACACCGAATCCCTGGTCCTCGCGATCCTGGTGCCCGAGCGCTATCAGCAGATGATCACGCGCGCCGCCGAGTACGGCACCCACCGCATCGTCATCGGCGCGCATTATGCCATGGACGTGCTGGGCGGCCGCGCCACCGCCCTGCACGCGGTCGCACACCTGCTCGCCAACGATCCGGCCTATACCGGCCAGATCCGGCGGAACCCGGCGGTGATCAACGCGATGAGCACGGCCACCCAGGAGGGTGCCGCCGTCGCCGATTATCGGGCCGCCCTCCGGGCCGCCCGCGCCGACCTGACAGCGTTCCTCCGCGATCGGTGCGGCGGCACCGTCGCCGCCTGCGCGGCCGCCGATACCGGCCGCTTCCGCGATCCCGCCGCCAACGCGGCGTTCTACGAGGCGACCCAGACCTACGGCCTGCCGGTCGTGTATCCGCAACGCGCCAAGACGGTCGAGGATGTGGGTCGGCGCGCGCCGGAAGCCGGGTATCTCCTCACGGCGGCGTTCCCGTCGCTCAATCTCACGGAGGCCAACGCCATCCTGACCGACACGCAGGGGCCGGGCGGCGGCTTCCTCGACGACGGCTCGGAATTCGGCGCCTATGCGCGCCTCAACCTCTATGCCGCCGCCGGCAAGGCCGCGGCCCTGGCGGCGACCCGGCAGGGGCAGGCTCCCGCGTCGCCCTGAATCCGGGCATCGGACGGCGTACCGGCCGGGGGCGGGGCACCGCGCTCAAGCGAGTGCGATGCCGATGACTCCGCCCTCCATCAGGGAGAAGCGGATGCCGAAGCGGCGCAGGGTCGCCACCGCCTTGTACCGGGATTGCAGGGCGGTACCGTCGACGTTCTCCTCCATGCGCTTGACGGTCGAGAGCGAGAGGCCGGCGGCCTGGGCGAAGTCGGTCATCGACCAGTCCAGCAGGGCGCGGGCGGCGCGCAGATGGCGCCCGTCGATGGCCTGTTCGAGCCCCTCCAGAAGGAGTTCGGTGGCCGGAGAGGCCTTCGAGCCCATCGGCCGGGTGATGCCGGCCCATTCCCGAACATCCCCGCCGGGATCGCGGATCGGCACGATGAAGCTCTCGAATCGCACGTGATTGTGGCGAGCGACGCGGATCAGGGGCGTCACCCGGTGAGCCCGCCCGATCCGCAGCGCCTCGAAAGTCTCGGTCCGCGTGCGCTCGCGTTCCTCGGCCGCGATGGTCACGTAGGGATCGGCCGTGATTTCGTCCGGCGGAAGTCCGGTCAGGTCGGTAAATTCGTCCTGTACGGAAAACATGTGGGTTGGATCGCTGAAGAACGTCAGGATCTGCTGGTCGTCGTACCAGGCGCGGCGCCGGCGCTGCTCGGCCATGCGCGCCTCCCGCAGGATCTCCTGATGCGTCACGTCCAGCACGACCCCGGCCGCCCCGCGTGGGCGCCCGTCCGGGGTGAGATAGATCTCGATCCGGGACGACAGCACGCGGATCGCATTGTCCGGACGACGAATCCGGAAGGTCTGATGGCCGAGCGTCACGCCATGAAGCAGGTCGACGCCGGTCTCCACCGTATCCCGGTCCTGCGGATGGATCAGGCTGACCAGACGATCGTAGCTCGGCCGGGTGGTCTGCGGGTCGAGGCCGAGGACGCGGAACAGGCCCGGAGACCAGACGTGCTGGTTGTCGGCGAAGCGCCAGCCCCAGGTGCCGTTGACCCCCTGGCTCTCGATCAGATTCAGAAACTGAGCGGACGAGAAACTGAGATCGTCGACGTCCATGCCAAAAATAACCTTGGGCAACCATTACGTTGATCTCAATAACCGGTAGCGATACCGATAATATCAAACAAGTCTAGCGAGATACAACCTGTGATTATGCCAAAGCTTCACAGTAAATTCGAATTTTAGGCGGTTTTTCTGTACGCGAGTATACTGAAACAAACCTGTTTTTTCGTCGATCATGCGCCAAGAAATCATGCGCGCGGACGCCAATAAAACGTCGGTCAATGTCTGGGGAAATCGGCATCGCAGGCGCCAAGCCAGCCATTTTCGATCATTTTATATTTTATGCAGGTTCGACCCGCTGAGGGCGGTCGGCGTTTACCGGGCCGGATGCGTGCGATAGGGTCCGGCCCATCGACGCCCGGCCCGCTCCGCGCCCGCGCGGGTCCGGACGGAGAGGCAGCCGGCCGCAAGCCTGCGGTGCTGCATCCGCGATCTCGATCCCAGGGAGGCGGCCGTCCCCGGCCGTGGCAACCATGCGCCGCAACCGCCATGCCAAGATCGTCGCCACCGTCGGCCCCGCCTCGTCGTCGCCGGAGATGCTGCACCGGCTGTTCCTGGCCGGCGTCGACACCTTCCGGCTGAACTTCAGCCATGGGACGCAGGACGATCACGCCCGGGTCCACGCGGCGATCCGCGACCTGGAGCGGGCGGTCGCGCGGCCCATCGGCATCCTGCAGGACCTCCAGGGCCCGAAGATCCGCGTCGGCACCCTGGCAGGCGGGCGCCTTGATGTGGCGCCGGGAGAGACGATCCGCTTCGTCCGCGACGGCGCCGAGGGCGACCGGACCGCGATCCCCCTGCCGCACCCCGAGATCTTCGCCGCGGTGGCGCCGGGCCAGGACCTCCTCATCGATGACGGGCGCGTCCGGGTCCGCGTCACCGGCCTCACCGCCAACAGCATCGACGCCGAGGTTGTGATCGGCGGCACGATCTCGAACCGCAAGGGCGTCAACCTGCCCGGCACCCTGCTCGACCTTTCGCCCCTGACCGCCAAGGACCGGGCCGACCTCGCCTTCGGGCTCGACCTCGGGATGGACTGGGTCGCGCTCTCCTTCGTGCAGAAGCCCGCCGACCTGATCGAGGCGCGGGGCCTGATCGGCGACCGCGCCGGCGTGATGACTAAAGTCGAGAAGCCCCAGGCGCTGGAGCGGATCGACGACATCATCCGCCTGTCGGACGCCGTGATGGTGGCGCGCGGCGACCTTGGCGTGGAGATCCCGCACGAGGACGTGCCGGGGCGCCAGAAGGAACTGATCAGGGCGTGCCGCCTCGCGGTGAAGCCCGTCATCGTGGCGACGCAGATGCTCGACTCGATGGTGTCGGCTCCGACGCCGACCCGGGCCGAGGCCTCCGACGTCGCGACCGCGATCTACGACGGGGCCGACGCGGTGATGCTCTCGGCCGAATCCGCCACCGGGCAGTTTCCGGTGGAGACCGTGGCCATGATGGCCCGCATCATCCACCGCACCGAGACGCACAAGCTCTACCGCTCGCTGATCACCGCCTCCGATCTGGGTGAGGAGGAGACCCCGCCCCACGCGGTCGCCACCGCCACCGCGACCCTCGCCGACGCGGTTGGGGCGGCCGCCATCGTGGCCTACACCTTGAGCGGCACCACCGCCGCCCGCATCGCCCGCAAGCGGCCGGAAGTGCCGATCCTGGCCCTCACGCCGGATCTCGGCACCTCGCGCCGGCTCTGCCTGCTGTGGGGCGCGCACAGCCTGCGCTCGAACGAGGTCGAGTCGTACGAGGACATGGTGGCGAACGCGCTGGCTCACGCGGTGGAGGAAGGTTTCGCCCGGCCGAACGCGCTGGTCGTCATCACGGCGGGCATCCCCTTCGCGGTGGCGGGGACGACCAACAACATCCGCGTCGCCCAAGTCGCGTCCAACTGAGAGGTCGCGTCCAACTGAGAGGTCTCGTCCTCCTGAGAGGTACCGTCCTCTTGAGCGGTCCTGGTGCCCAGAAGGAAGCGGATCAGCCCAGGTTCGGCGATAATGATGGCAAGGTCGTCCGGCAGGGCGCAACCGTAGAGGGTATGGCTAGATCGTTTGTCCGAAAGCGTACGGGATCAATTCCGCGTGTACGGCGCGGATTAATTTTGTCGCAAGACTGTACGGCCCACCGCTTTTAGCCAGACCTTAAGCGCGGGCCGCTAGCGTTGCCTGTCGGCTTGCAGGACCGGCACCGCAACGCCCGTGGGGACCGAGATCGTGACACTGAGACGAACCGGGGCGCTTTCGTCCCTGATCTGGGCGGGCGCCGCGCTTGCGGCCGCCGGCGCCGGGCCCGCGGATGCGGCCCCCCAGGGCGCCGGGCCGCAGCCGATCGGCATGGTCACCAAGGTGGACCAGCAGGCGGTGGCCCAGCAGGGCGGCCAGGCGCGCGACATGGCTCCGCAGGGGCCGGTCTACTTCAAGGACGTGATCCGCACCGGAGCCCGCTCCCGCCTCGAAGCCAAGCTGGCGGACGACACCGTCCTCACCCTCGGCGAGCACGGCAAGATCACGGTGGACGACTTCGTCTACAAGCCCGGCTCCCAGGGCGGGCAGCTCGCCCTCTCGGTGGCGCGGGGCGCCTTCCTGTTCGTGGGCGGCAAGATCGAAGGGCCGACCGGCGGCAACGTCGCGATCAAGACCGCCGTCGGCACCCTCGGGGTGCGGGGAACCACGGTCTGGGGCGGCGCCATCGACGGCGGCTACGGCGTGCTGGTCCTCGACGGCGAGGTGGTGCTCAAGACCCGCAAGGGCAGCGTCCTGATGCGCAAGGGCCAGGGCACCATGGTGTATGGCGGCCGGGCGCCCGAGGCGGCGGCGCCCTGGCCCGAAGACCGGACCAAGCGGGCCGTCGCCACCATCACGATCGACGAACAGGCACGGTTCCGGCCCTCGCTGAACCGCTGAGGCCATCCCCCGCCGGACCGTTGGGAATCCCTGCCGATTCCGCTACGGTCCGGCCGATCGGGGCGCGCGAGCCCCGGTCGCGGTCCCGGTCCGCTCGCCCCCTGGAGATCGCCGTGCTGCAGGCCCTCGACACGCCCGTCCCCCTGTCGACGCTCGCCGCACTGCTGATCGCGATGGCGGCCAAGCATTACCTGATCGACTTCGTCGGACAGACCGATTGGATGGCCCGCGGCAAGGAGCGGGTGGCCGGCTGGGCGCTGCCGCTGGCCGCCCATGCGGGGATGCACGGCCTCGGCACCCTGGCGATCGCCGTGCTCTATCGGCCGTCCCTGTGGTGGCTGGCGCTCCTGGATTTCGTCGTCCACGGCCTGATCGACCGGGGCAAGACCCTGGTGGCCCACCGCACCCGCTTCGCCATGACCGATCCGCGCTTCTGGTGGCTGATGGGCTTCGACCAGTTCCTGCACCAGGTCACCAACATCGCCGTGGTGGTGCTGCTGGTTCTCGGCTGACGGCTCTCGCTGCCAGGCCCCTCAGGCCGCCATGCGGACCGAGCGCTCCCCGGCACGGATGCGGCGGGCATGCAGCGCCAGGATCGGGTCTTTCGGGTTGTCCGCGTGCAGGCGCAGCAGCGTTTCGGCGCCGCCCTCGTCCCCTGTCACCAGGCGCCCGAAGGCCTCGCGATAGGCGGTCAGCGCGGCGTCGATGCGCGGCATCGGCTCGAACACCTCCACCCCCACGGACTTGCCCTTCAGCATCAGGATGCCGACCGGACGGAAGGCGGTGCCGGTAACCCCGTCGCAGGTGGTGCGGGCGATGCAGATCCGGGTGCCCAGCGCCTTGTTGGCCGCTTCCAGCCGGGCCGCAACGTTGATGGCGTCGCCGTGCGCCGTGTAGTCGAAGCGCCGCGTGCCGCCGAAATTGCCGACCACGGCGCGGCCGGTGTTGACGCCGATGCGGGTGGCGCCGAACGGCACGCCCTCGACGCGGCGATCCGCCCGGAAGGCTTCCGCGAAGGCGTCGAGGGCCAGCGCACAAGCGACCGCCCGCGCGGCATGGTCGGGCTGGTCGAGGGGCGCGTTGAACATGACGTGGACCGCGTCGCCCACGATCTTGTCCACGGTGCCGCCATGCGCCATCGCGATCGAGCACATCCCGTCGAGATAGGCATTGAGCAGGTTGACCAAAGCCTCGGCGCCGGCCGCCTCGGTCATCGCCGTGAAGCCCTCCAGGTCGGTGAACAGGAACGTCATCTCCCGGCTTTCGCCGCCGAGCTTGAGCCGTCCGGGGTCGCTCGCCAGCACCGCCACCAGATCGGGCGAGAGGTAGTGGGTGAAGGCCGAGCGCAGGCGCATCGCGGCGCGCTCCGAGTCGGCATAGCGGGCGAGGCTTCCGCCCGCATGGCCGGCCAGCAGGCCGAGGGTGGGCAGGATCGGATCGATCAGCAGGCCCGCCCGTGCGAACAAAGCCACGGCGGCGAAGGCCGGAACCGGTGCCAGCAGGGCGGTTCCCAGCCCCGCGCCGCGCAGGCTGCCGAAGCCGCAGGCCAGCGCCGCCCCGAGGCCGAGCAGGGTGGCGGCCACGATCTCGGCACCCGGCGCCCAGGCCGGGCGGCTCAGGGCCTGGCCCGACAGCACCTGATCCAGCGCCATGGCGTGCAGGTTCACGCCCGGCTCGAACGGGGTCATCGGCGTCGGCCGCAGGTCGGACAGGCCGACCGCACTGGTGCCCACGAACACCGCCCGACCCTGGATCTCGGACTTCAAGGCGGCGCGCCCATCGGGATCGAGCAGGCGCCAGGCCGGGATCGTCGGCGTCGTCCGCGCCTCGGGGAAGTGCAGGGCCAGGGCGCCGGTGGCATCGACCGCCAGATCGACCTCGCCGACCCGGAGGGTGTAGCCGGTCAGGGTCGCGCCGTCGCGCTCGGCCCGCACCTTGATCGTGGCTTCGTCCTGCATCACCCGCAGGGCTTCGAGGGCCAGGGCCGGCACGAGGCGGTCGCCGATCACCGCCAGCAGCGGCAGGCGCCGGATGATCTCGTCGCTGCCCGCCGCGATGCTGAAGCTGCCATGCCCGGCCGCGGCCGCATCGAGGTCCGGAAGGTTGGGGATCAGCCCGGTGAAGCGCGGCACCGTCAGCCTCGGGTCGCCGCCGATGACGGCGAAGCCGGGGCCGCGAAGCGCAGCGGCCTCCTCCGCCTCTCCGGACCCGCGCAGCAGCGGTGGAGCCTCGCCCGCCGCCTCCGGCTCCCGGGTCAGCGCGAAGCCGGCGACGACGCGGCCGCGTGCGAACACCGCCGCCAGGGCGGCATCGTGGTCGGGCAGGGCGGCTTCGGGATCGGCGGCGCGGAAGCCGAAGCGCCGGGTCCAGTCAGGCACCAGCCGTGCCGGCGAGGTCCGGTCCGCTTCGGCAAAGACCATGTCGAGGGCGATCGCCCCGGCCTCCAGGTCCTGAAGGGCGGCGACGAGTTCCGCCACCTGGTAACGGGGCCAGGGCCATTGGCCATGCCGCTTCAGGCTCTCCTCGTCGATATCCACGACCCGGATCGCGGCGCCCGCGCTGGTCCGGGGGCTGAGCCGCTGGACGCTGTCGAAGGCGGCCTGGCGCGGGCGCTCGAACGCCGCCGGCGCGGCCAGCCGCAGGGCGACGAGCGCCAGCACGAGGGCGAGGCCCGCGACCACCGGAATCAGGCGTCGTGACAGGAGCATCGGAAGGCGGTCTCGGCGCAAGACGGTGTGCGGGGGCGCCGGGCGCAGCGGCATCGCGGAACCAGTATCGCGCGGCGGTCCTGAGATCCCGTTAAGGATAGGGTGAGGGTGCGCCCGGAAAGGCGTCGCCGTTCGCCTGCTCTTAACCTCGACTCGGCAGCGTGGCGCTCGGGCCGGAACTGCGCCCGAACTGGATCTCATCCGTGCCGAGTTCGCTCTCCTCGTCCCTGGATCAGTACGTCCTGCCCGCAGGCGCGCGCCTGTTCTCGGCCGGCGACGTCGGCGATGCCGCCTATCTGATCGTCAGCGGCCGCCTGGAGGTCGTCCTGGAACGCCCGGACGGCGACCTCGTCCTATCCCATCGCGGCCCCGGCGAGATCGTCGGCGAGATGGCGATTCTCGACCACCAGCCGCGCTCGGCCACGGTGCGGGCCCTGGAGGACAGCCGGCTCGTCGTCATCACCGAGGAACAGCTCGCCCATCGCATCGCCCAGACCGACCCGATCCTGCGCATGTGCCTCGGCGTCGTGCTGGCGCGCTACCGCGAGACCGTGGGCATGCTCGAGCAGATGCGAGGGGCGGGGCCGCCGACGCTGCAGAGCGGCGAGCCGGTGGCGGCCGAGACCTTCGCGGCGGCCCTCGGCACCCTGTCGCTGGAGAGCGAGATCCGCGCCGGCCTGCGCAACGGCGAGTTCGAACTGTTCTTCCAGCCGATCGTCCGCCTGCCCTCGCGCCGGCTCGCCGGCTTCGAGGCGCTGATGCGCTGGCACCATCCGACCCGGGGACTGGTTCCGCCCGTCGAGTTCATTCCGGCGGCCGAGGCGTCCGGCCTGATCGGCGACCTGACGGCACACGCCTTCGCGGAGGTCGGGCGTGTCTTCCCCGAACTGATGGACGCCGCACTCCGCAACCCGCAGGCGCTCGACGGGCCGCTGTTCATGACCGTCAACGTCTCGGGCCGGGACCTCGCCGGCGCCTCGTTCCCGGAGATGATCGCCCAGTTCCTCGAAAGTTCGCGGATCGCCCCCGGCAACCTCAAGATCGAGGTGACCGAGAGCATGCTGATGGACAACCCCGAACGCGCCGCCGCCACCCTCGCCGAGTGCCGCCGGGCCGGCGTCGGCATCGCGATCGACGATTTCGGCACCGGCTACTCGTCCCTGAGCTATCTGAGCACCCTGCCGGTCACGACCCTGAAGATCGACCGCGCCTTCGTGCGCACGCTCCTGGCCGACCAGACCAGCCGGGGCATCGTCCAGACCATCCTGCGGCTGGCCGACGACCTCGCGGTCTCGGTGGTGGCGGAGGGGATCGAGCAGGCGGCCGAGGCCGACCTCCTCGGCCAGATGGGCTGTGCCTTCGGCCAGGGCTACCATTTCGGCCGGCCCACCGCCCTGGCGGGCGCCCTGACCGCCATCGCAACCTGGCCCGCACCGGCCGCCACTCCCTCCGGGCTGCGGCTGACCGCCTGACCGGAGGGGGCGCCCCCAGGGCGGGAGAGGACTACTGGCGGGCGATCCGAGCCGGGCCCGTCACCGGAATGGACGGGGCCGCCGCGTTGGTGCTCTCCTTGTAGATCGGCACGATGACCCGGAGCCATCCGCGCGTCTCGCGCCCACCGTAATTGCGCTCCGCCACGTCCCGCGTGACGTAGGCCTGCAGGTTCACCGGCCCGAAATTGTATCCGACGAGCCCGCCCACCGCGATCTGCCCCTGGCGGCGATAGCCGGGAAACCGGGTCGGCAGATCGGTCGACGCGAAGGCCACCGGCCCGATCTCCCATTTGCCGAACTTCTTCGTCGCGGTGAGGTCGAGGTTGAGATAGTCGGGATACACGGATTTCTGCGGCGAGATCGGGTCGATGAAGATGCCGTAGAGCAGGTTGGCCGTCAGGTTCAGCCCGTCGCCGGTGTAGCTCGCCGCGAAGCGGTGGGTGAAGGACGCGTTCTGCGTGACGAAGCGGGTCTCGACGGGCAGGTATCCGCCGAACAGATAGCTCACCCCGACATGGTTGCCGAGGCTCCAGGCGAGCTGGCCCGCCAGCAGCGGCTGGCTGATCCCGCTCTGGTAGGGGGTGCCGCGTGGGCTCGCGGCGACGACGGGCTGGATCGCGATGAGGTTGAGGCGGGCGCCGAACAGGCTCCAGGGCGTCGCCCAGACGAAGGCCGGCAGGTTGATGTTGGATTCCGAATCCAACGGTCGGGTGTTGCGGACGCCGAAGCTCGAGGTGTTGACGAAGTAGAGCCCGACCGGGAGCTGCGCCCCGGCCGGCAGGCCGACGGTCTGGCCCGGCTGGGCGGCGGAGCCCGCCATCGCGGGCGCGTCACCGAGGATCAGCAGGGCGATGCCGCCCGGCAGGCGGCCCATCAGCGACAGGAACGCTGCGGCCGCCCGGACTTTCGGAACAGCGCCGGCCTTCGATGTCTGGGGAGCTCTGAGATGTTCGCGGGTCTCGGGTGCGGGATTAACCTTGGATGGGCTGCGATTCACGCCTGTCTCCCGTTGCTGGCCGCAACGCGGGACGACACCCGGGGATGGTGCCGTGGCGGCCAGGCGTTCGCTGTTC
Organism: Methylobacterium sp. 37f; assembly: GCF_023093475.1. Lineage (NCBI taxonomy): Bacteria > Pseudomonadati > Pseudomonadota > Alphaproteobacteria > Hyphomicrobiales > Methylobacteriaceae > Methylobacterium > Methylobacterium sp. 37f. Next base: position 242,354 of record NZ_JAGHKN010000002.1, read on the forward strand.
AGACGAACGGCCGTCCGGATTTCATCCGTCGAAACGGCCGCGCTTGCCCTCACGCCGAGCCCAGGTCGGTTTTCCGACACAAGTGAGCTCTCCGGCAGAACGACCGGGCATCGACACGCCCCGGCGCCGGCGACACTCTGGATAATGTATACCAGATGCCGGGAAGGAGCAGCCGAGATCTTGCTTGGCTTGAGATCTTGCTGGGCTTGAGCTGCGATTTAATCCGGCTCTCCACGTGCCTGGTCGCACGTCATGGCGGAAAGACGATCCCTATATTGGTTTCAGACGCAGAGAAACGGGCCGCCAGGACGGTTCGTACTGCAGAAGGAAACCAGAACCCATGATCAAGACCCGTATCGCCGCCCTCGCCACCGCCCTTGTCCTTGGCGTTGCTCCGATCTCGTCGGCCATGGCCTATGATGCCCCGTCGCGTTACACCGCCTTCTCGCCCTATGACGTCGAGACCACCGGGTCCCTCGACGGACGCGGCCTCTCGCCCCTGCGTCACCCCTCCCATTGCCCGATGAGCTCGGCCGCTGAAGGCAACGCCAACCAGCAGAACTTCCCGACCCAGCAATACGGCCAGACCTCGGGCGGAAACCGCTGCTGATCGGGAGGAGCGGGATCACCCGATGCTGCTGAGAGGCTTCTCCTACGCCATGATCGCCGCCTTCGCTGGCGGCCTCGCCGTCACGGTGATCGGCTCGACCCAGGCCCTCCTGAACCTGTAGCCGACCCGACCCGACCAAATCCGACCCGACCCGCACCTCGACACCCCGCCCGGCTCGCGCCGCGGCGGGGTTCTTGTTCGCGTCGGCCCCGGCGACCCATCAGCTCCGGGCCAACACCAGCTCCGGCGAAAACACCAGGGCGAGGTTGTTGGCCGGCAGGTCGAGGCGGGTCTCCAGGCAATCAGCAGCGCGTGAAGCGCGGAGATCCTGCAGCAAGATTGCTCAATCTCGGCCAAGACCGGTCGAAGAGGGCGTGAGCCCTGCCGCACCCGCGGCCAAGCCGCTGGAAGGCCAGTGCGAGCGCTCATGAAGCCTCGTGCGGTCAGCGCTCGCCACTGCGCCCGTCCCTGGCTATACCGACCGTGGCGTGTGTCCGCGCTGCCGCCGCTTCACCCTGCCGACCTCCGTATCGAGGATGGCGCTCCCCTCCAATCCAGGCGGGTCCCCCTCAGGCAGGCGGGCACCCCTCAGGAGCGTGCCGCCGAAGGGATTGCCCGTGTCCGACCGCGCCTGCCATTGCCCGAGCTGATGCCGCCACACCTCCTTCTCGCCACCGCCGCGATCCTGCCCTTCCTCGGCAGCGTGGTCGCGATCTGTCTGCCCGGACAGGCGCGCAACGCCGCCGCGATCCTGGCCGGCTTCGTCATGGTGGTGTCCCTCGTCTGCATCGGGCTCCTGTATCCGGAGATCGCCGGCTCCGGCACCGTCGCCTGGACGGTGGACTGGCTGCCGACGCTCGGCGTCCGCTTCGTCCTGCGGCTCGACGGATTGTCCTGGCTCTTCGCCGTTCTGGTGCTGGGGATCGGCGCGCTCGTGGTGCTTTATGCGCGCTACTACATGGCCGCCGAAGACCCGGTGCCGCGCCTGTTCAGCTACCTGCTCGCCTTCGTGGGCGCGATGCTGGGCATCGTGCTCGCCGGCAACCTGATCCAGCTGGTGGTGTTCTGGGAGCTGACCAGCATCGTGTCGTTCCTGCTGATCGGCTACTGGACCGACAACGCGTCGGCGCGCGACGGGGCGCGGATGGCGCTCACCATCACGGCGGCCGGCGGGCTCTGCCTGTTCGTCGGCATGGTGCTGATCGGCCAGATCGTCGGCAGCTATGACCTCGCCGTGGTGCTCGCCTCGGGCGACACGATCCGCCGGAGCCCGCTATACCTGCCCGCCCTGGTGCTGGTGCTGGCCGGCGCGCTCACCAAATCGGCCCAGTTCCCGTTCCACATCTGGCTGCCGCGCGCGATGGCGGCGCCGACGCCGATCAGCGCCTACCTGCACTCGGCCACCATGGTGAAGGCCGGCATCTTCCTCATGATCCGGCTCTGGCCGGTGCTGGCCGGCACCGAGAGCTGGTACTGGATCGTCGGCACCGCCGGCATGGTGACCATGCTGGTGGGCGCCTGGAGCGCGATCTTCCAGCACGACCTCAAGGGCCTGCTGGCCTATTCCACGATCAGCCATCTCGGGCTGATCACCCTGCTGCTCGGGCTCGACTCCCCGCTGGCGGTGGTGGCGGCGATCTTCCACACGGTGAACCACGCCACCTTCAAGGCGTCGCTGTTCATGGCGGCCGGGATCATCGACCACGAGACCGGGACGCGGGACATGCGCCGCCTCAGCGGCCTGTGGCGGGCGATGCCCTACACGGCGACGCTGGCCATGGTGGCCGCCGCCGCGATGGCGGGCGTGCCGCTCCTCAACGGCTTCCTGTCGAAGGAGATGTTCCTGGCGGAGGCGGTCGACAATGCCGGCGAGCACCTGCTGAACCTCGCCCTGCCGGTGCTGGCGACCCTGGCGAGCGCCTTCACCATGCTCTACTCGGTGCGCTTCATCCGCCAGACGTTCTTCGGCCCGGCGCCGCACGACCTGCCGCACGCCCCCCACGAGCCGGTGCGGTGGATGCGCATCCCGATCGAACTGCTCGTGCTGGTCTGCATCGCCATCGGCCTCGTGCCCAACCTCACCATCGGTCCGCTGCTGGCCGGCGCGGTCCGGTCAGTGCTCGGCGAGCGCACGCCCGATTACGACCTCGCGATCTGGCACGGCTTCACTGCGCCGCTGGCCCTCAGCGTCGTCGCCCTGGTGGGCGGGGTGGCGCTCTACCGCGCGTTCGGGCGGCGGATCAACGCCAATCCCCGGGGCGGTCCCTGGCTGATGGACCGCCTCGACGGCGGCCGCCTGTTCGAGCGGACGATGACCGGCCTCGTCCTCGGCGCCCGCCACTGGGAGCGCCACCTCGGCAGCGAGCGCCTCCAGGTGCAGCTGCGCATCCTCTTCCTCACCGTGCTGCTGGCCGCCGCGACGGCGGGGGCCATCCGGGGCCTCGACCTGTTCGCGCCCGGCCGCAGCACGGCCTTCGATCCCGCCTTCGCGCTGACGTGGCTCGTCGGCGCGGCCTGCGCGATCGGGGCGGCGGAGCGGGCGAAGTACCATCGCCTGTCGGCCACGATCTTCGTCGGCGGCGCCGGGCTGGTGAGCTGCCTGACCTTCCTGTGGCTGTCCGCCCCCGACCTCGCCGTGACCCAGATCCTGGTCGAGATCGTCACCACCGTCATGCTGCTGCTCGGCCTGCGCTGGCTGCCGAAGCGCGACGCGGCGATCCCGGTCCCGGCCTCCGAAACGGCGCGGGCCCGGCGCCGGCGCATCGTCGATTTCGGCATCGCCGCCGTCGCGGGGCTCGGCCTCGCCGGCCTCGCCTACGCGGTGATGACGCGGCCGGCGGTCGACGGCATCGCCCGCTGGTTCGTGGAGGAGGCCTACCCGAAGGCGGGCGGGCGCAACGTGGTCAACGTGCTGCTGGTCGATTTCCGGGCCTTCGACACCCTGGGCGAGATCTGCGTCCTCGGCATCGTCGGCCTCACGGTGTTCGCCCTGCTGCGCCGCTTCCGCCCCGCCGCCGACAGCCTGGAGCGGCCGCGGCAGCAGGTCAGCCACGACGCCTACGACGCTGCCCGCGCCGGACGCAGCCCCGGCGACACCACCGCCGACGCGCTCCTCGTCCCCCGGGTGGTGATGACGTGGCTGTTCCCCTTCATCGTCCTGCTCGCCCTGCACCTGTTCCTGCGCGGGCACGACCTGCCGGGCGGGGGATTCGCCGGCGGCATCACGCTCACCATCGCGTTCATGCTGCAATACATGGCGCAAGGGGCCGAGTGGGTGGAGGCGCGCCTGCGCATCCAGCCGATTTCCTGGATCGGCATCGGCCTGCTGGTCGCCGTCCTGGCCGGAGCGGGCTCCTGGCTGTTCGGGCGCCCCTTCCTCACCGCCTTCTTCGCCTATTGGGAGCCGCCGCTGCTCGGCAAGGTGCCGGTGGCGAGCGCGCTGCTGTTCGATCTCGGCATCATGGTCCTGGTGGTGGGGGCGAGCGCCCTGATGCTGGTCGCCCTGGCGCACCAGTCCCTGCGCCGCACCCGCACCGTCGAGGCCGAGGCCGAACGGGCCGCCGAGAGGGAGATTGCCTGATGGAAATCGTGCTCTCGCTGGGAATCGGCGTCTTCGCCGCCTCCGGCATCTGGCTGATGCTGCGGCCGCGGACGTTCCAGGTCGTGCTCGGGATCTCGCTCCTGAGCTACGCCGTCAACCTGTTCATCTTCGCCATGGGCCGGCTCACCGTCGGGGCGCCGCCGGTGCTCGGGGCAGGCGCGGAGGTCGTCTCCGTCGACGATCCTGTGCCGCAGGCCCTGGTCCTCACCGCCGTGGTGATCAGCTTCGCGCTGACAGCCCTGTTCCTCGTCGTCCTGCTCGCCGCCCGCGGCATCACCGGCAGCGACCACGTGGACGGTCGCGAGCCGCATCAGGCCGATTCGCAGCCGGACTTCCCGCAGCCGGACTTCCCGCTCCCGAAATTTCCGCAATCATGAGTCCCGCAATCCTGACTGCCTCCGCCGACACCGCCTGGTCGGATCATCTCGTGGTGCTGCCGGTCGTGCTGCCGATCGCGGTGGCGGGCCTGATGTTCCTGCTCGACGAGCGTCGGCGCCGCCTGAAGGCGGCCCTGAGCCTCGGCACGGTGCTGGTCCTGCTCGGCATCGCCCTCGTGCTGGTCGGGCGCGTCGAGGCCGGCGCGCAGGTCTACCGCCTCGGCAACTGGGCCGCGCCCTACGGCATCGTGCTGGTGGCGGACCGGCTCTCGGCCCTGATGCTGGCGCTGGCCAGCGTGCTCGGCCTGTGCGCCCTGGTGTTCTCCTTCGCCCGCTGGGGCCGGGCCGGACCGCGCTTTCACGGCCTGTTCCTGCTGCTGCTGATGGGCGTCAACGGCGCCTTCCTCACCGGCGATCTGTTCAACCTGTTCGTGTTCTTCGAGGTGATGCTGGCCGCCTCCTACGGCCTCGTCCTGCACGGCTCGGGCGAGGTCCGCATCCGGGCCGGGCTCGGCTACATCGCGGTGAACCTCGTCGCCTCGCTGTTCTTCCTCGTCGGCGTCAGCCTGATCTACGGCACCATGGGGACGCTCAACATGGCCGACCTCGCCCGTCGGCTCGCCGGCCCGGCGACCGAACCGGCCCTGTTCGAGATCGGCTGCGCCGTGCTGGGCATCGCCTTCCTGATCAAGTGCAGCGCCTGGCCGCTCGGGTTCTGGCTGCCGACGACCTATGCGGCGGCGAGCGCGCCGGCGGCCGCGATCCTGGCGATCCTCAGCAAGGTCGGCATCTACGTCGTGGTCCGCCTCAGCCTGCTGCTGTTCGGCGCCGGGACCTCGCAGGGATTCGGACAGACCTGGCTGCTGGCCGCCGGGCTGGCGACCATGGCGTACGGCACCATCGGCCTGCTGGCCGCCCGCGACCTCACCCGAGCGGCGGGCTACGCGGTGATGATCTCGTCCGGCACGGTGCTGGCCGCCCTCGGCACCGGAGGCGACCGGGCGCTGGCCGGAGCGCTGTACTACCTCCTCGGGTCGACGCTGGCGGCCGCCGCCCTGTTCCTGCTGGCCGAGATCCTGCAACGCGGCCGCGACCCGGGCGAGGCCCGGCAGGCGGTATTCGCGGACGAGTACCGCGATCCCTTCGACGACGCCGACGCGACCGAGATCGGCCGGGCGTTTCCGGCGGCGGTGGCGATCCTGGGCTGCGGCTTCGTGGTCTGCACGCTGATGCTGGCCGGCCTTCCGCCGCTCGCCGGGTTCGTAGGTAAGCTCGCGCTGTTCACGGGGCTGGCCAGCGGCCCGATCACGGCCTCGGCCTGGGCCCTGATCGCCGCCCTGACGCTGTCGAGCTTCGGCACCCTGATGCCGCTGGTGCGCCTCGGCATCCTCACCCTCTGGGTTCCGAGCGACGACCCGCCGCCGGTGCTGCATCCCACCGAGTTCGCGGCCCTGGCCGGGCTGCTCGCGGCCTGCATGGCGCTCGCCCTCTGGGGCGGTCCGGCCCTCGCCTACGCGGACGAGACCGTGCGCTGGCTCGCGCAGCCGCAGGCCTACATCCAGGCCGTGCTCGGCAACCAGGAGGGCGCCGGATCGTGACGCGGCTGCTGCCCTATCCCTGGCTGTCGCTCGGCCTCGCCCTGACCTGGCTCCTGCTGAACGCGCCGCTGACCCCGGGAAGCGCCGTGCTGGCGCTCCTCGTCGGACTGGCGGTTCCCGCCGTGATGCGGGCCTTACGTCCCCCGGCGGTCCGGGTGCGCGCGCCCGGCACCCTCGTGCGGCTCGCCGGACTCGTGGTCTACGACATGGTGCGCTCGAACATCGACGTCGCCCGGATCATCCTCGGGCTCCGCCGCGGCGAGCGACGGACCGGCTTCGTCACGATCCCCCTCGACCTGCGCGATCCCTTCGGACTCGCGGCGCTGTCGATCATCCTGACGGGCACGCCCGGAACGCTCTGGGTCCAGTACGATTCCCAGAGCGGGAGCCTGCTCCTGCACGTACTCGACGAGACCGGCGGGGACGAATGGGTGCGGCGGGTCAAGGACCGCTACGAGCGCCCTCTCATGACGATCTTTTCCTGATGGAGTTTCCGGCATGACGGCCATCGCGGTGCTCGATGGGGGGCTTGGCCTCGCGCAGGGAATGCTGGTGCTGGCGATGGCCATCGCCGTCTGGCGGATGCTGCGCGGCCCGCGCGCGCAGGACCGGATCCTCGGCCTCGACACCCTCTACCTCAACGGGATGCTGGCGATCGTGGTCCACGGCATGCGGACCGGCAGCGGCCTCTACTTCGAAGCGGCGCTGATCCTCGGCATGGTCGGCTTCACCGCCACGGTGGCGCTGGCCAAGTTCCTGATGCAGGGCGAGGTGATCCAGTGACCGGCGCGGCATTGCCCGTCTGGGCGGCCTGGCTGGTGGTCGCGCTGGCGATCACCGGCGCCGGTTTCTCGCTGACCGGTGCCCTCGGCCTCATTCGCCTGCGGACGTTCTACGAGCGCGTCCACGCGCCGACGCTCGGTGCCACCCTGGGCATGGCCCTGATCCTGACGAGTTCGATGGTGCTGCTGTCGCTGATCGAGGGGCGCCTCGTCCTGCGCGATGCCCTGATCGGCATCTTTCTCACCATCACGACCCCGGTCACCCTCCTGGTCCTCGCCCGGGCCGCCGCCCAGCGCGACCGCCACGAGGGCAATCCCGGCGCGCCGCCCGAACTCTGATCCGGCAGGGCTCCGGCACCCGCCCGGACGGCGCCCGGATGCCGCCACCTTCCGGGTGGATCAGGGTCCGTCGGCAAACCCGGCGCCCAACGCCGCGATACCCAGATCTCGACACCCAGATCTCGACACCCAGATACCGACAGCCGGATTTCGACAAAGGCCCCGACACCCCGTTCGGACAGCGCGTTCGTCCCGTCCCGGAGAGCCCCCCGCATGCGCCTCGATGCCGTCACCGCCGCCCTGGGGCTCGCTTTCGCGGGACTCCTCGCCGCGAACACGCGTCCCGCCCCCGCCCTGGCCGCGCCGGCGGCGTCGGCTCCCGACCAGCCGACCTCCACACCGGCCAACCGCGCGCCTGCCCAGATCGCCCCAGCCGAAGTCGCCCCGACCGAAGTCGCGACATCCGGGGTCGCCGGGCGCCTCGACGGGGTCCATCTCTGGACCCTGCCGGACACGCCGAACGGGCTGCACCCGACCCAGAGCTGGCACGCAACGGGCTCGGCCCCGAACGGCGACCTCTACGTCGCCGGAATGGACCACCGCACCAACGCAGCCCTGTACCGCCTGCCCGCCGGCAGCGACACGCTGCGGCTCGCCGGCGATGCCCGGTCCGCCTCGGAAGCCGCCGGCAACTGGAAGCCCGGCGAGACCGCCGAGAAGTTCCACACCCGGCCGCTGTGGTTCGGCGGCAAGGTCTATGTCGGCACCATGGACCGCTCGAACCTGGACGACGGCTACCGCGACCGGCGCGGCTTCCACCTCTACGCCTACGACCCGGCCACGGCCCGCTTCACCGACCTCAGCGCCGCCGAGCCGGGCGGCACCGGCCTGCCGCATGGCAGCCTGGTGACGCTGGCCGGCGATCCCGCGCGCAACGTGATCTACGGCGCGGTGGTGCCGACCGCCGAGATCGTCCGCTACGACGTCGCCGCCGGCACCACCGCGTCCCTCGGGCGGCCCGCCGCCTACGATCGCCCCTTCGTCTATACCGGCCGCTTCATGTTCACCGATGCGCGCGGGCGCCTCTACTTCTCGGCCGGCAACCCGCTCACCGGGCCGGCGCACGACCCCGCCATCTACGGCCACCTCTACAGCTACGATCCCCATCAGGGCATGGTGGCGCGGCCGGACTTCGCCCTGCAGGCGCCGCGCGCCCTGGAGGTCGGCCGCTGCCTGCCCGCGCGCGGGCTCTGCTACGCCGCCGACGACAAGGGCTACCTCTACCGCTTCACCGAGGCCGCGGCGGGGACGCCCGAAACCTGGACCGCCCTCGGCCGGGTGACGCTCGACTGGACCGCCAGCTTCTTCTGGATGTTCCAGGTCGCCCCCGACGGCCGGACGGCCTATGCGGCGGTGACCAGCTACGTCCCGGGCACAGGGCCGTCCTCGCTCTACGAAGTCGACCTCGCGACAGGCGCCGCGACCCGCCTGTGCAGCCTCGCCGACCTCGATCCCCGCCTGGAGCGGCTCAACGTCCACACGGGCTCGGATGCCTGGGACGACCAGGGCCGCTTCGCCTTCGCGAGCTTCGCGGGCGACGGATCGAGCGAGGTGGTGCTGACGCGGGTCGATCCCGTGCGCCTGAAGGCGGCGCTCGCCCGGCATTGACGCCGGCGTTCCGCGCGGGCGCGCCCGTTCGTCGAGCGGGCGTGTCAGCCGAGCGCCAGAAGCTCTTCGCGGTAGCGGCGCCCGTTGGCGACGTAGCTCTCGGCCGTGCGGGCGAGCCGGGCGGCGGCGGCCTCATCGAGGGTCCGGGCGACCCGGGCGGGGGCGCCGACGATCAGGCTGTTGTCGGGAAATTCCTTGCCCTCGGTCACCAGCGCGTTGGCGCCGACGAGGCAGTTGCGGCCGATGCGGGCGCCGTTGAGGATCGTGGCGCCCATGCCAATCAGGGTGCCGGCCCCGATGGTGCAGCCATGCACGATGGCGCGGTGCCCCACGGTGACGTCGTCGCCGAGATCGAGGGGAAAGCCGGGATCGACATGCAGCACCGCCCCGTCCTGGATGTTGCAGCGGTCGCCGATCCGGATGGTGTCGTTGTCGCCCCGCAGGGTGGCGCCGAACCAGATCGAGACGTCGCGGCCGAGATGGACCTGCCCGATCACGTGCGCCCCGGGCGCGATCCAGACGCGGCCCGCCTCGGCGAGCTGCGGGTGATGGGGGCCGAGGGCGTAGAGGGTCATGGCGATCCGATCCGGGTTCAGGTGCCCGTCCAGGCGGCGGGCCGCCGGGCCAGGAAGGCCTCGACGCCCTCGGCGAAATCCCGGCTGCCGTAGCACTCGGCGATCAGGTCGGTCGCGTCCGCTTCCGCGTCCCGGGCGAGGCGGCGCAGCATCGCACGGGTCACCCGCAGGGTCACGGGGGCATGGCCGAGAAGCCGGTCGCAGATGCCGGCGACCTCCGCCTCGAGGGCGTCCGGCGCCACCACGGCGGCGAGGTAGCCCAGCGGCGCCAGGGTCTCGGCGCTGGGCATCTCGGCCAGCAGCAACATGCGGGCGACGAGGCTCGGGCCGAGGGTCGCGGTCAGGCGGCGCAGGTTGGCGGGCGACAGGCAATTGCCCAGGGTCCGGGCGATCGGCACGCCGAAGCGCGCCCCGGCCTCGGCGATCCGGATGTCGCACGCATTGGCGATGGCGAGGCCGCCCCCCACCGCGAAGCCCTCGATCACCGCCACGGTCGGCACCCGGACGGCTTCCAGACCGGCGATGTAGCCGTCGATGCGGGCCTCGTAGGCGACGCCGTCCTGTCCCGTGAACCCGACGAACTGCTCGATGTCGGTGCCGGCCACGAAGGCCTTGCCGCCGGCGCCGCGCAGCACGGCGACCCGCACCGCCGGGTCGGCCTCGATCCGCCCCAGGGCCTCGGCGAGGGCCTCGTACATCGCAAACGTCATCGCGTTGCGGGCGGACGGGCGGTCGAAGGTGAGATGGGCGACGCCGCCCTCGACCCGGTAGCGGACCGCGCCGTCATCGGCGGGGCGGGTCATGCGGCGAAGGCCCCGTCGTCGCGCAGGCGCGCGATCGCCTCGCTGGTCAGCCCGAACTCGCGCAGGACCTCGTCGGTGTGCTCGCCGAGCAGCGGCGCGTGCCGGCGCACCTCGGCGGGCGTGCCCGAGAGCTTCACCGGAAAGCCGATATTCGGAACGCTGCCCTCGATCGGGTGCGGCACCTCGATCCGCATCTGCCGATGGCGGCCGTGTTCGCTCTCGAAGGCCTCCGGGTAGGTGTTCATGCGCCCGGCCGGGATGCCGGCGGCGAGCAGATCGCTCACCCAATCCTCGGCGTTCCTGGCCGCGAAGCTCGTCTCCAGCGCGGCGATCAGGGCCTCTCGGTGGGCAAGCCGCCCGGCGATATCGCGAAAACGTTCGTCGGTTAGAAGGTCCTCGCGCCCGAGCACGTCGCAGAGCAGGCGCCAGAGCTTCTGGTTGGTCGCCCCCATGACGAAGTAGCCGTCCGCCGCCCGCACCGCCTGATAGGGCGCGCTCATGCGGTTAGCGGTGCCGAGCGGCTCCGGAATCCGGCCGGTGCCCCAGTATTCGCTCGTATCCCAGATCGAGAAGGCCAGGGCCGAGTCGAACAGCGACGCGTCGATGTACTGGCCCGCGCCGCTGACCTGCCGGCCGATATACGCACTGAGGATGCCATAGACCGCGAACAGCGCGCAGCCGATATCCGCCACCGGCACGCCGGCCTTCACCGGCGGCCCGCCGGGATGGCCTGTGACGCTCATCACGCCGGACATGGCCTGGGCCATCAGGTCGTAGCCCGGGCGCTTGGCCCAGGGACCCGACTGTCCGAAGCCCGAGATGCTGGCATAGATCAGGCCCGGATTGCGCGCCCGCATCGCCTCGTAACCGAGGCCGAGCCGGGCCATGACGCCGGGGCGGTAGTTCTCGACCACGATGTCGGCGGTCTCGGCCATGTCGAGCAGGAGGTCGCGCCCGGCCGGGCTCTTCAGGTTGAGGGCGAGGCTGCGCTTGTTCCGGTTCATGTTGAGGAAGCCCATGCTGTCGGGCCCCTTCATCTTGAACCCCATGGCGCCCCGGGTCTGGTCGCCGGTGCCGGGCGGCTCGACCTTGATCACGTCGGCCCCGAGATCGGCCAGCAGCATGCTGCAGACCGGACCGGCCATCACCTGCGTCACGTCGAGGACGCGCAGGCCCGCGAGGGGCAGGGGGCGCGGGGTGAGGGTGTCGTGCACGGCTTGGTCCATCGTGCCGGGCTCCTGTGTTGTGCCGGAATCGGGCGCAGCCCGCCGGCTGGAATGTCGCTGACGGCGGCAAAGTCCGCCCGCATCTCCTCGCCTCGCTCGCAGGGCACCACGCCGTCATTCCGGCGCGCCGGAGGCGTGCAATCCAGACACTCGGGAGGTGCAGGATCTGACGCCGTCGGCGGCTCTGGATCTCGGGCTCCGCTGCGCGGCCCCGGGATGACGTGGTGCTGCGCCTGGGTTTCCGACGAGCACAGCGCCAGCCGTGGGGAGACGGGAGCCCGCTACTCCGCCGGCACGACCCGCCCCAGAGGCACCTCCGGCGCCTCCACGAAGGGCTGCTCGGGGTGCATGGTGAAGGCGAGGCCGGCGCCGAGCAGGCACAGGCCGATGGAGCCGGCGAAGGGCAGGGTCCAGCTTCCCGTCATGTCGACGATCATCCCGAAGACGATCGGCGAGATGATCGCCGCCACCGCCGAGCCGGTGTTCATCAGGCCGGCGGCCGTGCCCGAATATTTCGGTGCAATGTCCATCGGCACCGACCAGATCGGGCCGATCACCAGCTCGGCGAAGAAGAAGCCCGAGCTGAGCAGCAGCGCCACCAGGGTCAGGTCGCGGGTGAAGAACACGCCGGTGAGGCTCGCGGCCGCGCCGAGGAAGCCGACCACGATGACGCTGAGCCGGGCCAGCTTGAGGTTGCCGGTCTTCTTGAGAATGCGGTCGCTGAAGACACCGCCGAGGGTGTCGCCGACGACGCCGGCGAAGAACACCCCCGAGGCGAACAGGGCCGAGTTCTTCAGGTCGAGGCCGTAATTCAGCTTGAAGAAGCTCGGCAGCCAGCCGAGGAACAGCCACAGGGTCCAGCCGTAGCAGAAATAGGTCACCGTCACCGGCAGCATGCGCCGGGTCAGGCGGCCCCAGGGCACGGTCTGCTTGGCGCCGACCTTGCTCGGCGGCGGCAGCACCGCGAGTTCCTCCGGCGTGATCGCCGGATGGTCCTTGGGGTCATCGCGGAAATACGCGTACCAGACGACGACCCAGGCGAAGCTCGCGACGCCCAGGATGACGAAGCCGATGCGCCAGCCGAACTGGTAGATCAGGAAGGCGACGATGGGAGGCGCCACCGCGTTGCCGAGCCGCGCGAAGGCGTGGGTGATGCCTTGGGCGAAGCCGCGCTTGCCCGGCGCGGTCCAGTTCTGCATGGCGCGGGTGGCGGTCGGGAAGGTCGCGCCCTCGCCGAAGCCGAGCAGCACGCGGGCGAGGAACAGACTGATCAGGCCGCCGACGAGACCCGTGAGGATCGTCGCCGAGGCCCAGATCAGGCCGCAGACCAGCAGGGTCCGGCGGGCGCCGAACTTGTCGCCGACCGATCCGCCGATGACCTGGAAAATGGCGTAGGGGTAGGCGAAGGCGGACAGGATCAGGCCGAACTGAGTGTTCGACATCCCGAGATCCTTCATGATCTCGCCGCCCGCCGTCGCGATGTTCACCCGGTCGAGATAGGTGACGAAGTACATCAGGCACAGCAGGAACAGGACCATATTCGACGCGGAGACGCGTCGTTTGGCAGGGACTGACGCGGAGACGCGTCCAGTTGCTGGCGTCATCGGGGTTTCCTCCAGTTGAACGCGACACCCCGCCCGGTCTGATCGCCGGGCTTTTTTGCGGGGGCACGCAGGATCGGTGTAATCGGCTGGCGTTAGGGGCTTTCAGTTTTACGAAGTCTTCGTCCCAGGCCCTTCGTCATTCCGGGGCCGCGCAGCGGAGCCCGAGATCCAGAACCGTAGGTTCGATCGCGTCCGGCACCGTCGGCGGACCTGGATTCCGGGCTCGCCTTCGGCGCCCCGGAATGACGGTCTGTCGGGTCCGCCGGAGGTGTCGCTCAGTCGTCGAGGCCGGAACGGAGCGCATCCATCGCCGCCAGCACGCCGCCGCGCGTGTGCGGCACGCCGCCCGCCTTCAGGCCCATCTCGACGCCGGACAGGGCCGCCATCAGCATGAGGTCGTTGGTCTCGCCGAGATGGCCGATGCGGAAGACCTTGCCGGCGACCTTGGCGAGCCCGGTCCCGAGGGACAGGTCGTACTTGTCGAGGATCAGGTTGCGCAGGGCGTCGGCGTCGTGGCCCTGCGGCATCACCACGGCGGTGAGCACCGGCGAGTATTCCGACGGCTCCTGGCACAGGACCTCGAGGCCCCAGGCCTCGACGGCGGCACGGGTGGCGGCCGCAAGGCGCTGGTGGCGGGCGAAGACCTGGGGCAGGCCCTCCTCCATCAGGATGGCGATGGCCTCGCGCAGGCCGTAGAGCAGGTTGGTGGCCGGCGTATAGGGGAAGTATCCGGCCGCATTCGGCTTGAGCATCTCCTGCCAGTCCCAATAGGAGCGCGGCAACGTCGCGGTCTTCGTGGCGGCGAGCGCCCGGTCCGACAGGGCGACGAGCCCGAGGCCGGGCGGCAGCATCAGGCCCTTCTGCGAGCAGCTCACCGAGACGTCGACGCCCCAGGCGTCGTGAGCGTACTCGGCCGAGCCGAGACCCGAGATCGTGTCGACCAGGAACAGGGCCGGGTGGTTGGCCCGGTCGATGGCCTTGCGGATCTCGGCGATCCGGCTGGTCACGCCCGTGGAGGTCTCGTTGTGAACCACCATCACGGCCTTGATCGACTTCGCGCGGTCCTCGGCCAGGATGGCCTCGACCCGGGCCGGGTCGACGCCGCGGCGCCAGTCGCCGGGCACGAACTCGACCTCGATGCCCCAGCGGGCCGCCATCTGGCGCCACAGGGTGGCGAAGTGGCCGGTCTCGAACATCAGCACCCGGTCGCCGGCCGAGAGCGTGTTGACGATGGCGGCCTCCCAGGCCCCCGTGCCCGAGCCCGGATACAGGATCACCGGGGCGCGGGTCTGGAACACCGCCTGGGCCCCTTCCAGAACCGCCCGGCCGAGCTTGGCGAAATCCGGCCCGCGATGGTCGATCACCGGCATGTCCATGGCGCGCAGGACGCGCTCGGGCACGGGGCTCGGCCCCGGGATGTGCAGGAAGTGGCGTCCGGTGCGTGTCGTCATCGCGGGCCTCGCAGGGCGATTGGGGAGCAGGCGACGGGGAAGTCCGGGTCCGAGGCGGAACCGGTCCGACCGGCGGTGCCGGACCGTCCCGAGGACCAGAACGGTGCCGGAAATCCTGCGCGGTGCCGGAACGCAGCGCGCGATTGTCGGCGACGAGCCCCGGTTTCAATTGCGTTGCCCCGAAATTTGCATTCATTTTTCGAACGCACAAGCACTATTTTGCGAACGGTTCCGCTCGACCCCGCCGCTTCGGGCTGATAAATCTGGAACGATGATGCTTGAGTCCGCCCCGGATCCCGCGACCGACGCGGGCGCCGCCGCCGCGCCCACGGGACTGCCAATCCTCGCCGTCGCCTCCCTGCACGGCACGCTCTTGGCCAACCTGCGCGACTACATCGTGGAGGGGAACCTGGCGCCCGGCGCCCGGGTGCCGGAGCGCCTGCTGTGCGAGCGCTTCGGCATCTCCCGCACCCCGTTGCGCGAAGCCCTGAAGGTGCTGGCCTCCGAGGGGCTGATCGATCTGTTGCCGAACCGGGGCGCCCGGGTGCGCCAGCTCGGCGCCGACGAGATGGTGGCGCTCTTCGACGTGATGGGCGGCCTCGAGGCCCTGGCCGGCCGGCTCGCCTGCGAGAAGATCAGCGACGCGGCCTATGCGGAGATCGAGCGCCTGCACCACGAGATGTACGCGTCGTACCTGCGCCGGGACCTGCACGGCTACTTCGCCTGCAACCAGGCGATCCATGACCGCATCGTGCGCGCCGCCGACAACGAGCCCCTGGCCACCACCTACGCCAACTTCGCCGGCCGCCTGCGCCGGGTGCGCTACTCGGCCAATCTCGACCAGAACCGGGACCGGTGGGGCGAGGCGATGCGCGAGCACGAGGAGATCCTCGACGCCCTGCACCGGCGGGCCGGCCATGAGCTGAGCGACATCCTGTTCCGGCACCTGCGCAACAAGCGCAAGGCCGCTGCCGTCCGCGAAGCCGCCCCCGCCCCCGACGCGACCGAGGGGTGACCCGGGGCGATGGCGGTTGCCCTGGCGGTCATCCTGCTCGGTGAGGGTTCGGACCGCGTCCGGTCGATGGAACCGGATGGGCAGAACACGACCGGGTTGGCGAAATCCGGCCCCGAACGACGCTCCTCCCCGGGAGTCATGGCGTCCACGCCTCGATCTCGCAGACCCCGCGAGGGTCTCGTCCCGGCACGGGTCGACCCTTCCCCCTCTGCGGGGGAGGGTGGTCGCGCAGCGGCCGAGAGAGGGGATGCGCGGGCCCCGCGCTGCGGCCAGACCCGTCTCCGAATCGCGCGAGCGAGCCCCGTGTCAGTCCCGCAGGGCCGACAGCCGTTCGGCCTCGGCGCGGATCACGTCCGCCGCCCGGAGGATTCCGGGTTCGTCGACCTCCAGATGGGTGGTAGCGCGGATCTCGTGGGCGCCGATCGCCCGGACCCGGATGTCCTGCGCCAGGCAGGCCTCGGCGAAACGGGCGGCCGTGACCCCGAGGGGCGCCACGGAGAAGCACAGGATGTTGGACTGGGCCGCCCCGGCCGCGATGGCGAGGCCCGGCGCACCCGCGATCCGGTCGCGCAGCAGGGCCGCGTGGGCGTTGTCGCGGGCCAGTTGGTCGACATGGTGATCGAGCGCGTAGAGCCCCGCCGCCGCCAGGATGCCGGACTGGCGCATGGCGCCGCCGAGGCGGTACTTCCAGCGCCAGGCCTGGGTGATGAAGTCCCGGTCGCCGCACAGGACGGCACCGACCGGGCAGCCGAGCCCCTTGCTCAGGTCGATCCAGGCGCTGTCGAAACCCTCCGCATAGGCTTTCGCGGCGACGCCCGTGGCCGCCACGGCGTTCAGCAGGCGGGCCCCGTCGATATGGGCCTTGAGCCCGCGGGTTTTGGCGATGTCGCGGATGCGCCGCATATCGGCCAGATCCCAGACCGAGCCGCCCGAGAAGCTGGTGGTCTGCTCGATCGAGACCAGGGCCGAGCGCGGCGCGGTGCGAGCCGGAACCCGGATCGCGGCCTCGAACGCCTCCGGCGTGTAGACCCCCGCCGGGGTCTTCAGCGCCGCCACGGACACGCCGCCGATCGCCGCCGAGCCGGCGGCCTCGGTGTTGTAGATGTGAGACTGGTCATCGACGATGATCTCGTCGCCGGGCCGGGTCTGCACCAGGATCGCCACGAGGTTGCACATCGTGCCGGAGGGCATGAACACGCCGGCCTCCTGCCCGAGCAGGTCCGCCACCCGCGCGCACAGGGCCAGGGTGGTCGGATCGGAATCCGATTGCTCGTCGCCGACCTCGGCCGCCGCCATCGCGGCCCGCATCCCCGGCGTCGGCCGCGTCTGGGTGTCGCTGTACAGGTCGATCATGGTACCCCCCTATTTTGCATGCAGATTTTGCGGGTTATCTTATCCGCATCGCGGCGGGCCGCCACCCTGTCAGGCCTCGGACGCATCGGGTCTTGGACCCGTTCCCCGCCTCGCTTTCGTTCTATCCGGCATCCTTTCCGCTCTTTTTCTTCCCGCTCTCATTCTTCCCGCTCTCTTCCCGTCTCGCGGCGCGGCGGCCCCATCGGCCCCGCGCGAGGACCCGATGCATGACCGCCACGGCTGAGCCCTTCGTCGCGCCGCGTGCCGCCACCCGCCGGAATGCCGGGCTGCCCCGGCGGCTGGCCGAGGCGCTGGAAGGAGAGGCGCGCTTCGACGCCTTCACCCGCGGACGCTACGCCACCGATGCCTCGATCTACCAGATCGTCCCGGCCGGCGTGGTCCTGCCCCGCTCCGCCGCCGACATCGCCGCCACCCTGAAGATCGCGGCCGAGCACGACGTGCCCGTCATCCTGCGCGGCGGCGGCACCTCGCAGAACGGCCAGCCGATCGGGCGCGGGCTGGTGGTCGACTGCTCGCGCCACTTCAACCGCATCCGCGCCTACGATCCGCAGGCCGGCACCGTCACGGTGGAGCCCGGCATCGTGCTGGAACAGCTCAACAGCCGGGTGAAGGCCGACGGCTGGTTCTTCCCCGTCGAGCCCTCCACGGCGACCCGCTGCACCATCGGCGGCATGACGGGCAACAATTCCTGCGGTGCGCGCTCGCTGCGCTTCGGCAAGATGAGCGACAACGTCCTCGCCATGGAGGCCCTGTTCCACGACGGGGTTCCGTTCGGCTTCGGGCCGACCGGCAACGACAGCACGGGCGTGACCGGTTCAGGCGTGACAGGCTCGGGCCGCGCCGAGTCCCTGGCCGCCGCCATGCGGGCGCTGGCCGAGTCGGAGCGCGCGGAAATCCTGGCCCGCTTCCCGCAGGTCCAGCGCCGGGTCGGCGGCTACAACCTCGACGCCCTGATCGAGCCGCGGCCGAACCTCGCCCACCTGCTCGTCGGCTCGGAGGGCACGCTGGCGGCCACCACCAGCGTCACCCTGAAGCTGTCGCGGCTGCCCGCCCACCGGGTCATGGGCGTCTGCCATTTTCCGTCCTTCCGCGCCGCCATGGAGACCACGAAGGCGCTGGTGGACCTCGATCCCGTGGCGGTCGAACTGGTCGACAACAACGTCCTGGTGCTGGGCGCCGACATTCCGCTGTTCCGCACCACGCTCGCCGACATCACCCGCGGCACCCCGAACTGCCTGCTGCTGGTGGAATTCGCCGGCGACGACCGGGCGACGCTCCTGGCCGACCTGAAGCGCCTCGACGCCTGCATGAGCGACCATGGCTTCACCGGCGCCGTGGTGGAGGTGCCCGAACCGGTCCGGCAGAGATCCGTCTGGGAGGTGCGCGAGGCCTGCCTCAACATCATGATGTCGATGAAGGGCGACGCCAAGCCGGTCTCCTTCATCGAGGATTGCGCGGTGCCCCTGGAGCACCTGGCCGACTATACCGACGCCGTCACCGAGGTGTTCACCCGGCACAGCACCCGCGGCACCTGGTACGCCCACGCCTCGGTGGGCTGCCTGCATGTCCGCCCGATCCTCGACATGAAGCAGGGCGGCGACGTCGCCAAGATGCGCTCCATCGCCGAGGAGGCCAGCGCCGCGGTCCGGCGCTTCAAGGGCTCCTATTCCGGCGAGCACGGCGACGGCATCTCGCGCTCGGAGTACATCGAGCCGATGTTCGGGGCACGCCTGACCCGCGCCTTCGAGGCGGTGAAGGACGGATTCGACCCGGACAACCGCCTCAACCCCGGCAAGATCGTCCGGCCGCTGCGCATGGACGACCGGTCGCTGATGCGCTTCCAGCCGGGCTACGCCGTGACCGAGCCGACCGTGCCGGCCCTCGACTGGTCCGACTGGGGCGGCTTCGGCCCCGCCGTCGAGATGTGCAACAGCAACGGCACCTGCCGGAAGCTCGCCGGCGGCGCCATGTGCCCGTCCTACCGCGTCACCAAGGAGGAGCAGCACCTGACCCGGGGCCGGGCCAATTCCCTGCGGCTCGCCATCTCGGGCCAGCTCGGACCGGACGCCTTCACCGGTCCGGAGATGAAGCGGACCCTGGACCTCTGCGTCTCCTGCAAGGCCTGCCGGCGCGAGTGCCCGACCGGCGTCGACATGGCCAAGATGAAGATCGAGTTCCTGCACCATTACCATGCCCGGCACGGCCTGCCCCTCAAGGAGCGCCTGGTGGCGGCGCTGCCGCTCTACGCCAGCACGGCCGCCCGGCTGGCCCCGCTTCTCAACCTGCGGGACCGCCTGCCGGCCCTGGCCCGCCTGTCCGAGCGGCTGGTCGGCCTCTCGGCGCGCCGGACGCTGCCGCAATGGCGCCGGCCCTGGCGCGAATCGGGCGAGCCCGCCCATCCCTCCGACGTCACCGGCGATTTTCGCGACATCGTCCTGTTCGGCGACACCTTCAACCGGGCCTTCGAGCGCGAGAACCTGGAGGCCGCCGAGCGGGTGCTGCTCGCCGCCGGCTATCGCCTGCATCGGGTCTTCCCGCATCGCGGACGCCGCCCGCTCTGCTGCGGCCGGACCTACCTCGCCTCCGGCCAGACCGACCGGGCCCGGGCCGAGGCGCGGCGGACGCTCACGGCGCTGCTGCCCTATGTCCGGGCCGGCGCCCGGATCGTCGGCCTCGAACCGTCCTGCCTGCTCACCTTCCGGGACGAGTTCGCCTCGCTCCTGCCCGGACCCGAGGCGGCCGAACTCGGACGGGCCAGCCTGCTGTTCGAGGAGCTGCTGGCCGCCGACCTCCAGGCCGGCCGGATCGACCTGCCCCTCGCCGATCAGGGCGGCCGGGTCGCCCATCTCCACGGCCATTGCCACCAGAAGGCCTTCGGCGCGATGGGCGCCGTCGAGTCCGTGCTGCGAGCGGTGCCGGGCCTCGACGTCCGGGTGATCGAGTCGAGCTGCTGCGGCATGGCGGGTGCCTTCGGGTACGGAGCCGACACCATCGACGTGTCCCTGGCCATGGCCGAGCTGTCGCTGTTCCCGGCCCTCCGGGCCGCCGGTCCCGACGATCTCGTCGTCGCGGACGGAACCAGCTGCCGGCACCAGATCCACGACGGTCTCGGCCGAGACGCGCGTCATGTGGCCCGCGTCCTCGACGAAGCCCGCGCGACCTCGACGCGACCCTCGGGGAATACACGGGTCTGCAATCCCGCGATTTCACCCTGAAGCGCGCGACGGAGACGCGACGGAGACTCAGCCGACGAGGGCCTGAACGGGCGCAGACGTGCGGCGCAGCACGCGGCTCCGCTTGCCGTTTTACATTACATACGTCATCTATAAGGGGACGGGCCGGCAGGTCGGCCCTGCCAGGAGAGCGCCATGGGCCAAGCCATCCAGAAGACCGCCATCGTCACCGGAGCCTCCTCGGGCATCGGCCTCGCCACCGTTCGGGCCCTGCAGGCCGCCGGCTATCGGGTGTTCGGGACGAGCCGGCGGCCCGGCGGCGCCCTGGGAGATGCCGGCACCCTGCTCACCTGCGACATCACCGACGAAGCCTCCGTGGCCGCCATGGTCCGCACCGTCCTGGACGAGACCGGCCGGATCGATCTCCTCGTCAACAATGCCGGCTACGGCATCAGCGGTGGCGCCGAGGAATCCTCGGTCGCGCAGGCGCAGACGCTCTTCGACGTCAATCTGTTCGGCGTCATCCGCACCATTCGGGCGGTCCTGCCGACCATGCGCGCCAAGAAGAGCGGCCGCATCGTCAACATCAGTTCCGTCCTCGGCTTGGTACCGGCGCCCTACATGGCGCTCTACGCCGCGAGTAAGCATGCGTTGGAAGGCTATTCGGAATCCATCGACCATGAGATCCGTGGCCAGGGCATCCGCGTCGTCCTGGTGGAACCCGCCTATACCCGGACGTCCTTCGACCAGAACCTGGTCGTGCCCGATGCACAACTGAGCATCTACGCAGAGGCCCGCGCCGGTGCGGACACGATGCTGCGGACCGTGATGGCGACCGCCGACGCCCCGGAGGTCGTCGCCCGAAGAGTGGTGGAGGCCGCCGCCGCAGCCGTGCCCCGCCGCCGCTACACCGCCGGAAAGGTCGCCCGCCAGGTGAGCCTGCTCCGCCGCTTCGCGCCGGCCCACCTCTTCGACAAGAGCCTGCGCAAGCAGATGGGTCTGCCGAACTGAGCGCCGGACGCCGCCGCGGGATCTAGAATTCCATGCCGAATTTAACCCGAAGGTTGTGCCGCTCGAACTGGTTCAGGCCCAGGCCGCGACCGGCCAGGGTCGAATCCCTGTCCCGGCCCCAGACCTGTCCGGCATAGGCCAAGGTGAACCAGGTCTTCTCGGTGAAGCGGTGATGGAGGGCCGGGCCGACGAAGACCGCCTGGCTCTCCAAGTCGTTGAGAAACGTGCCGTTATAGCCCCGCAGGTAACGGACTTCCGGCCCCAGATAGGTGCTGTCCCCGACCCGCGCCACGAGGGCGTTCGACCAGAGGAAGGTGGACGAGCGATAGCCGGATGCCCCGACGCCGCGCTGGCGCCCGGCCGCCGGCTCGAAGCTGATGTTGCTGCCGTACCAGAGTTTGTCCGGCACCACCTGAACATCGAGTTGCAGCACGCTCTCGAGGTCGAAGATGTCGGCTCCGTTGCCCTCGATCGGTAGCACGCGGGCAAACCGGGGCCTCACTTCGAGGGCGAGGCCGAGGGGCTGCTCCTTGCTGCTCTTGAGAAACTGATATTTCACTTCGACGGATATGCCATCGAAGGTGCCGTAGGACTTGTCGTCGAGGTCGGTAATGTTGCGGACGTTTCGAAGGTTGCCGAAGGCTCCGATCTCGATGCTCAACTTGTCCATCGGATCGAACTGATAGCCGAGCTTGGTGTCGAGAACGCGGTAGCGGCCTCGGCCGGGACCGGCCGGCCGCTTGCCCAGCCGGGACACCGTATCGACCACAACCTCCTGCTCGCCCTTCTCGCCCGTATCGGCGCCCTCGGTGAAGCCGAACAGATGTTCGGTATCGACCTCCTTCGCGGCTTTGTCGTCGCCAGCACCGGAATCCGCTCCGGTCTTGGCCGTGCCATCGGTTTTCGGAGACGCGCCCGAAGGCTTCGACCCCGCTCGCTCCGCAGTCCCGGAAGCCTGGACGGCATGCGCGGAGACGTTGGCCAAGACCGCCGCAATCAGCCCGAGCAAAACCCCGACCGGACGCGTGTAACGCGATGTCATCATTGAGAAACCCCATGGCGTCGCTCAACCCGATGACGGTCCGGCAACTGCCGGCACCTTAGATACGCTTCGGCTTATCTTGCATGCGGCCGCCTGGACACAGATGCAGGAAATGTGAATTTTCCGGGATTAACCCCGCAGCATCACAGCCGTCGCTCCCCGCGGAGAGAGGCCCGGATTCCCGCGCGCGCTGCCGTATCGACCCGGGGAACGGCGCAGGGGCAAGGCTGTTTCTTCGACACAGCAGCCAGGAGTTTCACCATGCGGATCATTGCGACAGCGTCGGCCCTCGCCCTTCTCACCTTCGGCAGCGTCGGGGCGGCGGAAGCCAAGGGGTGCATCAAGGGCGCCATCATCGGCGGGATCGCCGGGCACTACCTCGCCGAGCGCGGCGTCGTCGGTGCGGTCGCGGGTTGCCTCGGCGGTCGCTATCTGGCGAACCGTCAGGCGCGGCGTCAGCGGGAGATCGATTACGGTTCGCGGGTCGAGCCACGCGGCACGGGCTACGGCCAGCCCGCCTCCGGTCCGCGTCGCAACTACAGCTACTGATGCGACGTCGGCTCGGCCCTCATCGAAGGCCGGGCCGACCCAGGGTCAGGGTGCCGCGAAGGTCAGAGGCGCCTCGGGCCGCGTCGCCATCCAGAGAACGTGACGAGGCCCGTCGTTGCCCTCTTTGGCATGAACCCGGACCTCGTCGACCCCGTATCCATGCAGGCGCAGGCGCGCCTTGAAGCGACGATCCGGCTTGCCCGACCAGACTCCCAGGATGCCGCCCTTCCGCAGGGCGTAATGGGCTCGCTTGAGACCCCAGGCATCATACAGGCGGTCATTCTCCCGCCGGGTCATCCCCGAGGGGCCATTGTCGACATCCAGCAGGATGGCGTCGAACTGCTCCGGTCCTGACTGGATCAATCGGTTCACATCCTCCTCCACGATCGTGACGCGGGGATCGTCGAGGCTGCCCGCGAAGAGGTGGGCGAGGGGGCCACGTGCCCAGGTCACCACCGCGGGAATGAGTTCGGCGACGACGATGCACGCCTCCGGTCCAAGCGCGGCGAGCGCCGCCCGAAGGGTGAAGCCCATGCCGAGTCCACCGATGAGGACGCGCGGGGCAGGGCGATCCCGGAGCCGCTCGCAGGCGATCGTGGCGAGCGCCTGTTCCGAGCGACGATCCAGATTGGTCATCAGCTCCGCATCCCCGACCTGGATCGAGTAGGCATCGCCCTGTTGCAGAAGGGTCAGCCGGGCCTTGGTGCCCGGAATGGCGCTGGTGTCGATGGAGACCCAGGGAGGCGAGGGGATCAACGCTGAACTCCGTCCGCGCAGGCATCGGGCCGCGCTCGCACGGGCCTCATCCGAATCCCACCCGAAGGTCAACCGGATTGCGGGCCTACACCGGGCGGATCAGCGCGTCAGGAATTCGCGGAGCGCCACGTTGACGGCGTCGATCGCCTCATGGTGCAGCCAGTGCGTCGCCTCGGGAAACCAGGTGAGCTGGCCCTGCGTGCAACGGGCCAAACTCTCCGTGGCAAGGCCGGGCGAGAGGGCGAAATCCTTCCGGCCCCAGAGGATGTGTGTCGGCACGCCGATCGGCCCGTCCTGCGTCCGGCGCTTCAGGCGCAATGCCCGATACCAGTTCAGCATGCCCGTCGGCGCACCGCGCTGTGTCCAGGCCTCGGCATAGCGTTCGAGATCCGCTTCGGTGAAGGTTCCGGGCCGGCTCGTCAGGCGCAAGGTCTGGCGTAGGGCACGGAAGTTTCCCGCACGAAGAGCTGCCTCCGGCAATCGAGGGATCTGGAAAGCGGCGACGTACGAGGATCGGAGTGCCTGGATTGGGTGTCGACGCGTATAGGCCCCGATCACGTCGGGATGGGGCGCGTTCAGGATGACGAGGCGACGGATGCGCTCGGGGTTACGGGCGGCGAGCCACCAGGCGACGATCCCGCCCCAATCGTGCCCGACCACCTGAACCTGCTCGGCGCCGAAATGGTCCGCCAGCGCCAGGACATCGTCGGCGAGCCGGTCGAGGTGATAGGCCGAGAGAAGCCGAGGCTTGCTGCTCCGATTGTATCCGCGTTGATCGGGGACGATGATGCGCAATCCTGACGCTGCCAAGGCGTTGATCTGATTGCGCCAGCCGAACCAAGCCTCGGGAAACCCATGGAGAAGGATCGTCGGCGTTCCATCCCGAGGGCCGGCCGTGGCGACCTGCAGCGTGACGTCGGGCAGGGTCAAGAAGCTTAGATCCGGATCACGCGGCGCCATGGTGCCGTCTCTCCTCGGGTCAGGGAGAAGCGAGGGGAACGCCGGCCACTCGGCGCATCCCTCGCCTACGAGACGCCAACGCCGCCCGGACGGCTTTTTCTCCCCTCGCGCCTGTCGAACTCCCCTCGCTCCTGGCGAAATGGGGCTCGCCCATGAACCGGGGGCTCGTCGCAAAGCCGGCCCGGCCGAGGCCGAATTCCCGTCAGGGGATCATGCTGCCGGCTGATGCGGTTGAAACTCGGGTCAGCCGTGAAACACCAGCCTCCTGCCCCGCCCGATGCCGATACCCTTTGGACGTCCGAAGCTTCCATCCAGCCAGCAGGACCTCGAGGAATCCGCGCGGCCGACCTACCGGCCGCCCCAACCGTCGGGCCTGTCCCCGGTCTTAGAGCGGTTTCCACCTACTCCGGATCGTAACCGGCGGCAGCGAAGTAGTTTGCGCACTCGGTTGGGGTGAAGGCGTCGAGCAGATTGCCGACGACAGTCCAGAGCCGATCGACCGTGCGCTCGGCC
>NZ_JAGHKN010000030.1:0-68039 GCF_023093475.1 Methylobacterium sp. 37f
GCCTTGGTCAGCGAGCCGCGACCGCCGATGTCGTTGTTGAAGCTGTCGAGGGCCGAGACCCCGCCCTGCGCCGCATCCATCGTCACCGTCACGGCGTCGTTGAACGCGCCGTACCCGTCCGCCGCCGCGTACAGGTTCAGGCGCCCCCAGCCGTCAAAGGTGTTGCCGCTGAGCAGCGGATAGCCGGAGGGCAGGCCCGTGGTCGCCAGAACCTCCCGGCGCTGCGCGTCGCTGAGATAGGGGAAGCGGGTGAGGAGGAGCACCTGCGCCTGGACCGGAACCTCCGCGGCCGTCAGGGGCGTGCCCGCTCCGGTCGGCCGGAAGCCGTAGGTCATCCGGGCGGCGTAGTCCGCCTTGTTCTGCGCGGCATTGCCGAAGGGATCGGCCGCCCGGTTGGCTGCCGTCCCGGCGAGACAGCCGGACACGGTTCCCGCCCCGCAGCTCGCGGCGAGGTAGGCCTGCGTCTGCTGGTAGGCCTGATAGACCGCGTAGGCGCCGGCATTGGCCGGATTGGTCCAGTCGATCCGGTTGCCCGCCGCGTCATAGAGGGCGGCGTAGATGTTGGTGGCGGCGATCGCCGTCGCCTGCATCCGGCCGCCGATCACGTCGAGGGGCGAGTGCATGCCGGCCAGGATGCGGTTGTTGCCGAGCTCGGAGGCGCGGGTGAGGAGTTCCTGCATCCGCTGCGGCACGAGGAAGCCGACGCCCAGGGTCTGGAGATACCCGGAATTGGTGTGGCCGCTCGGATAACCCCCATCCGCGTAGGCGTTCGTGGTGTTCTTGCGGGGATTCAGCAGCAGCGGCACGGCGACATCGGTGGTGACGCGATAGGGGCGGGGCGCGGTCCCGATTCCCGGCACGTAGGCACCGACCCCGAAGGTCGTGGGGGTGAAGGCACCGGCTGCGTTGAAGGACCCGACATCGGGGGCCACGAGGGGGCGTCCGCCGTTGGCGTCGATCATCGCCTGGGTCACGGTGAAGCCCTTCACCCAGCGCTCCGCGGTTCCGTAGACCGCCGGGACGGGGAAGTTCGCGAGGTAGCTCGGAACCACGAAATTCGCCGTGTCGGCGGCGGACAGGGCCGTCTTGTTCGTGGTGGCATTGTAGTCGTTGAAGCGGGCCGCCAGGGGATCGAGGGCCGGATTGAGGCCCTGATAGCGCCCGAAGACGCGCTTCGAGGGTTCCGTCGAGGCATTGGCCCGGACCGTGTTGTCGATGAAGCCGACGGCCGCCGCCAGGGGCGTCGCCGTGCCGTCGCCGAACGTCGTCGCGCCTCCGTTCGCGTTCGAACCGGTGTTGAGGCTTCGGCCGTAATCCGCCAGCGTCGTGGTCGCGTAGGTGGTCGGCGTCAGCTTCGCCGGCCGGGTGCCGGTGAACGAGGCCCCCGCGCCGGTGAGATAGGCGGCGGTGAGGGGACCGAGCCCGTTCAGGATGCTGTAGGCCTGCCCGGTGCGGTCGTCATGGATGGCCGCCAGCGTCTGGTCCGCGGTCCGGGCCTGCGTCATCTGAACGACGGTCTGGTAGTTCTGGGTCATGACGGCGGGATTGGCCGTCATCAACCCGACAAAGCTGTCGAGGACGCGCGGAACGACCGTTCCGGGTCTGACCGAGGTGCTGTTGGCGAAGCCCACCGGCGGGGATGTCGGGATCTGCTGTGCGGTTGCCCCGAGCGGCAGAAGGCCCGTCGCAGCCAGCAGGGCGGTCTTGAGATGTCTGGACACGAAGCCTCGCACGGAAAGCAGGCCGAAGCCTTGTTGCGGTGCAGCGCTAGCTTGGCCGTACGACGGGTCCATGACGGAATCAGCTGTCCCGCCGTCATGGGCCATCCCTGCGAATTTCGCGTTACGGTTGTGTCGGAATTGCCGCGATCGGGATGTCCGCGGGTGACGGAGGACCGCGCTAGAGGCCGGTCGAGGTGCGTCCCCGCGCTTTCACCGCG
Source organism: Methylobacterium sp. 37f (assembly GCF_023093475.1). Taxonomy (NCBI): domain Bacteria; kingdom Pseudomonadati; phylum Pseudomonadota; class Alphaproteobacteria; order Hyphomicrobiales; family Methylobacteriaceae; genus Methylobacterium; species Methylobacterium sp. 37f. The sequence continues at coordinate 1,940 of NZ_JAGHKN010000030.1, forward strand.
GCGGACGATCCTCTAAGCCGCAGCCATGCCCCGTGTCCCGGGGCGTCGTGGACAGGGTGCCGATGAACCGCGATCCGATCGCCTTCACCTGGCGGACCGCGCGGCGCGAGCATGCCGCCGCGGTCGGGCTGGCGCTCGGCCTGGGCGGGCCGCTGGCGCTGCTCGCGCTGCTGTGCCTGCGGGATCTCGTCGGCGTCCAGGTCCACGACACCGAACCGGTGGGCCAGTTCCTGCGGATCGCCGCGACGCTGCCCTGGCGCTCGCCCGCGGAGGGGCCGTTCGTCGCCTTTGCCGGCTGGAGCTTGCCGCCGGCCGACCTCGTACGCGCAGCCTTCGTCGGACTCGCGGCCGCGGCGCTGGCCTCCGCCGGCCTCGGCTGGGCCGTGGCGCGCCTCTGCTTCCACGCCCAGACCCGCACGGTGGCGGCCCTCCAGGAGCGGGTCATGGAGGCCATTCTGCACGCCCCCCCAAGCGCCCGCGACGAGGCCCGTGCCCTGGCGCAGGCCATGGGCGATCTTCTGGCGCGCCTCGACACCCTGTTCGGACTGGCGATCCTAGTGCCGGCGCTGGCCGTCGGCGCCACCGGCCTCGCCCTGGTCCTGTCCTGGCTCGCCGCGCCGCGCCTCGTCCCCACCGTGGCGGTCGGGCTGGTGGCGGCCGGGCTGGCCCGGGCGCTGATCCAGCGCCGGATGCAGGACCGGGCCGCCCTCCGGCTGCGCGCGGGCGGTGCGGCCGGGCGCGCCCTGGCCGATCTGATCCGCCGCATGCCGGCGGTGCGCGCCCACGGGGCGGCGGCCTTCGAGCGCCAGCGCCTCGCCGCCAAGGGCGCCCACACCCGCGATGCGCTCGAAGCCTCCGAATCCGCCTTGGCCTACGCCCGCGCCCCATCCATGGCGCTGGCGATCCTGCTTCCGGCGATCGTGGTCGCGGTGGCGCTGTGGCGCGGCCATGACGGCACCACCGCGCCGGTCGAGCCCGGGGCGCTGCTGGCCGCCGGCGGCGGCTTCGCGCTCGCGGTGGTGGCGCTGACCGTGACCCTGCCGATGGCCAGCCTCCACCGGGCCATCGTGGGGCCGTTTCGCGAGGTCGCCCTCGACGTGCCGGCGCTGGAAGGCCGGGCCCCGGTGCGGCCGGGCACGATCACGGCCCTGCCGGAGGCGGGAGCTCTGGTGGCGCAGGGGGTCGGGGCCTACGACCCCGCCACCGGCGAGCGTCTGGCCGGCGTCGACGCCACCCTGCCGATGCCCGGCCACGTCGCCATCCTGGGCGAGCGCGGCAGTGGCAGCCGGGTCCTGGCCGCGATCCTGGCGGGCCAGCTCGAACCTTCGGCCGGCGCCGTCAGCTACGGTGGCACCGACCTGCGGGCCTTCGAGCCGGAGGCGCGCGCCCGGCGCATCGCGCTGGCCGGCGCCGAGGCCATCCTGATCGAGGGCACCCTGCGCCAGAACATCCTCTACGGCGCCGCCGTTGCGCCCGACCGCGACGAACTCATCGCGACCCTGCGAATCACCGGCCTCGACGCCTTCGCGTATGCGCGGGGCCTGGAGGGCACCGTCGACCCGGCGGCCGAGCCGGAGATCGCCCGCGCGGTGGTCGCCGCCCGCCACGCGGTGCGCGAGGCCCTGGCCGCCGACAAGGCCGGGCGTCTGGTGGAACCCTTCGACCCCGCCCGTTACAACCACCAGGCCACGGTCGGCGAGAACATCCTGTTCGGCGAGGCGGTGGGGCCGGCCTTCGCGCAGGACCACATCGCCGCCCATCCCTATCTGCGCGCCGTGCTGGAGGCCGAGGGACTGAGCCGACCGCTCACCGAGATCGGGCTTCAGGTCGCCCGCAGCCTCGTGGAGATCTTCGCCGAGCTGCCGGACGACCACCCGCTCTTCGAGACGTTCTCGCTGTTCCCGGCCTCCGAGCGCGGCTTCTTCGAGGATCTCGTCGGGCGGCAGCCCGAGGCCAAGGGCTGGCGCCGCGGCCCGGCCGGCCAGCGCGACCGCAAGCGCCTGATCGGCCTGGCGCTCCGCTACAGCGAGACCCGGCACCGCTTCGGCCTCATCGACACCGCCTTCGAGGAGCGGCTGGTGGAGGCCCGGCGCTCGTTCGCGCGCCTGATGCCGCCGCATCTCCGGGGCAGCGTCGAGTTCTACGATCCGGCCCGGCTCACCGCCGCCGCCAGCCTGGAGGAGAATATCCTGTTCGGCCGCATCAACGGCGAGGAGGCCGGCGCCGAAGCCCGGGTGCGGGCCCTGGTACGCCGGGTGCTGGCCGACGAGGGACTTGAGCCCGCCGTCTATCGCCTCGGCCTGGAGAGCCGGGTCGAGCCGGGCTTGGCCGGAGGCGGCGCCAGCCTCGGCGAGAACGCCATCGGCCCGCGCGAGCGCATCGCCATCGATCTCGCCCGCTGCCTGGTGCGCCGGCCCGACATCGTCGTCATCGCCATCGCGCTCGAGGATGGACGGTCCGACGAGATCCGGGCCCGCCTCGGAGCCCTTCGGACCGCCCGGGCCGGCCGGGGTCTCGTCGTCTGCCTGCCCGACGCTCGGGCGCTCGACGGGATCGCGCCGTTCGACGCGGTGCTGCGCGTCGAACGCAACACGGTGATGGCTGCCTGATCGCCGAGGAAGCAGCGGGGAAGCAGCACGGGAGCCCCTCACGTCCCCGGGATAACCGAGCGGCCCCTATTGCCGCCCCAATGGGATGCGATAGGCAGGTTGGCGTGCATCGTGCACGGCCGTCCGCGACCGAGCGGACGGGGCGCTCTTCAGGGCCGCGCATGGTCTGTCTGTCCCGGAACCCGGCCCGCCGGATTTCGCTTCTCACGCGTCCGAACCGCCTCGCGGTCCCGGTGCTCCTCGCCCTCGGGGGCCTGATCACCGTCCCGGCCGCCGTCGAGTCCGCCTCGGCCGCGACGGGCAAGGCCTTCGCGCCGATTCCGGCCGCCACCCTGGCGCTGATGCAGGCCAAGGGCACCACCGCCGCCGCGCCGGTGCTGTTCCGGGCCTACAAGAAGGAATCCGAGATCGAGGTCTGGAAGCGGGCCGCCAGCGGCCGCTTCGTCCACGTGAAGACCTTTCCGATCTGCCGCTGGTCGGGCCAGCTCGGGCCGAAGCGCAAGACCGGCGACCGCCAGACGCCGGAGGGCTTCTACACGGTGCCCCAGCGCCAGATGAACCCGAATTCGCGCTACTATCTCTCCTTCGACGTCGGCTACCCCAACGCCTATGACCGCGCCCACGGCTCCACCGGCTCGGCCGTGATGGTGCATGGGGTCTGCTCGTCGATGGGGTGCTTTGCCATGACCGACCCGGTGGCGGGCGAGATCTACGCCATCGCCCGCGAAGCCTTCGCGGGCGGTCAGGCCGCGTTCCAGTTCCAGTCCTATCCGTTCCGGATGAATGCCGCGAACATGGCCCGCCATCGGACCGATCCGAACATCGATTTCTGGCGCCAGCTCAAGGAGGGGGCCGACCGCTTCGAGGCCCTCGGCGAGGAGCCGGCCGTCAGCGTCGTGGCGGGGCGCTACGCCTTCGCGCCCGCCAGAGACCCGGCCAAGGAGGCCATCGTCGCCGCCCACCGCAGGGCCGAGGAAGCCCGCATCGCCACCCTGGTGGACGAGGGCAGCGCGGCCATCCGCACCACCTATTCGGACGGGGCGCAGCACCCGTTCTGGGCGGCGCTCGCCGCCAAGGGCACCTCGCTCGGGGACGTCAGCCGGCCCGAGGCCCTGGCCTATGCGGGGCAGGAGGTGGTGGTCATCGCCGCCCGGCCGCGTCCGGTCCAGGTCGCCGAGGCGGTGTGGTCGCGCTGGATCGCACCGGATTCGCTGCTCTCGCGGACCCGGATGCCCGGCTTCGTGCCAGTCCACGAGCGCCCGGCGGCCCGCTTCGCGCCGGTGCTGACCACGACCGGCGCCGAACCGGGTGGCTATCCGGTCGCGTGGCCGCGTCTCGTCCGCCTGAGCCTGTCGGGCACTCTGCCGCCGCCCGCGACGGGTCCGATCCGCGACGTCGTCGACGTGCTGGCCCAGCGCTGACGGGGTGCTGTGGCCCGTCAGACACGACCCAGCCTCGGACCGTCGTGCGGATGATCCCGCTCCCGGCCATGTGCGGGCTCGCACATCGGGGGTCTCGGGGGATTACTACCTCAGAGGCGTTCCACTTCGATCCCTGCACCTGCCCATCGCCGATCTGCTCGAACTGGATCGCGTCGGCGCGACGAAAGGCACTCGACCTGAACGGGATCGGGGCACATGGTAATCGAACGATGACCCTCTTCACCCATCCCGCCGCGGAGGACGGCCTCACCCTCACTTTCTGGGGTGTGCGTGGTTCGACGCCCGTCAGCGGCCCGGATTACACCGAGTTCGGCGGCAACACTCCATGCCTGGAGGTCCGCTGCGGCGAGCGCCTGTTCCTGATCGATGCGGGCTCGGGCATCAATGCCTGCGGCCGGCACCATCGCGACGCGATGCCGAAGGCGATCGACCTGCTCTTCAGCCACCTGCATCTCGATCACACGGCCGGGTTGCCGTTCTTCAAGCCGGTGGTGCTGGATCCGACCCGGACCCTCAACACCTATTGCGGCAATCTCGACGGCGCCAGCGCCTCGGAGGCCCTCGATCGCCTGTTCGCGCCGCCGCTGTTTCCGGTGACCCTCGACATCATTCCGTGCCACCTCGCCCATCACGGCTTCAGGGCGGGCGAGCGACTGACCTTCCCGGACGGGACCTCGGTCGACACCATCCTGCTCAATCACCCGCAGGGCTCCGTCGGATACCGGTTCGAACATGCGGGCCGGCGGCTCTGCGTGATCAGCGACATCGAGCACAGCGACCCCTGGCCCGATACCGCCCTGACGGATTTCGTGCGCGACGCCGACCTCGTGGTCTATGACGGCATGTTCACCGAGGGCGAGTATCCGGTCTGCCGGGGCTGGGGTCACTCGACCTGGCAGAAGGGCGTGGAACTGGCCCAGGCCGCCGGTGTCGGGGCGCTCGCCATCATCCACCTGCATCCGTGCCACACCGACGCGATGCTGCGCAGCGTCGAGGCCGACATGCAGGCCGTGATGCCCACCGCCTTCATCGCTCGCGAGCGCCAGAGCGTGGCCGTGGGCGAGCCGGTCCGCGCGGTTCCGCCCCTGGCTCTGGCCCGCAGCGCCTGACGGGTGCCCCGTCCCGAGGGAGGGGCGGCCGGTCGATCAGGTCCTTGGCGGGTTACGTCGTCGTCTCGCGCCCGATGCGGCTGTGGTGACGGCTCCAGGCGAAGTAGATCACCAGTCCGATGGCGAGCCAGACGATCAGGCGCAGCCAGGTCTCCGCATCGAGCGACACCATCATGGCAAAGCAGCTGACGATGCCGAGGATCGGCACGAGGGGCACCAGGGGCGTACGGTAGTCGCGGCGCGCATCCGGCTGGGTCCGGCGCAGGATGATGACGCCGACGCAGACGAGGATGAAGGCCAGCAGCGTGCCGATGCTGGTCATGTGGCCGAGTTCGGAGATCGGCAGGAATCCGCTGAAGGCGCTGGTGAACACCATGAAGAACAGGTTCGACCGGTAGGGCGTCTTCCAGGTCGGGTGGATCTTGGAGAAGAAGCCCGGCAGCAGGCCGTCCTGGCTCATCGAGTAGAACACTCGGCTCTGGCCGAGCAGCAGCACCAGGATCACGGTGGAGAAGCCCGCGATCACCCCGAGCGTCACGAGGCTGCGCAACCACGGGAACGGGGTCTGGCCGATGGCGGTGTTCACCGGGGCGGCGTCGCCCTTCATCTGGTCGTAATGCACGAGGCCGGTGAGGACGCCCGCGAAGGCGATGTAGATCACCGTGCAGATCGCCAGCGATCCCAGGATGCCGATCATCATGTTGCGTTGCGGGTTCTTGGCCTCCTGCGCCGCCGTCGAGACCGCGTCGAAGCCCACATAGGCGAAGAACACCACCCCGGCGCCCCGCATGATCCCGCTCCAGCCGTACTCGCCGAAGGTGCCGGTGTTCTCGGGGATGAACGGCACGTAGTTCTGCGCCTTGATGTAGAACAGGCCGACGCCGATCACGACCGCCACCACGGCGAGCTTGATCACGACGACGACGGCGTTGACGCGGGCGGATTCCCGGATGCCGATCATCAGGAGCGCCGAGGCCGCCACGATGATGAAGATCGCCGGCAGGTTGACGAGGCCGTGCGCCAGGGTGCCGTCGGGAAGCGCATAGGTCTCGAACGGGGAGCGGACGAGGCTCGGGGGCAGGTTGATGCCCAGGGTGTCGTGCAGGAAGCGCGTGACGTAGCTCGACCAGCTCACCGAGACGGTGGCGGCGCCCACCGCGTATTCGAGCACGAGATCCCAGCCGATAATCCAGGCCACGAACTCGCCCATGGTGGCGTAGGAATAGGTGTAGGCCGAGCCCGCCACCGGGATCATGCCGGCGAGTTCGCTGTAGCACATGCCCGCGAAGGCGCAGCCGATGGCGGCGATGACGAAGGAGATCACCACCGCCGGGCCGGCATACTCGGCCGCCGCGATGCCGGTGAGCGAGAACAGGCCGGCCCCGATCACCGCGCCGATGCCGAGGGCGATGAGGCTCCAGGGACCGAGGGTGCGGGTGAGCTTGTTCTCGCCCCCTTCCGCGTCCCGGTTCAGCCGTTCCAGCGATTTGACGCGTGTGAGGTCGCTCGCGAAGCCTGCCGCCATGGGTTTGTCCTATCCTGGTCAGAAGCGAAGATCCGCGCGACGCCGCGCCGATCCGGGATGCGATGATCTCGCGGGAAAGTCTCGTGCGATGAATCCGTATGCCAGCCCTCTGCGATCCCGGCGCCTGCCCGCCTGAGTGGCAGGTGCCGACGTACGCACCTGCAGGTTTCGGGCCGAACGATCGTCACGGGCGCGCAGCCATCGCCGCAGCCGCCGCTTCCGAACCCGCGATCAGCGGGCCCAGGATCGCCCGGGCTCGGGCCGTGATGGCCGGGCCGGCAGCCGCGGGCGTTCCGGCGTCGAACGGCGGCGCCGGGGCGTATTCCGCCACGAGCTGGCTCGTGCGGGCCGCGTCCCCGCCAGCGAGGCGCGCGGAGAGCGCCAGGGCGAAGTCGAGGCCTGCCGAAATCCCCGCCGCGGTGACACGGTTGCGGTCGAACACCACGCGCGCCTCCACCGGGATCGCCCCGAGGCGCGGCAGCACCTGGTCCCGTACGCACCAGTGCGAGGTGGCGCGGTAGCCCCGCAGCAGACCGGCGGCGCCGAGGATCAGCGAACCGGTGCACACGCTGGTGATCCAGCCGGCCCGCGCCCCGCGATCGCGCAGGAACGCCAGGGTGTCGGCGTCGCGCATCTGGCCGGGCGTGCCGTCGCCGCCCGGCACGAACAGCACGTCGAGGTCGCGCGGGCAGGTTTCGAAGCTCTCCTCGGCCACGAGCGCGAGCCCGGTATCCGAGGCGACGCGTCCGGCCGTGCGGGCCACCAGGTGGAGCCCGCCTCCGGCGATCCCGGCCAGGAGCGCCTGCGGCCCGACCAGATCGAGGGCGGTCATGCCGGGATAGAGCAGCATCGCGATGCGCAGCGGCCGTGCGGATGCGGGGACGGGTGCGTCCGGGGCAGACCCATCTCCGGCCTGGGCCATCCGGGCCGACGCAGCCGTCAGCGCCGCCGCGGTGCCGGCCAGCCCCGCCAGGGTGACCCGGCGGTTGGGACGGTTCGGCGGCGTCACGCCGCGTCCGGCCCGACCTCGAAGGACGCGATCGCCTTGATCAGGCTCACCGCCCGATAGGGCTTGGCGAAGAACACGCTGCCCTCGATCAGGCGGGGCGGCGTCTGCGAGAAACCCGTCGCGTAGATGACCGGCAGGCCGGGACGCAGCCGTCGCGCCGCCTCGGCGAGCTGCCACCCGTCCATCTGCCCGGGCAGCCGGATATCGGTGAACAGGATGTCGATCGCGGTCTCGGCCTCCAGGATGGCCATGGCGCTCTCGGCGGTGGTGGCCTGGACGACCGTGAACCCGAAATCTTCGAGATCGGCGGTAATGACTTCGAGCAGAAGCGCCTCATCCTCGACCATCAGGATTCTGGGTTTGGGCGAGCCGCTCATCGTCGTCGCGTTCCGTCAGGCAAAACCGAGGCGGGATACGCGGTCGGCTGGTGCCGTCTTTTCATCGGCAGGCACTGACGATAGCTGGGTTCCGTCGCGTGGCAAGTAGATCCACACCGAGGTTCCCTGGCCGGGACGGCTCACAATCTCGGCATGTCCATCGGACTGCTTGGCGAATCCGAAGACCTGGCTCAGGCCGAGCCCGGTGCCCTCGCCCACCGCCTTGGTGGTGAAGAACGGCTCGAAGACGCGGGTCAGGGTCTCCGGGCTCATGCCGGTGCCGCTGTCCTCCACCACGATGGCGACGTGATCGATCGCCGGAAGGTCGGCGATCCGCGCCGCTTCGGCGGCCGGGATGTTGCGGGTGTGGATCACGGCGCAGCCGCCGTCCGGCATGGCGTCGCGGGCATTCATCGCCAGGTTCAGCAGGGCGTTCTCGAGCTGGTTCGCATCGACGCAGACGGGCCAGGCCCGCGGCTCCAGGACCAGCTCGGGCTTCTCGACGGCGCCGAGGGACCCGCGCAGACGCTCTGTCAGATCGTGGATCAACCCGTTCGGGTCGAGGCGGGCCGGCCGCAGGGGCTGGAGCCGTGCGAAGGCGAGCATCTTCTGGACGAGGGCCGCCGCGCGCTCAGCCCCCGTGAGGGCGCCGCGCAGGGGGCGATGCATGCCGCTCTCGGCCGGAAGGAAGCGCTCGATCCGGTCGAGATTGCTGATGACGACGCCGAGCAGGTTGTTGAAATCATGGGCGACGCCTCCGGTCAGGGCGCCGATCGCCTCCATCTTCTGGCTCTGGCGCAGCATCTCCTCCGCCCGGTCACGCTCGGCCGAGGCTTCGTGGAGGGCGGCGAGCGCCGCGTCGCGCTCCTGCACGCGGGCCAGCAGGACGGCGTTGGCCCTGCGCAACTGCTTGGGCGACGGCAGGGCCAGGGCCTTGCGCAGCCGCATCCACAGGAGGGCGGCCGTCACGATCGAGGCCGCCGCCGCCACCGCCTTGACCACGGCCTCGGCGGCGTAATCCGGCACCCACAGGGTCCAGATTGCCAACAGATGGGTGGTGCCGCAGGCCAGGATGAAGAGCGCGAAGACCCAGACCATCCATCCGAAGACGAGATCGCGCCGCCGGGTGACGAGGACGCCGAGGGCGACCGGAATGGTGAAGTAGGCCAGTGCGATGATCGCGTCGGAGACCATGTGGGTCCAGATCAGCTCCGGCCGCCACGACAGGCAGATCCCGTGGGGAGTCAGGCTGGTGCCGTCGAGGAAGCCGGTCAGGGTCTCGATCATGTCGCGTCTCGACGGGATGGAATCAGCCGCCGCAGATCAGTCCGGCGCAGCGGGCAGCCGTTCCGAGTAGTATAGCCCGAATATCAACCGCCGTTCCAGGTAAAAATATAAACTATATCATGAGCCATTTCAGCTCTGTCATGCGCGAACCTGGGACTTATTGGTTCTTGCACGCATGAATTGTGCTTTAATTTTTTTTCTAATCTCGAAAGCTCAAGTCTATCGTGCTTCAGTCGATATCCGGGGCGGGCGCGCACGGTCGACGGGGCGGACGACGGGCGGCGGAGCCGGGAAACGGCGCCGCCTATTCGACCACGACCTTGTAGGCTTGGCCGACCCGGAGGTGCGCGCCGCGCTCGAGGCCGTTCAGCACCTGGAAGCGCTCCAGCGGCTTGTCCGGTACCACCATGCGCTGCGCCAGGGTCTCGACGGTGTCGCCCGGCCCCGCGGTCACGACCACGAGGCGCAGGGCGCGCAGGGTGCGGGTCTCGGCCGGATCGATCGCCGACAGGCTCTCGGTCCAGCGTCGGAAGGCCCCGTCCGGATCGGTGCTGCCCTTGGCCGCCATGATCATCCGGAAGGTCGTCTCGCCGGTCCGGATCGCGGCGAGGCGGAAGGTCCAGTCCTTGCCCCGCGACAGGGCGGTGGCGGCCGGGTAGCCGGCCACCATCCGGTTCTCCAGGGAGCCGGGCTCGATCACGTCGCTCCAGGTCGCCTTCAGCACCTCGTCGAGGCCCTGGCCCGGATGGCTCTCGACCTGGTCGAACAGCAGGCGGCGGCTGCCCTCGCCGGTGGTGCCCAGCACCGCGTTGCGGGTGTTCTCGATCGAGAAGCCTTCGGGCACCTCGAAGGCGATGCCGAGGCCCGGATGGAGGAAGCGGCGCCCGCGCACGACGCCGTCGCCGGGATTGTCGCCGTAGGCGATGCCGTCGATGGCCGCGAGGTAGCGGGCGCGCTCGTCGACGCCGAGGCCCGGCGCACCGATCAGGCGGCCGGCACGGGTCACCAGGGTGATCCGCTCGGTGGTGCCCGGGTGGGTGGCCAGCATGTCGGGCTCACCGGCCATGCCGGTGCCGGTCTTCAGCGCTGTGGTGCGGTTCAGGGCGGTGAGGAAGCGCCCGGCCCCGAACGGATCGTAGCCGGCCCGGGCCAGAGTGCGCACGCCGACGGTGTCGGCCTCGAGTTCCTGGTCGCGCGAGAACCGGGCGAGGGCGAACTTCGACTGGCTCTGCAGCTGCGCGCCGGTGACGGGATCGTTGAGCACGTCGGCCACCACCTTGCTGACCAGCTGCGAGCGCAGGGCCAGTTCGGTGCGCGCCGTGGCGTGCCGCAGGGTGACGTGGGCGATCTCGTGGGCCAGCACCGCCGCGATTTCCGAGGTGTCGCTGGCCAGGGCGAGCAGGCCCCGGGTCACGTACAGGCGGCCGCTCGGGAGCGCAAAGGCGTTGATGACGGGCGAATCGAGCAGGGTGACCGCGTAGGTCTCCTCCGGCCGCTCGGTCGAGCGCACGAGGCGGTCTGTCACGTCGCTGACGAGCTTGAGCGCGGCTGGCGAGCGATACTCGCCCCCGAAGGACGCCACCAGCTTGGCGTGGTCGGCATCCGAGGCGGTGCGCTCGCGTCCGGTGGTGCGCGGCGCCTCGCGTGGCACCGCGACCGCTGCCGTCTGCGGCACCGCGCCGGTCTGATCGCCGAGGCAGCCCGAGAGCAGCAGGCCGAGGACCGGCCAGGTGCCGGCGCGGACGCCCCACCGGGCGCCGCGACGGGCCGCGCGCGGCCGGGCGGTCGCGCGCATCGTGAGGCGGAGGATCGAACCCATGCCGTTCAGCGCCGCTGCGCCTGCTCCCCGTCCAGAACTTCGATCATGTCGGCACTCGCGATGTCGAGGGTCGGGCCGCGCCAAGCTTCGAGGATGCCCCGGACCCGGAGGTGACGTCCACGCCAAGCGGTGGCCCGCGGCGCAGGCGTCTTCCCGTCCGCACCCCGGCCACCCGCACCCCGGCCACCCGCATCTTGGCCAACGACATCTTGGCCATCCGTGTCCCGGAAGACCGGTCTCTGCAAACCACGTTCCTGCAACTGGCGCCAAGTGCGTTTCGACACGGTTACCGTAAGCCCGTCCTCACCCTTGCGGGCGAAGTCGAGATAGGTCCGTCGCGCCCTCTCGCCGACCCACAGGACGGTCCCTTCCGCCACCACGAAACGGCCGATCCGTTCGCGCAGGGCGGGCCCGTCCCGGACCTCGGGGCGGCCTTGACTCCAGAGACCGAGCCGCTGGCTCCGGGCTCCGGCCTCGACGGCCAGGAGGGCAGGGCGACACAGGCTGTCCCGCTCACCCGCATCGACCTCGGCGAGGCCGCCCGCCACGAGGCCGGCCGCGAGGTCCATGGCCTCCGGCTGTCTGCCGGCCTCAGCCTCGCCCGCCCTCGCATGGATCGGGATCGCTTCGACCGGGATCGCGTCGACCCGTGACCGGCCCCAGCGGTCGGTGTCACCCCGAGGCACGACGGTCAGGGCGCGGCCCTGTCGCGCGATGAGCCAAGCCCGCGCGGCTTCGGCGCTCTCCGGGCCGTCCGGCCAGTGCACCCCGTCGAGCACGGCCCGCGCACCCGAGGCGAGGATCAGTTCGCCCCGGGGGCCGAGCCCAACGAGGCGGTCCTCCCGCGCGGGCGCCTCACGGCATTCCGGCGCCACGGCCCTGGCCGGGCTCGACAGCGCCGGCAACCCGCTCATGGCAAAGCCGAGGAGCCAGCCCGCTCTCCACCGGCAGGGCGATGGTCGCTGCGCGATTGTCACGAACCCGGCCCCCGGCTCCCGTTGCGAATCCGGCGCCATTGTCCTCCGCGATCGGGCCGAGACAAGGAAGTCTCGGTGTCTCGGAGCGGTTCAGGACGCGTTGCGGCAAGATCGCCACACAAATCGATCGCCACACAAATCGATCGCCACACAAATCGATCGCCACACAAATCGATCGCCACGCAGGAGTTTGGGGCGGAGCCCGGAATGCGCCTGCCCGGTTGGCGGCCCCGTGCGATGGTGTTAGGAACACTCCCGGTGAGTCTCCGTAGCTCAGCTGGACAGAGCACAGGTTTCCTAGATCACAATTGGGCGTCGCGAGGGGAAACCGCGCGGCGGATCCGCTCAAATTCGGGGAACGCTCAACGTCCGCTTCCCGCGGACACAGCCAATCCCGAGCCAAGCCCGATGCCCCGACGGGGACCGGGACGGTGTAGAGACTAGACGGGCGGCACCTAAGGACCTCGGCGACGAGGTCTACGGTGAAGGGATAGTCCAGACCACGAACGCGCCCTCGGGGGTGCGGCGGCGGAAGCCGAAGTGGGATGAAACCTGGGGTCGCAGGTTCGAGACCTGCCGGGGACGCCACCATCTTTGCTCGGGCGTGCGACGTGTCGCGGCGCCGAGCGCTTCTCCTGGCGGGCTGGCGGGGCTGCGTCCCGCGTGGGACGGATCAGGGCCGCCCGCATACGCCGTGAGATCCGCATACGCCGTGAGGTATGTGTTCGCAGATCGGCGACCACCGGGTAGGCGAATTACCCAATGACACCCGCCTGATCGGCGCGCATCTCGTGATGGTCGATGCGGCCGGCGACATGAGCCTGACGTTTCCCTTCGCCAAGGACTTGATACCGCCCGACTTGATACCGCCCGGCAAGGGGGGGCGAGACCCGTCAGTGAAGCGTGGACGCGAATCTGAACATCGCATCCATAGCGCGGGCGAGCCGACGTCAGGGCATACGGGTGTCAGGGCATGCGGGTGTCAGGGTTTGCGGGTCCGCGACGCGTCCTCGATGGCGGCCTGATGATACCAGCTGTCGAAGGCAACCGCCTGCGGCAGGCGTTGCGCCTTCGCCTCCGTCTTGCCGATCAGGCCCGAGGCGTCGGTCGCCAGATCGCGCCGGCTGCGGAACGGCAGAATCTGGGCCGTCTGCTGATGATGTCCACTCGTCATAGGTCGCAGAGTCCTTCGTGTGTCGGGACCTTGTGCGCGGGTCCTTGCCTGCACTGCCATTGGGGTGCCGTATGGCGAGAGTATAGGCACGGAAGAGCAGGTTTGCATCCTGCAAACCTTGAGAAATCAGGAAGTTGCGAGAAATATAGGCGTGCCACATATTCTTTCAGGATCGGTCAAGACTCCTGACCGATCCGGTCGACGAAGGGGGCATGAGCGTTTCTTAACCGTGTTCGCCCGGATTTCTGCCCAGGGCCAATCGAGGTGCGCTGGCGCAGCGTCTCTGTCCCACCGCCGAAGCTAGGGTCTGGACTCGATCAGCACCAGAAGGCGATGACGGCAGCGAGTGCGACGGCCGAGGCGTAGTTTCGGGCCAGCTTGTCGTAGCGGGTGGCGATGCGACGGAGGTCTTTCAGGCGATTGAAGGTTGCTTCAATCCGCCAGCGCTCGCAGTAGCGGCGCTTGTCGTGGCGGATCTTCCGCTTGCGGCCGCGCTTGCCGGGGATGATCGGCGTGATGCCTTTTTCCCGCAGGTCGGCCCGGAGCCAGTCGGCGTCGTAGCCCTTGTCGGCGGCCAAGCGACGGACCCGACCGGGAGCCTCGGCGAGTACGGCTGGGGCGGTGGCGACGTCGCTGGCGTTGCCAGGCGTCAGCAGAAGGACGCCTGGGCGGCCGAGGACATCGGTGAGGGCGTGGATCTTGGTCGTCTGGCCGCCACGCGACGGGCCGATGCCTTGCGTACGAGCCCCCCTTTACCGCCATGCGCCGAGCGGTGCGCCTTGACGTAGGTGCTGTCGATAGCGGCCGCCTCGCCCGCCCATCCGCTCTTGGCCAGCGCCCTCAACATCGCCCGCCAAAAGCCGCGGCGGGACCAGCGATTGAAGCGGTTGTAGACGGTCGTGCGCGGACCATACGCGGCCGGGCAGTCGCGCCAGCGGCAGCCCGAGGTCAGCACGTGCAGGATGCCGGAAATGACCTGCCGATCGTCGTTCCGTTCCGGCCCGGGCTGGTTCTTGGGCATAAACGGTTCCATCACCGCCCACTGCTCATCCGAGAGCCAGAACAGGTCCGCCATCGCCGCCTCCGTGCTGCAAACGGCGGCTCTGAATCACAAAACCAGAATTCTCGCAACGTCTTGGTTCGGTTCACACCCTAGACCGCCCATCCCTGAACGGATGGGACCGCGGTGATGAGCTCCAAGATCATTCTGGCACTGACGCTGATCGTCTTCCTGACGACCGGCCGGGCGCCGGGCATGCGGGAACTGCGCAATCCGGACGCGGAATCCGGCGCGGCCCGCCTCGTGCACGCCCTCAAGCGGGACGGCGTCTGATTGTCCACATGATCGGCGGTCCGGAGGCGGGCCGCGCAGGGATGCCGGTTTGACGCCCGGGAGTGCCGGTCATACCGTTCGCGCGCTTACGAGGGTCGGGCGGAATGGCGGGACAGAAGACCGATGCACGCGACGTGCATGTGGGACAGCGGATCGCGGAGCAGCGCAAGAAGGCTGCGTTGACCCAGAAGCGCGTCGCCCAGAGCTTCGGGATGTCCGCGGCCCAATTGCAGAAGTACGAGAAGGGCACCAACCGCATCAGTGCCATCCATCTCGACACCTTCAGCCGGATGACCGGTGTTCCGATCGCGTATTTCTTCGACGGCCTCGACCACGGGGAGACGGCGTCGGCCGGCGAGGCGAGCGGCCCCGGTTTCTCCGAGCCGGCCCAGCAGACCTATGCCTCCGAAAACCCCTGGCTGGGACTGGCCGAAATCGTGGTGCGCCACGTCAGGGCGCATTTTCCCGAGGCGGAGCGCCGCCAGTTCGCCGCTGCGCTCCAGGTCATCGACGACAAGCTTGTGGGCTGATCTATCGTCCGGTTCGTTCGCTATGGCGGATTTATCCGGTCTTTCGGCTTGACCCTCTGCGCCGTGACTGCCAGACATTCGCGCCTGAGACGTTCAGAAAAGGCGCCCCATCCGTCTGGGCGCTCAGTCCATTGGGGGCTCCATGCCGCGTTCCAACTACCTGTTCACCAGCGAGTCGGTCTCCGAAGGTCACCCGGACAAGGTCTGTGACCGGATCTCCGACACCGTCGTCGACGCCTATCTGGCGGCCATGCCGGAGGCCCGCCTCGGCGTCGAGACGCTGGCGACCACCAACCGGATCGTCATCGCGGGCGAGGTGCGCGGTCCCGATTCGGTGACCTTCGATCACCTGACCGAGCTGACCCGCGAGGCGGTCAAGGACATCGGCTACGAGCAGTCGGGCTTCCACTGGAAGAACAACGACATCGCAATCCACCTGCACGCGCAGTCCGCCGACATCGCGCAGGGCGTCGACTCGTCCGGTAATAAGGACGAGGGCGCCGGCGACCAGGGCATCATGTTCGGCTACGCCTCGGACGAGACCCCCGAGCTGATGCCGGCGCCGATCTACTACGCCCATAAGATCCTCAAGGACCTCGCCGACGCCCGCAAGGGCCGGAAGGGCGATGCCGCCAAGCTCGGCCCCGATGCCAAGAGCCAGGTCACGGTCCGCTACGAGAACGGCCGCCCGGTCGGCGTCACGCAGATCGTGCTCTCGACCCAGCACGTCGACGAATCGCTCGATTCAGCCGACGTCCGCGCCATCGTCGAGCCCTACATCCTGGCGGCCCTGCCGCAGAACTGGGTCTCCGAGGAGACGGTCTGGCACGTGAACCCGACCGGCAAGTTCGTCATCGGCGGTCCCGACGGCGATGCCGGCCTGACCGGCCGCAAGATCATCGTCGACACCTACGGCGGTGCGGCCCCCCACGGCGGCGGCGCCTTCTCGGGCAAGGACCCGACGAAGGTCGACCGCTCGGCCGCCTACGCGGCCCGCTACCTTGCCAAGAACGTGGTCGCGGCCGGCCTCGCGACGCGCGCCACGATCCAGCTCGCCTACGCCATCGGTGTCGCCAAGCCGCTGTCGATCTATGTCGACCTGCACGGCACCGGGCAGGTGGACGAGGCCAAGCTCGAGGACGTGCTGATGAACGCCTTCGACCTGTCGCCTCGCGGCATCCGCACCAAGCTCGGCCTCAACAAGCCGATCTACGCCCGCACCTCCGCCTACGGCCATTTCGGCCGCGCCCCTGAGGCCGATGGCGGCTTCTCGTGGGAGCGCGTCGATCTCGCCGACAGCCTCAAGTCGGCGCTGGCCTGACCCCATGACGCTGGGGCGGGATCCACACCCGCCCCAGCGAGGCGGGACCGAAGGGGAGGGCGCCGACCGCGCCTTCTACGGGCGCCGCAAGGGCAAGCGCCTGCGCGCCGGCCAGGAGCAGCGCCTGACGGAGCTGCTGCCGATGCTGCGGCTCAGCCTGCCGCCCCAGGGCGAACACCTCGATCCGCACGCGTTGTTTCCGGTGCCGACCGACGAGGTCTGGCTGGAGATCGGGTTTGGCGGCGGTGAGCATCTCGCGGCCCAGGCGTCGGCCAACCCCCGCACCGGCATCATCGGCGCCGAGCCCTTCGTGAACGGCGTGGTCAAGCTCCTGCGCGCCGTGGATGAGGCCGATCTGCGCAACGTCCGGGTCTGGGACGAGGACGCCACGGCCCTGCTCGCGGCCCTGCCGACGGCGAGCCTGACGCGGGTCTACCTGCTCTATCCCGATCCGTGGCCGAAGCGCCGGCAGCGCAAGCGCCGCTTCGTCTCCGACGCCGCACTGGCCGAGATCGCTCGCGTGCTCAAGCCCGGGGGCATCTTCCGCTTCGCCAGCGACATCGACGACTACGCCGGCTGGACGCTGGTCCGCGCCGCGCGCTGCCCCGATCTGACCTGGACCGCCGAAGCGGCCGGAGACTGGACCCGGCCCTGGGCCGACTGGCCCGGCACGCGCTACGAGGCCAAGGCGCTGGCCGCCGGTCGGCCGCCGAGCTATCTGGAGTTCCGCCGCGTCGCGACAGTTTTGGGCGTCGCACCGGGCGCCTGAACGAAGCCGAACCCCGGCATCCCCAAGATGTTGCACAGGACATCCTCCGACAGGCTGCGACTCTCGCACGAAATCGACCCAGGGGATCAAAGATCCGACGCCGTCATTCGGTGGGGGGTTGTTCGTCGAATCTGGATTGCCATCTCATTCCTGCCTTATTCCATCCGATCTTCAGCGGTCTGATGGTCGACGATGGCGTGCGCGCTTGTCGGTCGGACTCGCCCGCGAGTCCGTGACACGAGGTCGGACCCCGCTGAGCGAGGATGTGGCGTGGACGACGCTTCAGATCGGCAGAAGGCTCCGGGTCTGCAGGAAGCTTCAGGCTCGCGAGAAGCTCCGGGCTTGCGAGAGGCTTCGGAACAGGCTCCGCATCGGAGTGCGGACCTGCGCGACACCGCTTTCGCACAGGCACCGATCGGCATTCTCGTCAGCGATGGCGCCGGCCTGATCCGCGACGTCAATCCTTACCTGTGCGACCTCCTGGGTTATCCGGCCGGTGCCCTCGACGGGCGCTCTCTCTCGGTCCTGGGCGCCGTGGCCCCGCGGGCCTGCATCCGGCGCTGGATGCGCGCGGACGGCACCGGTCTCGACATGCGTCTGCGGCCCTCGCCGATGCGCGACGACCGGCAGGTCTTCGTCGTCGAAGCCGTCGACCCGGACGAGGTCGTGCGGGCCGAGGAGAATCAAGCAGCCCTGACGGCAGCGGGCCTCGGCGAGTGGCGCTACGATTTCACCGACGGGCGGGTCGTCCTCTCGCGCCGCGCCGCGCACCTTCTCGGCTACACCCCCGGCATGCCGGTGTCCTGGAATGCCCTCAAGGCCACCCTCGACGTTGGCGAGGCCGCCCGCATCCGGGTCCAGGTCCGCGCCGCCCTGAAGGACGGCCAGCCCTTCGCCTTCGAATGCCGCCTGCGCCGCGCCCGCGACGGGGCCGCCGTCGACGTGGGGGTCCGGGGGCAGGCCATCCCGGCGGCTGAAGGCCATGGCCGGACCACCGCCCTCGTCGGTGTGGTCGAGGACGTCACCACCCGGGTCGAGGCCCGCAACGCCCTGCGCGACGGCGAGCAGCGCCTGCGCATCGCCACCTCCCTGGCGGCCCTGGGGATCTTCGAGTGGCACATGCTCGACGATCAGGCGATCTGGGAGAACGAGCGCATGTTCGCGATCTTCGGGCGCAGCGCCGCCGACGGCGCCCTGGGCAAGCGCGAATTCCTCGAGACCGTGCTCCACCCCGAGGACCGCCCGGCCTTTCGCGCCGCCATCACCCAGGCCCTGCGCGAGGACAGCACCCTGGCGGTCTCGGGCCGCATCCGCCGCCTCAGCGACGGGGCGTGGCGCACCCTCGACTTCGCGGGGCGCTTCGAGCGCGATGCCCCCCACCGCCTGCCGCGCCGCCTGATCGGGGTCGTCGCCGACGTGACCGAGCGCCGGCTCGCCGAGGAGCGCCAGACGCTCCTGATCCGGGAATTGCACCACCGGGTGAAGAACACCCTGGCCACCGTCCAGGCCATCGTCGGATCGACCGCCCGCACCGCTTCCAGCATCGAGAGCTTCTACGAGGCCTTCGTCGGGCGGATCATGTCGCTGGCCCATACCCATTCGGTTCTCACCGAGGACACGTGGCAGACCGCCTCCCTGCGCACTCTGCTGGCCAACGAACTCAAGCCCTATGCCGAGGGCGCCCTGACCGGAACGGATGACGGGGATGCCCGCATCCAGCTGTCCGGGCCCCCGGTCGACATGTCGTCCGAGATCGCGGTGCCGATCGGCATGGCGATCCACGAACTGACCACGAACGCGGCCAAGTACGGCGCCCTGTCCACCCGCGACGGGCGCGTCGCCATCACCTGGGCGCTGGAACCCGGCGGCCCGGCCGGGACCCTGCGCTTCTCCTGGGTCGAGAGCGGCGGCCCGCCCGTCAGCCCGCCAACCCGCCAGGGCTTCGGCTCGCGCCTGCTCCAGCGGGTGCTGACGGCCCAGGTCCGGGCGGAAGTGTCGATGGCCTACCCGGCGGAGGGCTTCGCCCTGACGATGCTCGCCCCCCTGCCTGTCCGCAACGCCGCGCTCAATCCGCTGGCCTGAGTGCCGGTCGGGGCGCCGCTCAGGCGGCGCCGCGGTTGTCGGTTTCACCGCCGGCCTCGACGAAGGCCTTGAGCTCGTCGAGGGAATCGAAGGTGTAGCGCCCGCGCGGCGTCTCCGCCTCGATCACCCCGTTGGCGTACATGACGTAGGTGTTCCCGCCCGACTTGTAGGTGCCCACGACCGGATGGTCCGGCTCGGGGACGGGCTCGGCCTCGTCGGTCGGAACCGCCGCAGTCTCTGAAGCGCTCGCAGGGGCGCTCTCCCGGACGCTCTCCGGAGCAGGCTCCTCGGCCGGAATCTCCACGAACGGCACCGTTTCGATCGGGGCGGCGGGCGGGGGCGTCGCCGCCGCTGCGTCCGGCTCGATCTCCGTGAACGGGGTTTCCGCCTGGGGCGGTTGCGGGAGCAAAGTGTCCGGGGGCGAGGCTCCTTCGACCAAGGCTGTCCCGTGCCGGGCTTCGTCGTGCCGGGCTTCGTCGTGCTGGGCTTCGTTGTGCGGGGCATCCTCGTGCGGGGCTTCTTCGAGGGGCATGCCGGGGCGGAGGGTGTCCCTCAACGGAGCCGCGAAGAGGTCGTGGTCCGAGGCGGAGGCGCCGTCCGTCCGCGCGTCCTCGGGCAGATGGTTCGGCAGCAGCGGTTCGACCGCACGCGGCTGCGGCTGCGAGGGCGGGTCGGGATCGAAGAAGGTCGGTTCGAGGCCGTGACGGCCGGTGGTCCCAAGCCCCGCGCTTGATCCAAGCCCTGCGCCTGATCCAAGCCCTGCGCCTGCGCCGAGCCCTGCCCCGGCGCCAAATCCTGCGCCCAGGCTGGCAGCCGTGGCGGCTAGGCTCGGGCGGCCGCGGGCACCTACGCCCGGCTCCATCCCCCCGGTGAAGCTGTCCGGGTCGGTCGCCGCCGTCGGCGGCTCCGGAGGCGCGGTCTCCGGCGCGCGGGTGGCCGTCATCGTCCGTTCCAGCCCGCGCAGGCGGCCGGCGACGACGGCGAGGCCGAGCAGCACGGCTCCGGCCGAAGCCGTGGTGGCGCCCGCGATGGTCATGGCGAGACCGCTCTCGAGCCGAACGTAGGGGAATCCCTGGATGACCGATACGATGCCTCCGACGATCATGACGGCGGCCAGCGCGAACAGCGCGATGCTCATGGACTTCTCGACAAACGCCTGCATCTTACAGATGCGGCGCGCACACTAAAGGCCTGACCGGCATTTGCAAAACGCCGAATGGCCCGGCGGGCGCCTCCGCGCACGTGGCGCACGGTCAAGATGATCGACCGGATCGGGCTCCGACCGGGAATGGGGCCGGCCCCGGAAGGGCATCGACTTCACCCGGGCATCGACTTACGTAACGACGCGTTGGTGCGAAGATCGCGCGCGGGTCGCGCGCCTGATCGTGTCCGATGACTCACGAGCCGGAGAGTTGCCCATGACCTTCACCCTGCCCGAACTGCCTTACGCCTACGACGCGCTCGGCCCCTACATGTCGAAGGAAACCCTCGAGTTTCACCACGACAAGCATCACAAGGCCTATGTCGACACCGGCAACAAGCTGCTCGAGGGCACGGGCCTGGAAGGCAAGAGCGTCGAGGAGGTCCTGACTTCCGCCTACGGCAACAACCAGCCGCTCTTCAACAATGCCGGCCAGCACTACAACCACATTCATTTCTGGCAGTGGATGAAGCCCAATGGCGGTGGCGCCGCTCCGGGTGCGCTCGCCAAGAAGATCGACGAGGATCTCGGCGGCTTCGAGAAGTTCAAGGCCGACTTCATCCAGGCCGGCGTCGGCCAGTTCGGCTCCGGCTGGGCCTGGCTCGCGGTTAAGGACGGCAAGCTCGCCATCATGAAGACCCCCAACGGCGAGAACCCGCTCGTGCACGGCGCCAAGCCGATCCTCGGCGTCGACGTCTGGGAGCACTCCTACTACATCGACTACCGCAACCGTCGTCCCGACTACCTCAAGGCGTTCATCGAGAACCTGGTGAACTGGGAGCACGTCGAGAAGATGTACGGCGAGGCCACCGCGTAAGGCCGAAGGCCAGGACGTTCGCGCCGCGAGTCGTCCGACTCGCGGCGTTGTCACGCCGACCCCTCCCGAGACCGGCGGCGCCCGTCTCGACGAGATCCGATCGATCAAGTCGGGTCCTTCTTTCTCAGAGATCTATCCAGCCCGCACCTCACCCTCCCCCCTCTGCGGGGGAGGGTGACCCGCGAATGCGGGTCGGGAGAGGGGAGCGCCGCCCTATTCGAAGAGGTCGCGCTGCCCCTCTCCCGCCTGCTCCGCAGGCACTCTCCCCCGCGGCGGGGGGAGGGTGCGCGATGTCCGTCGAGTGAGACCCATGATCCGCAGCATCCTCTCCGTCGGTGGCTGGACGCTGGTCTCCCGCATCACCGGTTTCGCCCGCGACGTGGTGATGGCCGCGATTCTCGGCGCCGGGCCGGTGGCCGACGCGTTCGTGGTGGCGTTCCGCCTGCCGAACCATTTCCGGGCGATCTTCGGCGAGGGTGCCTTCAACACCGCCTTCGTGCCGAGCTACGCTAGCCTGTCGGAGAGCGAGAAGGCCGACCCGGCGGGGAGCGCGGCCCGGCGCTTCGCCGACCGCATCTTCACCCTGATGCTGCTGGTGCAGATCGGCTTCCTGGCCCTGGCGATGCCGGCGATGCCCTGGGTGGTCCGGGCCCTGGCGCCCGGCTTCTCCGAGGACCCGGAGCGCTTCGCGCTCGCCGTCTCGCTGACCCGGATCACCTTTCCGTACCTGCTGTTCATGACGCTGGTGACCCTGTTCTCCGGCCTCCTCAACGCGCATCGGCGCTTCGCCGTGGCGGCCGGGGCGCCGGTCCTCCTGAACCTGTCGATGCTGGCCGCCCTGGCCTCCGCATCGCTGTTTCCGAACGCCGCCTACGCCGCCGCCTGGGGCGTGACGGTGTCGGGCGTCCTGCAATTCGCCCTGGTGTGGTGGGATTGCCGGCGCGCCGGCATCGCCCCGGTCCTGGCCGCGCCGACCCTGCGCGACCCGGCCATGCGGCGCTTCTTCACGGTGCTGGGTCCGGCGGTGATCGGCTCGGCCGGATTCCAGATCTCGTCCTTCGCCGACACCATCATCGCCAGTCTGCTGCCCACCGGCGCGGTCTCGGCCCTGTACTACGCCGACCGGCTCTACCAGCTGCCCTTCGGGGTCATCGCCATCGCGGCCGGCACCGTGCTGCTGCCCGAGATGAGCCGGCGCATCGCGGCCGGCGACGTCGCCGGGGCGCACGCGGCGCAGAACCGGGCGGCGGGCTTTTCCCTCGCCCTCTCGGCGCCCTTCACGGTGGCGTTCCTCACCCTGCCGGCCCTGATCATGACGGCCCTGTTTCAGCGCGGCGCCTTCGGGGCCGATGATGCCGCGCGGGCGGCCTCGGTGCTGGCCGCCTACGGGCTCGCCCTGCCGGCCGTGGTGCTCCTGCGCAGCGCGCTCGCCAGCTTCTATGCCCGGCAGGACACGATGACCCCGCTCATCGCTTCGCTGACCGCCATCGCGGTCAACGTGGCCTTGAAGGTGGTACTCACCGGCCCCTACGGCGTCACCGGTCTCGCGCTCGCCACCGCCATCGGCCAGTGGATCAATCTCGGCCTCCTGGTGGTGCTCGCCTGGCGGCGCGGCTGGATGGCACCGGGCCGGACGCTGGGCGTCACCATCCTGGGCGTGACCGTGGCCTGCGCCGCGCTGGCCGCCACCGCCTCTTATGGCCTGCCGCTCGCCGAATCCGTGGTGCCGGCCCTGCCGCGCCTGCGCGAGATCGCGGTGCTCTGCGTGCTGGGGCTCGCCGGAACGCTGGTCTATGCGGGAGTGTTATTGGCGACGCTACGCGTGTGCGGGGTTCGCCTGCGGCGCGCCTGAAGAGGCCGCATGGCAGAAGAAGCATCCCCGCGCGTCGCCGTCTTCGACGCCTACGGCACCCTGTTCGACGTGCACGCGGCGGTGTCGCGCCATGCCGGGGCGATCGGCCCGGATGCCGCCGCCCTGTCCGAGACCTGGCGCGCCAAGCAGCTCGAATATTCCTGGGTGTTCGGCCTGATGCAGCGGCCGGTTCCGTTCTGGAGCCTGACCGAGCGGGCGCTCGACCATGCGCTGGCGACGTATCCCGACGTCGATCGGGCTTTGCGGCCCGCCCTGCTCGATGCCTATCGCGATCTCGATGCCTATCCGGAGGTGCCCGGCGCGCTCCGGGCCCTGCGGGCGGCGGGCTGGCGCACCGCGATCCTGTCCAACGGCGACGCCGCGATGCTGGAGCGCGCCGTCGCCTCGGCGGGGCTCGCCGACCATCTCGACGCGGTGCTCTCGGTCGAGTCGGCCCGGACCTTCAAGACCGCCCCCGCGGCCTACCGCATCGCCACGACGCATTTCGGCGTCCCGCCCGAGGCCGTGCTGTTCGGCTCCTCCAACCGCTGGGACGTGGCGGGGGCGGCCGCCTTCGGCTTCCGGCCCGTCTGGGTCAACCGCAAGGGGGTGCCGGACGAGTACCCGGATTTCCCACCCGAGCGTGTGGTTCGCAGCCTCGACGCCCTGCTCTGAACCGGGGCCGATTGCGCCCTGGCGTCAGGATCGTCCGAGAGCGGCCTCGATCAGCCTGACGCCGTCGGGGCTGTCCCACTCCGCCGGTCCCTTCATCACCCCGAGGGTGCAGCCGCGTCCGTCGACCAGCAGGGTGGTCGGCAGGCCGAGGGAGCCGGTGGCCTTCTGCAGGGCCGGCAGCACCCGCCCGGCCGGATCGGCGTAGTAGGCGAGCTGCCGGATGCCGTTCTGCTTGAGCCAGGCCGGCGGCGCGTCGAGGTTGCGGGTGTCGACATTGATCGCCACCACGCTGAAATCCGGACCGCCGAGCTTGCCTTGAAGCCGGTCGAGGGCCGGCATCTCGGCCTTGCAGGGCGCGCACCAGGTCGCCCACAGGTTCACCAGGCGCAGGGCCTTCAGGTCGTCGAGGGTGGCGTCGGCCCCGTCCGGCCCCTTGAAGGCGAGGGCGGGGGCCGGCACCGGCCGGGGCGCGACCGCGAACGCGGCGACCTCGCCCCGGGCCAGCGGCGCGATCCGGGCCGCCGTCGCGGATGCGTCGGCGCACGGGGTTGCGGAAAGGTCAGCGGAGTTGCCGCCGGTCGAGCCCGTCCCGTATACGGCAAGCCATCCGCCGAGGATGGCGACGAGGGCGGCTCCGCCGGCGACCATCGCCCGGGTGCCGGGCATCATCGTTGCTTGCCCGAATGGCGTTGCTTGCCCGGATGGACGGGCCGAAGGGCTGGAAGGGTCAGTGAGAGCATGAGCAACCGGATGTGGGGCGGGCGCTTCGCGAGCGGCCCCGCCGAGATCATGGAGGAGATCAACGCCTCCATCGGGTTCGACAAGCGCCTCGCGCCCCAGGACATCCGTGGCTCGCTGGCGCATGTGGCGATGCTGGGACAGGCGGGAATCCTCCCCCCCGCCGATGTGGCTGCGATCGAGGACGGTCTCAAGGCCGTGCGCGACGAAATCGAGGCGGGGGGCTTCGTGTTCAAGCGCGAGCTCGAGGACATCCACATGTCCGTCGAGAGCCGGCTGACCGAGATCGTCGGCCCGGCGGCCGGGCGCCTGCACACCGCGCGCTCGCGCAACGATCAGGTCGCCACCGACATGAAGCTGTGGGTGCGCGACACCCTGGACAGCCTGGACGCCCAGGCCGCCGGCCTGCAGAAGGCCTTGGCCGAGAAGGCGCAGGCCCATGCCGCCACGGTGATGCCGGGCTTCACCCATCTGCAATCGGCCCAGCCCGTCACCTTCGGCCACCATTGCCTCGCCTATGTCGAGATGCTGGCCCGCGACCGCGGCCGGTTCCGCGATGCCCGCGCCCGCCTGAACGAGTGCCCGCTGGGTGCTGCGGCGCTGGCCGGCACCTCGTTCCCCATCGACCGGCATGCCACCGCCGCCGCGCTGGGCTTCGACCGGCCGACGGCGAACTCCCTCGATTCCGTCGCCGACCGCGACTTCGCCCTGGAATCGCTCTCCGCCGCGGCGATCTGCGCCGTTCACCTGTCGCGCTTCGCCGAAGAGCTGGTGGTCTGGACCTCGGCCCAGTTCAACTTCGTCCGGCTGTCCGATGGCTACACCACCGGCTCGTCGATCATGCCGCAGAAGCGCAACCCGGACGCGGCCGAGCTGGTGCGGGCCAAGTCCGGCCGCGTCATCGGTGCGCTCACGGGACTGCTGATCGTGATGAAGGGACTGCCGCTCGCCTATTCGAAGGACATGCAGGAGGACAAGGAGGGCACCTTCGACGCGCTCCAGGCCCTCTCGCTGTGCCTGGCCGCCATGACCGGCATGGTGCGCGACCTCGAACCGAATGCCGCGGTGCTCGCCCGCGCCGCCGGCTCCGGCTACGCCACCGCGACCGACCTCGCCGACTGGCTGGTGCGGGAACTCGGCTTGCCGTTCCGCGAAGCGCACCACGTCACGGGCCGCCTCGTCGGCACGGCCTCCGCCCGCAATGTCGGCCTGGAAGACCTGTCGCTGGCCGAGATGCAGTCCGCCGAGCCCCGCATCACCGAGGCGGTCTACGCGGTGCTGGGCGTCGAGAACTCGGTCTCGAGCCGGACCAGCTACGGCGGCACCGCCCCCGACAACGTGCGCGCCCAGGCCGCACGCTGGATCGCGGCCCTCGCGGACGCATAGGCCGAAAGAACCGGCCTCGGGGCAGGTGCGTTCACGGCTTAGCTATGTGATGCTGTGTAAGACCTGACCCGAGCCCTTCGGAGATCTTTCCATGACCCCTGAAAGCGCGATTGCGCCGGATGATGTCCCGGCCCTCGCGGCCGATGCCACGGCCCTGATCGACGTGGCCCTGAGCCGGCTGCCCGAGGCCGACCGGGCCGCCTTCTGGGCCTCGGTGCGCAAGTGCTACAACACGCCCTACAACGACCCGAAGCCCCGGGCGCTGCCGCGGGTCCAGGTACCGGTCCAAGGACCGGTCCAAGGACCAGTCCAGGTATCGGTCCAAAGACCGGTCCAAGGGGAGGCTCAGGCCGTCGCGCCCGTCGCCGAACCGGCTCGCACCACGGTCTCGAGCCTCGCGGCAGCCGTGATGGCGACGCTGCCGAGCGCTTTTCCGAGTGCCGTGCCGGCGGAGCCGCACGCCGCCTGACGCGTGCCGGCGGCGCCCCGGAGCGGGGGCGGCGCCATCGTCCTGTTTCCTGAAGTCCGCGTGCCTTCGCGCCGCAAGTCCGGACGCGTGGGCGGGGCCTCCCGGCCCGGCACCGTCCCGAAGGGTCCTCCATGCTTCCAGTTCTGCGGCGCGGTCTCCGGCTCGGGGCCGTCACGATCGTCCTGGCCGGTCCGGTCTCCCTCCTGCCGATGCCGGCCGTGCCCGGCGCGCTTCTCGGCGCGGCGCAGGTTTTGGCGCAGGATGCCGCGCCCGAGGCGTCCGAAGCGCCCAGCCGGAAGCGCGGCCGGCGCGGGCGCGAGAAGGCCCCCCTGACGGCGCCGGGCATGCAGCAGGCCACGCCGGTCGCGATCTTCGGCGACTGGAACGTCTTCGCCAACGGCCAGGGCAAGACCCGCGTCTGCTACGCCATCGCCCAGCCGCAGACGCGTTCGCCCAAGACCCTGAAGCGCGACACGGCCTATCTCTTCGTGACCGTGCGCAAAGCCGAGAACGTGGCCAACGAGGTCGCGGTGATGCTGGGCTTCCCCGCCAAGCCTGCCAGCAGCCAGGCCAAGGCCAATGCGGGGCCGGCGCCCACCGACCCGACCCTGATCCTCGGCGCCACCCGCTACGGCCTCGTCACCAAGGACAACAACGCCTGGCTCCAGAACCCGGCGGAGGAGACCCGCGTGGTCACCGAGATGACGCGCACGGCCAAGCTCCAGATCAAGACCACCTCGATGCGGGGCAATCCCACCCAGGACGATTACGCCCTGGCGGGCTTCGCCGAGGCGATGAAGCGCGCCCGCGACGAGTGCAAGTAGACAGACGAGCCGCAGGTCTGCGAGCCGCAGGTCTCCAGGCTACAGGTCTCCAGGCGCGCAGCAAGCAGGCGGGTCTACGCCCGCGTTGCGGCGTCTCCCGCCTGGGCCGCTTCGTCCCGGATCGATGACAAGGTGAGATGGGCCGGCGCGCCGTCGCCGGTCAGGTCGAGCCGGTCGGCGCCCGTGGCCAGCAGCAGGGACAGCGCCTCGCGCACCGAGGCGCCCTTGTCGAGGGCGGGCGCGCCCGGGGCGGCACCGGGGCGCGCCAGGGTGCCGGCGGGGATCAGGGCGAGGCGGCGCAGCGCCCGGTCCTGACCGGTGAAGCCGGCCACGAAGGCATCGGCCGGTGCGGCGAGGAGGCGCTCCGGGGTGTCGGCCTGGACGATCCGGCCGGCGCGCATCAGCACCACCCGGTCGCCCATCCGCATCGCCTCGTCGATGTCGTGGGTAACGAGGAGCACGGTCTTGCCGAGGCGCCGCAGGATGGCGCCGATCTCACCCTGGAGCCGGTCGCGGGCGACGGGGTCCACGGCCCCGAAGGGCTCGTCCATGAGGAGGACCGGCGGATCGGCCGCGAGCGCCCGGGCGACGCCGACGCGCTGGCGCTGGCCGCCGGAGAGCTCGTGCGGGCGCCGCCGGCGATACTCGGCCGGGTCGAGTCCCACGAGATCGAGCATGGCATCGACCCGCTCGGCGATCCGGGAGCGGGGCCAGCCGAGCAGGCCCGGCACGGTGGCGATGTTGTCGGCGACGCTGCGATGGGGAAACAGGCCGACGCCCTGGAGCACGTAGCCGATGCGTCGGCGCAGGGCGACCGGATCGCCCTGCATCACGTCCACGCCCGCGACGAGGACCCGGCCCGCATCCGGCTCCACCAGCCGGTTGACCATGCGCAGAGTGGTGGATTTCCCGCAGCCCGAGGGGCCGATCAGGGCGCAGACGCTGCCTTCGGCGACCGCGAGGTCGAGATTGTCCACGGCGGGGCGCCCGGCATCCGGGAACCGCTTGCTGACGCCCTCCAGGCGGATCACGGCACGGTTCCGACGTGACGCACGCCGGTCTGCGGCTCAGCAGCCCTTGCAGATCGAGCCCATGGTGGTGCGCATCTTGTTGTCCCAGGCCTTGTCGCGGGCCGCCGAGGCGCGCTGGGCCTTCACCATGTCGGCCTCGGTGGAGGCGCGGGTGTAGGGAGCGCCGCCCCGGTCGCCGCCGCTCGGCGGCTTGGTCACGCCCGATGCCGTGATGTTCCGTGGAACGGGCGCGCCCGGCGCGGGCTGGGCCAGCACCGGAGCGGCACCGAGGAGAACGGCGAGGGTCGAAACGACAAGGATGCGGGACATGAGGGCAGACGATCCCCGACAGATTTCAGCGCATGGAGCCGAAGGACGGATCGGTCCGCAGGCCTGACGGCCTGGCGATCCGCCACTCGCTTCGTTCTGATCCCTACGATGGACAGCGCTTGAAAATATGGCGCCTTGACCATGCCGGACCCCGCCGGAGCCCTGATCAGGTGCGAAATGGCACCCCTGGGCGGCTTTCGTCGGTCAGGCAGTGCCGTCACGGACCGCTGAGAAACCCGATCCGCTGGCGGGCCGGCTGGCCGAGCCAGAGCAGGACGGCCCCGATCACCAGTCCGACCAGGGCGGCGGGCGCCAGGGTGAGCGGCAGAACCAGGATCTTCCACAACCAGGGGGCGACGCCCTCGACCGTGCCCTGCAGGGCGCTCGCCCGGTCCTTGAACAGGGTGAAGGCGAGGTCGCTGACGCTGGTGACGCGCACGGCGTCGTTCGCGATGGAGCGCGCGCCGTCATAGACGAGGCAGACGAAGCCCGCCGCGAGGAAGACGAGGCCGAGGAAGCGGCTGAGGAAACGGACCATCGCACCCGATCGCACCGCCGGCATCCGGGCCGGCCCCGGAGGCTGAGTAGGAGGGCACGTCGCGGTGCGCAAGCCACCGTCGTCCGAGCGGCGGGCGCTGCGGTTTGCGCGGGATCGCGATCGCGCCATATGCGGGCACGGGGCCGCGCGGCGCGGGGCCCATCCGCAGCCCGAGACCCGATCGAAGCCCATGCGCGACGCTTCCTCCCTCCTCGATCCGGTGCCCGCCCCCGGCGAGACCGCACCCGCCCTCGCGCTGGTGATCTTCGATTGCGACGGCGTCCTCGTCGACAGCGAGCCGATCAGCCTCGGGCGCCTGACTGCCGGTCTCAACCGCATCGGCGTGCCCATCGACGTCGAGACCGTGCGGGCGCGCTTCGCCGGCACCTCGATGGTTTCCATCATGGGCCACATCGCCCGCGATTACGGAGTCACGGCGCCGGAAGGCTTCGTCGAGGCGGTGAAGGAGGATACCCTGCGGGCCTTCGACACCGAGCTGCGCGCCGTGGCGGGCGTCGCGGCGGCAGTGGCCGAACTCGGCCTGCCGTCCTGCGTCGCTTCGAGCAGCGACCCCGTGCGCCTGCGCCACTCCCTCGGGCTCACCGGCCTGCTGCCCCTGTTCGAGGGGCGGATCTTCTCCTCGACCCTGGTGGCGCGGGGCAAGCCGGCCCCCGATCTGTTCCTCCACGCCGCCGCCGCCATGGGCGTCGCCCCGGAGGCCTGCCTGGTGATCGAGGACAGCGTTCCGGGCGTCACCGCCGCCCGCGCCGCCGGCATGCGCGTCGTCGGCTTCAGTGGCGGCGGTCACTGGAGCCACGATCCGGCGGCGGCCGACCTGACCCGGGCCGGCGCCGCCCGGATCTTTCGCGACTATCAGGACCTTGCCGCCATCATCGCGGCCGCCTGACGCCTCCGGCGCGCGGAGTGCGGGCGCGCCGCGAAAGAAGCACGCGCCCCGCGCCCCAAGCGGGGCCGTTTGTGCCACGTTTCGCCCTGCATTCGAAAGATCGATCCGTTGACGAAAGCTCGCCGGATGAGCATCTTGAAGACGTTCGGTGGCCCCCAATCGGGTCGCCGGACCGCGGTGATTTGAAGTGTGTAGCTTGCGCCGCGTCATCAAACGCTAAAGCACCGCGATGCGCGCGCGCCTCGTGGTCCTTCTTAACAAGGATGACTTGCCGTGACTGTCTGCACTGCGCTCCGATCTCCACAGAACGCCCGGTTCCAACGCGGTTGTTGTCGACGCTGACCTCTCCGTCGCGTCCCACGATCCTGTCTCTGCCGGCCCAAAGCCGGCCACCGGAGTTCCCGTCATGCCGCATGCCCAGACCGACGCCGATCGGGCGTTGAACCGCCTGCACGCCACGCCCGCTTTCCCGGACCACCGGGCGGACCGCGCCCGCAACCGCCTCCATGCCGAGCCGACCCGCATCATCGAGATCGGCGAGGTCACCGCCGGCATCGCCGTGCCGGAGCCGGGCGGGGTCCGCTTCTTCGCATCGAGCCGCGACTTCGCGCCCCTCGAGGGCACGGTGTTCCGCAGCGTCGAGCAGGCCGCCCGGGCCGCCCGCGACCGCTTCCGCAGCCAGACCCGCCCGCGGGCCGGCGCCCTCGGGGAACGCCTGCGGGCGGTGTAAGCGGGCGACCCGGGCGCATCGCGACACCCGGGGCGGCGTCAGACCGGCCAGGCCGCATCCCGGTAGGCGCCGTCCCAGAACAGGTATTCGAGCCGGGTGGCCTGGCGGTAGGCCCGGTGCATCCGCGCCCGGACGTCCGGCGAGGCGCCGCGGGCCGCCGCGTCGGTGGCGGCGATCATGGCGGCGACGGCCTCGGCGAAATCCTCGCCCGCATAGGTGTCGATCCAGGCCCGGTACGGGTTGTCGGCGCCAGCCCGCGCAACGATGTCCCGGCCGATCTCGGCATAGATCCAGAAGCACGGCAGCAGGGCGCCGAGCACCACCTCATAGGGCTCCGCGTAGGCGGTGGCGAGGAGGTACGACACGTAGTGATCGCAGGGCGGCGAGAGCGGTATCTCCGCGAAGGTCGTGGCGTCGATGCCGTAATCGCGGAAGAAGCCGCCGTGCAGCGAGCGCTCCACCACGATCGCGGTCTCGGCCGCGCGGGCGAACTGCACCATCCGGTCCGGGTCCGGCGCCTTGGCGGCGGCGAGGGCCAGCGCCCGGCCGAAGCCCACGAGGTAATGTGCATCCTGCACGATGTAGTGGATGAAGCGCGCCCGGGTGAGGGTGCCGGCGGCGAGTTCGGCGTTGAACGGCATGGTGCGGATGGTCTCGTAGGCCTCCGCGTTGCGCGCCCAGGCCTCTGCTGAGAACGCCTCGCCCGATCCAGCGTCTGTCGAGACGGCCCTCGTCATACCCGGCTCTCCGGCTCGAAGGACAGGGTGACGCCGTGGCGGGCGCGCTGGCCCGGGGCCAGCATCCGCTGCGAATCCCGCCGCGTGAGGTCGCCGGCGAAGCCCGCCCATTCGGCATGGCCGGTCCAGCATTCGAGCGAGAGGAACGGGGCCGTCGGCTTGGTCCAGACCGCCAGATGGGGGAAGTCCGAGACCGCCAGGCGGATCGCCGCGCCGTCGGGCCCGGTGAAGCGCATCCAGGCGCTCGCCGCATCCCGGAACACCAGGGCCTCGGTGAAGAGGGCCGGATCGAGGGGCAGAGTGTCGCCGTCGAGCGGGACCGGCCGCTCCGCGCGCAGGAGCAGGCCGCCGTCCCCCACCTCCGGCACGAACGGACGTTCCGGGTGTTCGAACCGGACCGCGTAGCCGCCGCCCGCCGCGCGGGTGCCGCCGGCGAAGGGCCACGGGAAGGCCGGGTGGAAGCCGAGGCCGTAGGGCAGGGGTACCGTGTCGGTGTTCTCGATCCAGATCTCGAAGTCGAGCAGGCCGGGGCCGACCCGGGCGGTGATGTCGAGGCGGAAGGCGTAAGGGAAATGCGCGCGGGTCTCGGCGCTGTCGGTCAGCCGCAGGCCGACGCTGTCCGCGGCCCGCTCGATCACCGTGAAGGGCAGGTCGCGGGCAAAGCCGTGCTGCGGCATCGGGTAGGCCTGGTCGCCCACCTGCACGGTGCCGCCCGAGGAGGCGCCGACCACCGGGAACAGCCACGGCGCGTGGCGATTCCAGTGCTGCGGATCGCCGCTCCAGAGGTATTCGCGTCCCGCCACCTGCCAGGACACGGGCTCGGCGCCATCGACGTCGATGACCGCCTGCGTGCCGTCGCCGGCGCTGATCGTAATCCGTTCGCCCATCTCACGTCCTGTCGTCCGGCTGGCCGCTCCCCAGATGGGTGCGGCGGGAGGGGTCCTCAGCGCGCCTTCAGCACCGCCCGGCAGGCGGAGGGAAGGGCGGCCATGGTCATCGGAGGCTTCGGGCGCGGCGGTTTCGTCGCCGGTTTCGGATTCAGGATCGCGTCGCTGAACCAGTAGGCCAGCTCCTCGCCGCAGCCGTCGCCGGAGGGCGGCGGGGCCTGGTCGCCGCACTGGTCCTGGCCCGCCGGGCAGGCGAGGCGGATGTGGTAGTGGTAGTTGTGCCCGTACATCGGCCGCACCTTCGAGAGCCAGGCCCGGTCGCCGCCGGCCTCGCGGCACAGGGCCTTCTTGATCGCCGGATTGACGAAGAGGCGCGCCACCTCGCGCTCCTGCGCGGTCATCCGGATCAGCTTGAGGTGCTCGGGAGTCCAGACCCGCGGATCGATGTCGAGGCGGTCGGCCCGGACCACGTTGGTGGCGGAGGTCTCCTCGCGTTCGGCCCGGCTCATGCGGTGATCGGGCATCGGGGTCAGCCAGATGTCGGCGTCGAGGCCGAGCTGGTGCGAGGCGTGGCCGGTGAGCATCGGGCCGCCGCGCGGCTGCGACATGTCGCCGACGAGGAGGCCGCTCCAGCCGATGCGGGGCGCCTTGGCGGCCAGCCGCTCCAGGAATTCCACCAGCGGCGGGGTGCCCCACATCCGGTTGCGCGACAGGCGCATCACCTGCCAGTTCGGCCCGTCGACGGCCAGCGCCTCGCCGCCCGAGAAGCAGCCCTTGGCGTAGGAGCCGTAGGCCTCGGCGGGGCCGGGAGCGGGCGTGGTGGCGCGGCCGAACAGGGCCTTGGCGGGGGTGTCCGGCGCGTCCGGATTGGCCAGAGGCGGCAGGGGTTTCGGGTTGACGCTGCCCCGGTCCTGGGCCTCGGCGCACAGGGGCAGCCCGAGGACCGGAGCGAGGAGCAGGAGGGTCGCGAGGCGGAGACGGAGGGTCAGCGGAAGGCTCCCGGAATCGCGTCCCCACCGAGCGGGGCGCCGTGAATCAGGCCGAGGATCCAGGCCGAGGTCGAGACCCTCGGGGTGAATCCTGGATCGTGGCGCCACGCTAGTCGATCGGGGCTCGGCCCGTCGAGGGCGCGCAGCGAAGGTTCGCGAACGCCCCCGGGTAGGACGGAGAAGCTCGGCCTAGTCCACCGGCGAGACGGCGATGCGGATCGAGTCCGCCGCGGCGTTGCTCACCAGCAGGGTGATGGGGGCGGTGCCGAGCTGGAAGCGCACGCTCTTTGCCAGCATCGGGCAGCCGTGCCGCTGCGTATGCGCCGTGGGCGGCCGGGTGGTGTGTCCGTCCTGGCTCACATCGACCCAGGCCCGGTCCGACAGGGTGACCTGATAGGCACCGGGCGCCAGCGGCGCATCGAGGTGGAGCACGCCCGCATAGGTGCCGGGCTTCGCCTCCCGCGACGGCGGGAAGGGCGACGCGACCTCCGCCAATGGCTTCAGCCCGAGCAGAGCCGCCGGCATCGCTGCCGCCAGCCTGCCGCCGGATTCCACCCGCGGCAGGCCCGCGGCCGAGAACCAGGCCTGCTCGCGCAGGAGCGACCAGTCGAACTGCGTGCAGGCTGCCGGATCGGCGGTCGGCTGCTGCGCCTGCGCGGCGCTGGCGACCAATGCGAAAACCGCGATCGCGGCGATGCGGCGCATCGGCCTCAATTCACCGCAACCAGAACGTCGGAAGACTTCACCACCGCATAGGCGTCGCCGCCCACGGTCAGCTTCAGGCTGTCAACGGATTCGTTTGTGATCGAGGCGGTCACCAGCTGGCCGCCCGCGATCTCGATCTTCACGTGTGCCGTCGTGGCACCCTTCTCGACCGAGACGACCTTGCCCTTGAGGACGTTGCGCGCGCTGATCTTCATGAAACCGTGATCCTTGAACTCTTTGGGGCCGGGCGAAGACTTTTCCTCCGGCGGATCGGGACGATGCCGCGCAGGCAGCCGTGGTGCAAGGCGGCGCGACGCAACCCTGCATCGGAGGTCGGGACCGGAACCGGAGCGCGGCGGCCGCTCAAGCCTCGGGATCGTCCTCCGTCGCGGTTTCCACCTCGGAGACCCGGCGGCGCGACCCCCATTCGGCGAGCACCGCATTGAGGTCGTCGAGGACGAAGTGTCGGGCGCTGTCGCGATCGTAGCCCTCGTCCAGCAGGGTGTCGTACTCGGTGAAGACGTGGCGCCCATAGGCCACCAGGGCGAGCCAGGCGGCGGTCTCGGGCTGCGCATTGCGCAGGCCCGGGCTCGCCAGGGCGCGGTCGATCACCGCCTCGGTCTCGAAATCGGGCAGGCGTGGCGCGAGCCGCGCCAGCGCCGCGGCGACCACCTCGCGCCGGTTCATGCCTCGCCCTCCGTCACCGCCATCCGCCCGGGATCATCGATGCCCTCCGCTCCGCGCCCCGCCGAGGCGCTGGGGTGCGCGACCGCGCGGGAAAAGTCCACGCCTGTCAGGACTCCGGATGGCACGCCGTGCCTGGCACGGCCCCGGATGGCACGCCGTGCCTGGCACGGCCCCGGATGGCACGTTGTTCGCTTGAGCAGGGCGCCGGACGTGCTGTCCCGGATCGGGTCGCCAGCGGACGACGCGCGGCCGCGCTCTGCTTCGCTCACCGCGTGTGCGGGGCCGAACCTATGCAAGCTTTGTGCGCTCTGCGCCCGAACTGATCTGTTTCAGAACGGGTTCTCGCGGCCCGAAAAGGCTCACTGATCCGCAGAGATCGCGTAGACGGCCGGATGAATTGCCTGCTGCTTTGCCGTGAATTGTTCGATAATAATTTCATGTCACATGTGTCGCGTCGGGCGACGGAGCCGGACCGCGCATCCGTTGACGGACCCTCTCGTGACCCAGGACAGTTCCGTTCTCATCGTCTCGGACAGACCTCAACTTGCGGCCCTGCTGTGCCGTGCCGTCGAGACCGTGGTGACCTGCCGCTGCATCGAGCCGTTCGAGTCCCTGCCGTCGGTGCTTCCCCTCGTGGCGGTGGTCGACATCGGCGGGGATGCCATGCTGGCGGCCACCTGGATCGCCCGGCTGCATGGCTCCCGCATCGCCAGCCTCCAGCTCACCAACCACCCTCCGGTCGGCGTGGGCCGGTCCGCCGCCGCCACCCGGACCCTCCCGTCGAACGCGCCCCGCACCGTGGTGCTCGCCGCCCTGTTCGGGCTCGTCGGGACCTGGCAGGCGGCGCGCCGGAGCAATGGGGTCAAGGCGGCGGCCAAGTTGCCGGCCAAGTTGCCGGCCAAGTTGCCGGCCAAGTTGCCGGCCAAGTTGCCGGCCAAGTTGCCGGGCGAGACGCCGGCCCATACGCCCACCGATGCGCCGGCCGAGATGATCCTCCCTCCGGCCGCGAAGGCACCGCGGCGGCGGAAGGTTCGCGCCACCGCCGAGCGGGCGCGGGCCGCCGTCGCCCTGGTGGCCGACGCCTTCCGGGCGGCCGAGGCCGGGCAGCCTCTGAACCCACAGGAGATCGATGCGGGAACCGACCTCATCCTGGAGGCCGTCTCGGAGGCCGGCATCCGGACCTGGCTCGACGTCCTCCAGGGCCATGACCAGCAGCTCTATCAGCACTCCCTCAGCGTCGCGGGCTATGCCGCCGCCTTCGGGGCCGGCTTGAGGCTGGCCCGCGCCGACCAGAAGCGTCTCGCCCGCGCCGCCCTGCTGCACGATGTCGGCAAGGCCAAGATTCCCCTCGCGATCCTGAACAAGCCCGGCCGCCTCACCACGGCGGAAATGGCGGTGATGCGCACCCATCCGGCGCTCGGCGCCGACCTGCTGGGTGCCCAAAGCGGCTTCGACGCAGCGACCCTCGAGGTGGTGCGCTCCCATCACGAGATGCTGGACGGCAGCGGCTATCCGGACGGCCTCGCCGGGGCGGCGATCCCCGACCTCGTGCGCCTCGTCACGATCTGCGACATCCATTCGGCCCTGACCGAGCGGCGGCCGTACCGCGATCCGCTTCCCCACGGCGAGGCCTATGCGGTGATGCAGGGCATGCTGCCGAAGCTCGATTCCGACCTCCTGGCCGCGTTCCAGCGGCTGGTGCTGCAGGGCGCGCTGGCCGACGCCGTCGCCTGAGGTCCGAGATCTGCAGATCTCGGCCCGGTGACCCCGAGGACGAAGCCCTCGAGCGCGAAGACCCCGAGGGATGAGGATTCCGGCACGATAATGCGTGTCGAACGCGTTCATCTCCCGATCCGTCGCGACTCAGAGAGATCCTCTCCGGCGCATCACGCATTCAAAAGAACGTTTCATTGATTCTCGGGCGCGCAACGGGCACGTTTTCGTCAGAACGGCGCTGCGAAAACACCGACAAACCGGTTGGTTTCACAGGGCCTATATCTCCCCCTGCTGTGCCAGGATCTTCGGAATAGTCGTTGTCGTCCAACGTTCGTCTTGAGCGGTGACGCAATGCATCCGAAAAGCCCGGCGCCAGATCTTTCCGACTGCGCCAATCGGATCGTTGAGCCCGAGCGCGTCGCCCACGAGAGTGAGCTCATGTCTGTGCCCCGCTTGTCACTGCCCCGCATCGTCGGCTTCACCGCCAATCTCCAGCGCCCGTCGAAGACCCGCGCTCTGGCCGAGGCGCTGGCCGAGGCGGTCGGAGCCCAGGTCCGGGCCGACATCCGTCTGTTCGACATGGTCGATGCCGGCACCGGCCTCGGGGCCGCCTGGTCGCGGGATCTGCTGCCGCTGCCGGCCCGCCGCATCGTCGAGGCCATCGAGGGCGCCGACGCGCTCATCGTCGGCTCGCCGGTCTACAAGGGCGCCTATACGGGCCTGTTCAAGCACCTGTTCGACTTCGTCGATCCGGCGGCTTTGGTGGGCAAGCCCGTGATTCTCTCGGCAACCGGCGGCGGCCCGCGCCACGCCCTCGTGGTCGAGCATTCCCTGCGTCCGCTCTTCGGCTTCTTCAGCGCCCACACCATCCCGAGCGCGGTTTACGGCTCGGACGCCGATTTTCGCGAGGGCGTCCTGGTCGATGACGGCGTGAAGGCTCGCATCGGCGACGCGGCGAACCAGCTCGCGGAACTCCTCACGGCGCGGGCCGCCCGCGCCGCGTCGCCGGAGGCCGATGCGCCGGTCTCGGCCTTCGCCAGCGCTGGTTGAGGGCGCGCCCGCAATGCTGTCCCGACGCAGCCTCCTCGCCGGTGCCGTGGCCGCCGCCATGCCCGGATCGGTCATCCTGCCGGCCGCCGCAGAAGCCGGCAGCTTTCGCATCGGCTACCAGAAGAACGGCATCCTCGTCGTCGCCAAGCAGCAGGGCACCATCGAGCGGGCGCTGAAACCCCTCGGGGTCACGGTGCGCTGGACCGAATTCTCGTTCGGGCCGCCGGTGCTCGAAGCGCTCGGCATGGGCGCCATCGATTTCGGCCAGACCGGCGCGCCGCCCCCGGTCTTCGCCCAGGCCGCCGGCAACACCCTCCTGTACGTCGCGGCGCAGGATGCCGGCGGCTCCGGCGAGGCGATCCTGGTACCGCAGGGCTCGCCGTTGACGACGCTCGCCGACCTCAAGGGCCGCCGCGTCGCCTTCGCCAAGGGATCGAGCGCCCACTACCTCGTCGTCCGCGCCCTGGAGACGGCGGGGCTGACCTACGGCGACATCGAGCCCGTGACCCTGGCGCCCGCCGATGCGGCGGCGGCCTTCGCGCGCGGCGCCGTGGACGCCTGGGCGATCTGGGACCCGTACTTCGCTATCGCCGAGCGCCAGCCCGGCACCCGCATCCTGGCCAGTGCCGCCGAGATCGAGAGGCCCACCAACTTTTTTCTCGGCAACCGGGACTTCACGCATGCCAACGCCCCCGTGGTCCAGGCGGCGGTTGCAGCCCTGGCTGAAGTGGCGGCCTGGTGCGAAGCGAATCGCCCGGAGGTGGCCGCCCTGCTGTCGAAGGGCACCG
This sequence comes from Methylobacterium sp. 37f, assembly GCF_023093475.1. Taxonomy (NCBI): domain Bacteria; kingdom Pseudomonadati; phylum Pseudomonadota; class Alphaproteobacteria; order Hyphomicrobiales; family Methylobacteriaceae; genus Methylobacterium; species Methylobacterium sp. 37f. The sequence continues at coordinate 40,339 of NZ_JAGHKN010000030.1, forward strand.
GCGTGCCCCTCGATGCGACCCGGCGCGCCGTCGACCGCAGCGTCTACGTCATCGCGCCGCTCAGCGAGGCCGTGATCGCCGGCCAGCAGCGCGTGGCCGACCGCTTCCAGGCCCTGGGCCTGATCGCCAACCCCATCCGCGTGCGCGACGCCGTGTGGACGCCGCCGGCACCTCCGGCAAGCAAGGGCTGACCCATGACTCCCTCTTTCGGCACCCGCACCCTCGAGCGTCTGACGCCCTGGCTCGTGCCCGCCGTGATCCTGCTCGGCTGGCAGGTCGCCGCCTCCACGGGCCTCGTCTCCACCCGGTTCATGCCGGCTCCCTCGGGGGTCGTCGCGGCGGGCTGGCAGGCGGCGCGCAGCGGCGAACTCTGGACCAACCTGTCGATCAGCTTCGCCCGTGCGGCGGTAGGCTTCCTCATCGGCGGCGGCATCGGCTTCGCGCTCGGCCTCGCCAACGGCCTGTCGCGCCTGTCCGAGCGCCTCACCGACACGACGTTGCAGATGATCCGCAACATCCCGCACCTGTCGCTGATCCCCCTGGTGATCCTGTGGTTCGGCATCGACGAGGAGGCCAAGCTCTTCCTCGTGGCGATCGGGGTGTTCTTCCCCGTCTACGCCAACACCCTGCACGGCATCCGCTCGGTCGACCCGCAGCTCGTCGAGATGGGCCGGGTCTACGGCATGTCGGCGACCACCCTGTTCACCCGCGTGGTCCTGCCCGGCGCGCTGCCCTCGATCTTCGTCGGCCTGCGCTACGCGCTCGGCATCATGTGGCTGACGCTGATCGTCGCCGAGACGATCTCGGCCTCGTCCGGCCTCGGCTACATGGCGATGCAGGCCCGCGAGTTCATGCTGGTCGACGTGGTGGTGCTGGCGATCGTGATCTACGCCGGCCTCGGCAAGGCTGCCGACGCCGTCACCCGCCTGCTGGAGCGCCGGTTCCTGGCCTGGAACCCGGCCTACCGGAACGCGTGATGCGCCGTTGGCGCCTCTCCTCCTCGCCAAGCGGGAGGGAGCGCCAGACCTTCGACCAGACCTTCGAGGCGTGCCGCTTCACGCCAGCGGCGCTCCCAAAACCCCCTTCTCCCATTCGACGGTCCGCCCCATGCTCGCCACCGCCCTTCGCGTCCCTGACGATTCCCAGCTTCGCGAGGACACGCCGATCCGCGACCTGAAACCGCGCGGGGTCGCCGCCCCGAAGGCGTCGCCTCGGGTCGCGCCGCAGGCCTCCGCCACCGGCATCGGCGTCACGATCCGGGATTTACGGAAGGACTTCGACGGCCACACGGTGATCGAGGGGCTCGACCTGCACATCCCGGCCGGGCAGTTCGTCGCCGTGGTCGGGCGTTCGGGCTGCGGCAAGAGCACCCTGCTGCGGCTGATCCTCGGCCTGGAGCAGCCGAGTGCCGGCCGCATCGCCCTCGAATCCGAGGCCCTGCGCACGCCTTCGAAGCGCATCATGTTCCAGGAGCCGCGCCTGCTGCCCTGGGCCCGCGTCGTCGACAACGTGGCGGTGGGTCTCGGCGAGGGTGGCCGCAAGGCCGAGCGGCGCGCCAAGGCCGAGGCGGCCCTGGCCGAGGTCGGCCTGTCCGAGAAGGCCGGCAACTGGCCCGCGACCCTGTCGGGCGGCCAGCGCCAGCGCGTGGCCCTGGCCCGCGCTCTCGTCAGCGGTCCCGGATTGCTCGCCCTCGACGAGCCGCTCGGCGCCCTCGACGCCCTGACCCGCATCGACATGCAGGCGATGATCGAGCGGATCTGGCGGGCGCAGGGCTTCACCGCCATCCTGGTCACCCACGACGTCGCCGAGGCCGTGGCGATGGCCGACCGCATCCTGGTGGTGGAGGCCGGCCGCATCGCCCTCGACGTGACGGTCGACGTGCCCCGGCCCCGACGCCGGGGCGACGCCGACCTCGCGGCTCTCGAAGGCCGCATCCTCGATCACCTGTTGTCCGAGCGCGCGCCGTCCTGAGCGCCGCCGCCTCCCACCACACGAGAGCCCCCATGACTGGACAGACCGACGTTCTCTGGTTCCTCCCCACCCACGGCGACGGCCGCTATCTCGGTGCGCAGGAAGGCGCCCGCGACGTCTCGATCGCCTATCTCCGCCAGATCGCCCAGGCGGCGGACGAGCTCGGCTATTACGGCGTGCTCCTGCCCACCGGCCGCTCCTGCGAGGATTCCTGGGTGGTGGCCTCGGCGCTGGCGCCCCTGACCAAGCGCCTGCGCTTCCTCGTCGCCGTGCGCCCCGGCCTGCAGGAGCCCGCGATGGCCGCCCGCATGGCCGCGACCCTCGACCGGATCTCGGACGGGCGCCTGCTGATCAACGTCGTCACGGGCGGCGACCCCGTCGAGCTGCGCGGCGACGGCGTCTTCCTCGATCATGACGAGCGCTACGTCGTCACCGACGAGTTCCTGCACATCTGGCGCGGGCTGATGTCGGGCGAGACCGTCAGCTACGCGGGCAAGCACCTCAAGGTCGAGGAGGGCCGGGTGATCTTCCCGCCCGTGCAGACGCCTTACCCGCCGCTCTATTTCGGCGGTTCGTCGCCGGCCGGCATCGAGGTCGCGGCCGAGCATTGCGAGGTCTACCTGACCTGGGGCGAGCCTCCGGCCGGCGTCGCGGAAAAGATCGCCAAGGCCCGCGAGGCGGCCGACCGCAAGGGCAAGACCTTCTCGTACGGCATCCGCCTGCACGTCATCGTGCGCGAGACCGAGGGCGAGGCCTGGGCCGCTGCCGAAAACCTGATCTCGCGCCTCGACGACGAGACCATCGCCAAGGCCCAGGCCACGCTCAAGCGCCAGGATTCGGTCGGGCAGAGCCGCATGATGGCCCTGCACGGGGGCGACCGCACCAAGCTCGAAGTGTCGCCGAACCTCTGGGCCGGCGTCGGCCTGGTGCGCGGCGGCGCCGGCACCGCCCTGGTCGGTTCGGCCGATCAGGTGGCCGACCGCATGAAGGAATACATCGACCTCGGCATCGACCGCTTCATCCTGTCGGGCTACCCGCACCTGGAGGAGGCCTACCGCTTCGCCGAGCTGGTCTTCCCGAAGCTCCCCCTGCGGGCCACCACCGGCGTCGCGCCCAGCAACGCCCGCAACAACGGCCCCTTCGGCGAGGTCATCGCCAACGACATCGTGCCCAGCCGCCGCATCGCGGCGCATTGAGGGGGCGACGTCCCCGAACGACGAGAGCTTGGCGGACAGGAGAGCCACCGTCATTCCGGGGCGCCGCAGGCGAGCCCGGAATCCAGAGCCGCGACAGCATCGGATTCTGCCCCACCTGTGTTTCTGGTTCCCGGACTCCGCTGCGCGGCTCCGGGATGACGGAGAGCAGAGGGAAGCCGAGCGGCTGGGTTCATCCATCGAACATCGAGCCCGAGCATCCCCGCGTGAAGGAGCCCCCCATGCCCGCCGCCACCCGTGCCCTTGCGCTCCGCCCCGACGGCACGCGCCGCGCCTGGATTCTCCTCACCGCCCTGGCGCTGCTGACCTTCGGCACCCTGCACGCCCGCGCGGACGAGAAAGTCATCCGCATCGGTTATCAGAAATACGGCACGCTGGTGCTTCTCAAGGGCAAGGGCCTGCTGGAGCAGCGCCTGAAGCCGCTCGGCTACCGCGTCACCTGGGCCGAGTTCCCCTCGGGGCCGCCCCTGATGGAGGCGCTGAATGCCGGGGCCGTCGATCTCGGCTCGGCCGGCGAGGCGCCCCCGATCTTCGCCCAGGCCGCCAACCCGGACCTGCTCTATGTCGGGCACGAGCCGGCGGCGCCGAAGGGCGAGGCGATCCTGGTGGCGCAGGACAGCCCGATCCGCACGGTGGCGGACCTGCGCGGCCGGAAGATCGCCCTGAACAAGGGCTCGAACGTCCACTACTTCCTGGTCCGCGCCCTCGAGCAGGCCGGTGTGCCCTACGAGGCCGTGAGCCCGACCTTCCTGGCGCCGGCCGACGGGGCCGCCGCCTTCGCCCGGGGCGCGGTCGACGCCTGGGCGATCTGGGACCCCTTCCTGGCCTCGGGCGAGCGCAGCACCGGCGGGCGCATCCTCGTCGACGGCACCGGCCTCGTGCCGAATCGCCAGTTCTACCTCTCGACCCGCGCCTTCACGGCGGCCAACGGCCCGGCCCTCGACGCGACGCTCGCCGCCATCGGCGAGATCGATGCCTGGGCCAAGGACAACACCGACGCGGTGGCGGCCGAGCTCGCGCCCTCGGTCGGCATTCCGGCCCCGATCCTCACGGTGGCGCTGCGGCGCCTCACCTACGGGGTCACGCCCCTGAACGCCGAGACCACCGCCGACCAGCAGCGCGTCGCCGACACCTTCCACCGCCTCGGCCTTCTGCCGAAGCCGCTCGATGTCGCCTCGGCGGTGCGCAAGCCCGGAAGCTGAACACGAATGCATCTATGAGTTGCATTGAAGCGAGTGAGGCGTAACCTTCGCGCGCAGCTCCGCAGGGGATGCTGGCATCGCCGAGGCTACGCCATGACGGGGCGGACGTTGGTCATCCTGTTCAGCGGGGCCGTGCTGCTCGCGCTGACCATTCTGTTCGCCGTGCCCCTCCTGGTCCTCGCCACGGCCGGACCGCATCGGGCGCGGCCGCCCCTGCTGCGCGACCTGCCCGCCGGCTTTGCACAGGCCGACGCGGCTTTCGCGGCCCGCATCGCCGATACCTTCCCGCTTGGGTCGCCGGAATCGGTCCTGGTCCAGCGCCTGCAGGCCGAGGGCTTCGGCCGCGACCTGATGGCGGCTGACCCGTCCGACGAGCGTCGGATGCGATTTACTGTCTCCGAGTCATCCTGCACCCTGACGTGGCGCGTCCGCTGGGGGGTGGAGGTCGGCCGGCTCGCGACGGTGGCGGGGAAGCACGACGGACGTTGCCTGTGAACCGCGACCGGTCCAACAGACTGACCACGCTTGCTCATCATCGCAGTGACCGCCGCGCTTGCCGCCATCGTGGTCCTGCGCCTGCGCGATCCGAGGCCGCCCGAGCCGGTCCCGCGCGGTGCCTCGTTCCACGGCCGGCGTTGAGCGATGCCGGCTCCCGTGATGCGGCCGGCGCAAAGGCGGAAACGTCCCCAATCCGCCGGCGCGTCGGGCGGCCTCAGGCTGCCTTGCGGTGCAACGCGTTCAGGAACACGCTCTTCTGTTCGCGGGGCAGCATGACATAGTTCGTGCGGTCGGCCACGAACTCCTGCGCGCCGAAGGATTCCACCTCTTCGACCTGGAATCGCGGCAGGGCTCGCAGGCAGACATAGTCCAGCGATTCGATCAGGCGGGTCAGTTCCTCGCAGCGCTGCCGGCGCCGCAGCATCGTCGCCTGCTCGGCGACGTTCTGCCGTTCGACGAATGGCAGCACCTCGGACAGGATGAGCGGCCGGTCGCGCCCGATCGTGTCGACCAGGCCCTTGAGGACCTCCAGCTCGCCGCCCTCCACGTCGATCTTGATGATCCCGACGGTGTCCGTCCCCAGGGTCGCCAGCACCTCGTCGCCTCGGCTGACATAGATGAACCGCTCGTAGGAACGCTGATTCGCGCCGGTCCAGAAGCCCTGCACGATGGTGGCCTGGGGATCGACCGCGCTCGAATAGTAGAACGGCACCAGGCAGGCCTGATCGCTGAGGCCAAAGGGGATGATCTTGCACCCCTTGATCGCGTTGGCGTCGATCAGGTCATACACGTAAGCGCAGCAGGGAACCGACGCCTCGAAGCCGACATAGGCCCGCGACGGCTCGATGGACTTCATCTTGAGAAGGATCTGCCCGACATTGACCCCCACATCGACGAAGAGTCCCGGATTCAACTTCAGCGATAATTCAATGAAATCGTGGAAGTAATCTTCGTATGACTTCAGATGTTGCGAATGAAAACTTTTGTTGATCGGGATATTGAATTTTGTCCCCGATATCGTTGCCTGTTTGTAGCTGCCCTCTTTATAGAAAACCGATTTCAGTATATCTTTTGCTTTTGAGGCGGCTGAAGACATCGTCTATAGTTCCGGATGGATTGAAAAAGCCATCAAGGTCGATATCACCCGCAGATTGATCCGCAAGACGAATGCGTACTTAAAATTGCTGATCCATCGCCTGTTGCGCGCCAGACACAGGCGATGATCCCGAGTTGAACGGGTGCAACCTGGACATGAGAGCGCTCCAACGACGCGTCGGACCGTCGCATCGACGGCCATCTGCTGGCGCGAGACCGGAGGATTGGGGCGACGGCGGGGGCCGGACTGCGCAGGGCCGGATCGTGACGCGCCGAAAAGATTGAGACGACGGTGGCTCGCGCGATTCAGGCCTGTGCACGATGCACCTCGCACGCTGCGGCAGCCGGATTTCGGCCGACCGCCGGCGCTACGCTTCGGGCGCGGTCATCCCGCCCACGGCAGGGATGGCCGTCTGACCGGTGCGGACGGGGTCGATCGGGCGTTCCGCCCGATCGTTCGACGCGTCAGCCGGCCTTCGCACCGGCTCCGCGATCGCCCTGCGCCGTCAGGCGCTCGAGGAAGGCAGCGGCGAGGCGGCCGCGCTCGGCCGGGTCGTCGTGGCCCTGACGCAGGAGCACGCGGTTGTCCCGGCGCTCGATATGGGCGTGGGCCGGCACGGCCAGCGGCGGCGCGTTGGGCCGGAGGTCGGCCGCCAGACCCTGCGGGCCGCCGCAGAGGCGATGGATGCCGAGCGCCAGGCAGCCGACCCGGAGCCGGGCGAGGGCGATCAGGTCCTCGAAGGGCGTGGGCGGCGGGCCGAAGCGGTCGACCACCTCGCTGCGCAGGGCCTCGACCTCTTCCGGATTGGTGAGGCGCAGGGTGCGGGTATAGAGGCTCAGCCGCACTTCGGGCTCGGGCACGTAATCCGCCGGCACGGAGCCGGAGAGGCCGAGGCGGATCTCGGGGTTCCAGTCCTCCGCCGGCTCGCCCTTGGCCGCCCGCAGGGCCAGGTGCAGCAGGTGCTGGTACAGCCCCAGGCCGATCAGCTTGACGTGGCCGGCCTGGTTCTCGCCGACGAGGTCGCCCGCGCCGCGCAGGTCGAGATCGCGGGCGCTGATGGCGAAGCCCGCACCAAGGCGGTCGAGGGCCTCCAGGGTCCGCAGGCGTTTCTCGGTGGCGGACGACAGCGGCCGGTCCGGGCGGTGCAGCAGATAGACGACGCCGCGGCGCTGGCCACGCCCGACCCGGCCGCGCAGCTGGTGCAGCTGCGACAGGCCGAAGCGCTCCGCATCCCAGACCAGCATGGTGTTGGCGCGCGGTACGTCGAGTCCGCTCTCGATGATGCTGGTGGCGAGCAGCACATCGCCCTCGCCATCGGCGAAGCGCACCATCACGTCATCCATCTCGGCGGCCTTGAGCTCGCCGTGGGCCATCATGGTCGTCAGGTCCGGCACCAGCTTGGCGAGGCGCGCCGCCATCGGGGCGATGTCCTCGATGCGCGGGCAGACGACGAAGCTCTGGCCGCCGCGCCGATGCTCGCGCATCAGCGCGTCCCGCATCGCCGCGTCCTCGAAGGCGGCGATCACGGTGCGGATAGGCTGCCGCACGGAAGGCGGCGTGGCGATGACGCTGAGGCTCTGGAGGCCGACCAGGGCGCTCTGCAGGGTGCGGGGGATCGGTGTCGCGGTCAGCGTCAGCACGTGGCCGTCGCCGGCCGCCTGACGCAGGCCCTCCTTGATCTTGGTGCCGAAGCGCTGCTCCTCGTCGATGACCATCAGGCCGAGATCGGCAAAGGCCACACCCTTGGCCGCGAGGCAGTGGGTGCCGACCACGAGACGGATCGAGCCGTCGGCGAGCCCGGCCTTCACCCGCTTGGCATCCGCCGGCGAGACGAGGCGCGAGAGGTGCGCGACCTCCACGCCGAAGCGCGCGAAGCGCCGGGTGAAGGTCTGCACGTGCTGCCGCGCCAGGACGGTGGTGGGGGCGACGATCGCCACCTGCTTGCCGGCGAACACCGCGGCGGCGGCGGCGCGCAGGGCCACCTCGGTCTTGCCGAAGCCGACATCGCCGCAGACGAGGCGGTCCATCGGCCGGCCGGAGGCGAGGTCGGCCATCACGCCGCTCACCGCCCCGGCCTGGTCGGCCGTCAGGGCGAAGCCGAACCCGGCGGCGAAGCGCTCCATCTCGCGGTCCGGCGGCGCCAGCACCGGTGCGCGGACCGCCCGGCGCTTCTCGGCATCCGCCAGCATCACCCGGGCGGCCCGGGCCATGCAGGCCTCGGCTTCGAGGCGACGACGGCCCCAGGATCCGCCTTCCAGCTTGTCCAGGGTCACGGCCTCGGCCTCGGAGCCGTAGCGCCAGATCCGGTCGGCCTGGGACACCGGAACCATCAGGATGCCGTCCCCGGCAAAGCGCAGGCGCAGGGCGTCTTCCTGGCCGCCGGTGCCGGTGCTCACCGCCTCCAGCCCCTCGAACACGCAGAGCCCGTTGTCGCGGTCGACGGCGACGTCGCCGATCCGCAGCTCCACCTCGCCGATGGGCAGGATGGCGCTCGGGCCTCCGCTCGCCACGGTGGCGGCGCGTGCCCCGAAGAGATCGGCGGCGGCGATCACCGCCATGCCCTGGTCCGGCACCCGGAAGCCGGCCTCGATCGGGGCTTCCAGGATGAGCAGGGCGCCGGGCTTGGCCGCGGTCGCCTCGGCCCAGGCGCCCACCCGGCGGGCCTTGCGGCCGAGCGCCCGCTCGGCGATGCGCACCAGCCGCGCCAGAGGCTCGGCCGGCCCCGTGAGAAGGATGCGGTCGCCCGCCGTGAGGCGCTCGCGCAGGGTCTCGGCCAGCGCGGTGTTCGGCCGGGCCTTGCGCACGAAGGCCGGCATGGTGAGATCCTCGCCCTCCGCCGTCTCGGCGTCGGCGACGCGCCGCGCGGCGAGCTGGGTCGCCCAGGCCTCGGGGCTCAGGTAGAGGCCGCCATCGTCGGCCGCCCCGCGCCGGGACCGGGCTGCGGATTCCCGCCCCTCGGCGATCTGCTCGAAGAAGGCCTGCGCCCGCTCTTCGGCCCCCTCCTCGACGACGAGGCGGGCGTCGGGCACCTGGTCGAGCACGGTGACGAGAGCCGGATAGAACCGGGCGAGGCCGTGCTCCTGCCCGGTGAAGGGCTCCAGCCGGTGCTCCGAGCCCTCGGCCAGGAGGATCTCGGTGGCGGGATCGATGACGAGGACCTCGGCATCGGCCAGCGAGCGCTGCGAGACCGGGTCGTAGGAGCGGATCGCCGTGACCCGGCCGGCTTCGTACTCGATGCGGCAAGGCCGGTCGGCGGCGGCCGGGAAGACGTCCACGGTGCGGCCCCAGACCGCGACCTCGCCGGGCTCGTCGACCCGGTCGTCGAGGATGTAGCCGAGGCGCTGCAGGGCATCGGTGATCGCGGGCGGATCGAGGGCGTCGCCGATGCGGATCTCCAGGTGGGCGCCCGCCCAGGTCTCGGCCGGGGGCACGCGCTGGATCAGCGCCGGGGCGGTGGTGAGCACGATGTCGGGCAGGGCCGCGGTGTCGGTGAGCCAGCGCAACACGCCGGTGCGTGCGCCCATCACCCCGCGCGAGGGCGAGGCCCGGTCGTAGGGGAGGCAGTCCCATTCCGGATAGAGGGCGACTGTGCGATCCGGCGACAGCGCCCGAAGGATGCCCGCGATGGCCTCCAGGCGATGGCTTTCGCGGGCCATGTGGATCAGGGGCCTGCCGCACTCGGTCAGCCCCAGGAGGGCCACCGCGAGGGCGCCGGTGGGCACGAGGGGCGCGACGATCTCGGGACTGGCGGGGGCCGGGGCCGGCTCGGTCCGCTTGGGCGCGACGGCGTTGCGACCGGCGGCCTTGCGGGGGCGGGTTCTGGATGCAGACGTGTTCGGCGCGGATGTTTTCGACGCGGATGTTTTCGAGGTGGGTGTTTTCAACGTGGGCGTTTTCGGCGTGCGTGCCGGAGCGGGGGAAGCGTGTGCGGAAGACGTCTCGGTCCTGCGTTTTGCCATCGGAGAGGTGCGCTGCCCGGCTTGAGATCTGGACTCAGGCAACGCGGTCCAAGGGGGCCGGGCTCCGTCATTCGCCCCGCCGTCCCCAGTTTGTCGCAGCACCCTCTGGGTGACCTGTGGGCAGACCTGTGCACAGATCCTTGGATGCCCTCCGGGACGCCTTTTCGGATCACATCTCCGGGTCGGGCGCCGCCTCGAGGCGACCGTCCGCGATGGCCGCCCGGAAGGCGGCGTAGTCGGCCTCGTTCTGGTCGCCATAGGCGAAGGCCCAGTCGGCCAGGGCCTCGCGCAGGTCGCACTGACGGTCGCGGCCGCAATAGCCCGCGATGGCGGCCGCATCCCCGGTGCGCGCATGCGCCCGGGCGAGCAGGGCGCCGTAGGCCCAGGAGAAGTAGATCAGCGGCTGCCCGGTCAGGCCCGCCACCGGGATGTCGCCCTTCATGTTCTTCATCTGACGTACGTAGAACGGCCGCCCGTCGATGGTGGTCCAGCCGAGCAGCGGATCGCCCACCGCCTGGAGCAGGCGCTGGCCGTAGATCACCCGCTCGCCCTCGTGGTCGCCGTAGGAATCCGGCATCCCGGAGAGGTAGGGCGCGTGGGCCGGCGTCACCGCCTCCTTGACCTGGAGGAAGAGCACGTCCTGGTCGGAATTGCCGCACAGGAGCGCCACGTAGGCCCGGGTGCCGACGCTGCCGACGCCGACGACCCGGTGGGCGACGTCGACCACGTGGTAGCGGCTCAACATGAAGCGGCGCTCGCGCGGCAGGGTCTCGGCGTAATGCTCCAGCCCGCCGATCACCGCCTCCCGGGTCTCGGCATCGACGCCGGTGAGAATGGGAGGCGCCTCCTTGAAGCGCCAGCCGCCGTCGGTGCGGCGCTCGCCGACCCGGGCGAGCAGGCTCTTGTTGTGCTTCTTGCGCGCCTTCTCCACCGCCCGGGCGATGACCGCCTTGGAATCTTCGTCGATGGAGAGGCCGGCGAAGTCGAGCTGGTCGGCCCGCGCCGCCTGATGCCAGACGTCGAGGGGGCCCTGCGGCGCCAGTTCGGTCATGGTGTGCTGGTAGCCCGCCACCGCCGCGAGGGCAGCCTCGCGGCGCTCGGGCTTGGCGACGCCGTCGGTCCGGGCCGCCACCTCGATGCTGGCCACGAGGCGCTTCAGGTCCCATTCCCACGGGCCGATCGTCACCTCGTCGAAATCATTCAGGTCGAGGACGATGTCGCGCTGAGGCGTGCCGAACAGGCCGAAATTGGCCAGATGCGCGTCGCCGTTCATCACCACCGCGATGCCGCTGCGCGGGGTATGGGCGAGGTCCCACGCCATCACGTGCGCCGCGCCGCGCAGGAAGGCGAAGGGCGAACTCGCCATCCGGGCGACCCGGAGCGGGATCAGGTGCGGCTGGCGCCCGTCATGCGCCGCCTCGATCAGCGAGACCGGGTCGGGCCGGTTGGCGGGCGGGTGCCACGCCCCGTGGGCCGCGTGCGGCACCGCCTCGCGCAGGGCCTTGCCGGCGTGGCGGCGCTTGTCCCACGGCTCGCCCGCCTCGCGCAGGTTGATGCGCGGAATGTCGGCGAGCGGCGCCAGCAGGATGTCGTCGGCCTGAGGCTGCATTTCGGTCGCGCTCGACGCATCAGCGCGCAGGCTGACATCCTGGGGGCATTCCATGCATGGTCCTCACGCGCGAATTCGTGAAGGACAAATCTTGACCGTTTCGGATCGTTCCCGGGGCAACACGTCTCAGCGGGGGGATTCATCCCGAGCCGGGACGGTGCGCCCCGTGCATCGGCGGCCTCGCGCAAGTCGACGTTGTGCGGACCGGGCGGAGAGGTCGGATGGAGGCCGGGGTCCGGATTTGAACCGGACGTGCGAATCCTTGCGGGGATCCTGGCTCGACACTCACCCACCTGGCCGAGGGCTATCAATCATGGTGGTCTTGCATGGTGGTCTTGACGATGCAAGCGGGCCTCGTCTTACGGGCGCAGGAACGGTTGCGAAGTCATGAACGACACATCCATCAGCTTTGCTCGCCTCGACTTGCCGTTCCTCCGGATCGGGTCGCGCGATGCTTGGCTGACGCCGGCCGATGCGGGTGCCGGAGGACCGGTCCGTCCCACAGGACCGTCGGCGATTGACCCGCGCGGGCAAACCGCGTTCTTGAGCGCGGGATTGAGGAGTGCCAGAACGATGTCCGTAACGACCGTGCCGACGACGCCCTTCGACGACCAGAAACCGGGCACGTCCGGCCTGCGCAAGAAGGTGCCGGTTTTCCAGCAGGCACGCTACGTCGAGAACTTCGTCCAGGCGATCATCGACTGCATTCCCGACCGGGCGGGCGCCACCCTGGTGCTTGGCGGCGACGGCCGCTTCCTCAATCGGCAGGTGGTGCAGACCACCCTGCGGATCGCGGCGGCCAACGGCTTTTCCCGCGTGCTCGTCGGCCGGGGCGGCCTGCTCTCGACGCCCGCCGCCTCCTGCGTCATTCGCAAGCACGGAGCCATCGGCGGCATCATCCTGTCGGCGAGCCACAACCCGGGCGGCCCGGACGGCGATTTCGGCATCAAGTACAACACCGCCAATGGCGGCCCGGCCCCCGAGGGCGTGACGGCAGCGATCTACGCCCGCACCCAGGCCCTCACCGAATACCGCATCGTCGAGGGGCCGGACCTCGACCTCGACACCCTCGGCGAGACCCGGATCGGCCCCATGACCGTGGCGGTGATCGATCCGGTCGCCGATTACCTCGCGCTGATGCGCGACCTCATCGATTTCGACGCCATCACCCGGCTGTTCGCCGGCGGCTTCCGCATGCGCTTCGACGCCATGAGCGCGGTCACCGGCCCCTACGCCCACGCCATCCTGGAGGGTGTGTTCGGGGCGCAAGCCGGCACCGTGGTCAACGGGACGCCGCGGGAGGATTTCGGCGGGCATCATCCCGACCCGAACCCGGTCCACGCCCATGACCTCTACGACCTGATGCTGAGCGCCGACGCGCCCGATCTCGGCGCGGCCTCGGACGGCGACGGCGACCGCAACATGATCGTGGCGCCGGGCCTGTTCGTGACCCCGAGCGACAGCCTCGCGATCCTGGCCGCGCATGCGCACCTGGCCCCCGGCTACGCGCAGGGACTCGCCGGCGTCGCCCGCTCGATGCCGACCAGCCGGGCGCTGGACCGGGTCGCGGCCTCCCTGGGGATCAAGGCCTACGAGACCCCCACCGGCTGGAAGTTCTTCGGCAACCTGCTGGATGCCGGTCTCATCACCCTCTGCGGCGAGGAGAGCGCCGGCACCGGTTCGAACCACGTCCGGGAGAAGGACGGCCTCTGGGCGGTGCTGATCTGGCTCAACATCCTGGCGGTCACGGGCAAGCCGGCCCAGGACGTGGTGCGGGGCCACTGGGCGCAGTTCGGGCGCGACTACTACACCCGGCACGATTACGAGGAGATCGAGTCCGCGGCCGCCAAGCGCCTGATGGAGGGCCTGCGCGCCAAGCTCGCGACGCTGCCCGGCACCAAGCTCGGCGATCTCACCGTCGCGGCGGCGGACGACTTCCGCTACGTCGATCCCGTCGACGGCTCGGTCACCGAGCAGCAGGGCATCCGCGTCACCTTCGCGGAGGATGCCCGGGTGGTCTACCGTCTGTCCGGCACCGGCACGGCGGGCGCGACCCTGCGGGTCTATCTCGAGCGCTACGAATCCGCCCCCGACCGGCTCGAATTGCCGGTGGCTGAGGTGCTCGCCCCGGTGGTGGCGGTGGCGAACGCGCTGGCCGACATCGCCGCCCTCACCGGCCGCTCCGAGCCGAGCGTCATCACCTGAGCCGAAGCCATCCCTGATCCGGGACGATCGGCGCCCGGAACAGGACCGGGCGTCGCGTCCTTAGTCCTCGCATCGACCCCCGATGCGAGGAGACCGGCTCACCATGAAGCTGCACGGCAAGCGCGCGCTGATCACCGGCGCGGATTCAGGGATCGGCCAGGCGGCGGCCGAGCTGTTCGCCCGCGAAGGCGCCGACGTGGCGATCACCTACCACACCGATGCGGACGGAGCCCGCGAGACCGCGCGCCGGGTCGAGGCGGCGGGCCGGCGCTGCCTCGTGATCCAGAACGATGTCGGCGACCCGGCCTCGGTGGAGGCGACCTTCGCGGCGGTCGCCCGCGACCTCGGCGCCCTCGACATCCTGGTCAACAATGCCGGCCAGGCCATGAGCGGCATGCCGGTGGCCGAGATGGACGACGCCACGCTCGAGCGGATCCTGCGCGTCAACCTGATGGCGCCGGTCTTCTGCGCCCGGGCCTTCATCAAGGTCCGGCGCGCCGCGGGCGGACGCGGCAAGATCGTCATCGTCTCCTCGGTGGCCCAGCACCTGCCGACCCCGGAGAGCGCCCCCTACGGCATGTCCAAGGCCGGCGTCGGCTCCCTCTGCCGCAGCCTGGCGCGGGAACTGGCCGAGGATCGGATCAACGTCAACAACGTGGCGCCCGGCCTGATCGAGACGCCGATGACGAGCGACCGCTTCGAGAACCCGGACAAGCTCGCCCAGTCCCTGGACCGCATCCCCTGGCACCGGGCGGGCCAGCCGGACGAGATCGCCAAGGCGATCCTCTACCTCGCCTCGGACGATTCCGACTACGTCACCGGGCACACCCTGGTGGTCGACGGCGGCCTGACCATGCAGTGGGGCGGCGCCTGAGGCGCGCGTTGTGGATGGTGGAGCTTGGGCGACTGTCCAGGCCGCCGAAGCCCGACGTTCGGGACCGTCTGCGTTCGACCCAACAACGTCATAGGGATAGCGCGGCGGCCTTCTCGAAAGCGGTCATTCGACCCCTTGGATGGTGCTCTTCTCATCTCCTGATGCAGAGATGGTTGAACGGCGAGTGGTTCGCTCGATCGCATCGGCAATGGCTCGGTATAAGGATGGCGGCAGATCATGGCCCATCCCGGGGATCAACATCATCTCCGCATTCGGGATCGAGGCTGCAGTGTCCTCGCCGCAGGCAGGAGGAAAAAGAGGATCGTCCGTCCCGTGAATGACGAGTGTCGGCGCCGTGATCGCGGCAAGCCGTGAGCGACGGTCGCCAGCCACCCCGACCGCCGCGACCTGTCGTCCGAACCCGCCCGGCGCACGGCCTCGCCGAACTTCCTCTTGGAGGAGAGCGCGGCAGCCCCCTTCGTCGAACGGATGAGCAGTGCCAGCAATGCGGCGTGCGAAAGCGACGCCGTGATCGAGGAAGCCCGCCTCGTCCAAGACGGGATCGGGAGCGGGACGCATCATGATTGCCAACGCGTCGGGCGCGGCCGGTGGCAGACACGGATTGCCTGTGCTCGACATGATCGAGGTGAGCGAGAGAACGTGGGACGGGTGCTCGCTTGCCATGATCTGGGCGATCATGCCGCCCATCGAGCGACCGACGACGTGGGCGCGGCGTATGGACAGGACGTCGAGCAAGCCGAGCGCGTCTGAGGCCATGTCGTCGAGCGTGTAGGCGAGTTCCGGCCGTCGCCCCTCGGCAAGCGTCGCGGCTAAGGCCGCGAAATTCATCGCGCCGTGCTCGGTAAAGTGGGTCGAGCGTCCTGTGTCCCGGTTGTCGAACCGCACGACACGATAGCCGCGCGTCACCAACGCGCGGCAGAAGGGGGCGGCCCAGCGGATCATCTGCGTACCGAGCCCCGCGATCAGAAGGATCGTCTCAGCCGCCTCGTCTCCGAAGCTGTCATAGGCCAGGGTGACGCCGTTGGCCGTCAATCGTGCTGGCCTGGGCTCTGTGCTCATATCCGGACAGCCCGAAGCTGCTCTGCCCACAGGACAAGACGCTCCTTCATCACCCGGTCGCGGACGTATCCGATCTCTTCAGCATCCAACCGCTCGACGAGCTCGAAGCTGAACGCCTCCGCTCCATGCGCATTCCAAGCGATCTGGAGCGAACGGTGCGTGTTCGTGCCCTGTCGGAGGGTAAACCAGAGGCGGTTCTGGATCTTGGAGAGGTCGGGCGCCCCACCGACCCAAACCTCCCCGGACGCCTCGCAGCGGACGGCGTAGATGCCGCCTTCGACCTCCCGCTTCTTGTAGGCGTTAACAGCCGCCTTTCGGTCTTCGGTTCTCATCACATGCCCTCGTGGATCGGCAGCGACGCTATCAACGCTGATACTTGCGCGCAATATCATCCGGGTAAAATTGACGACAAGGGCTCGCTTCCGCTATGACGGTCAGGATGGAGGTGCCATGTCAGAAGACCCGATGAGGACGTTCACCGCGTTTGTGGGCGTGCGGCGGCTCGCCAGCGGTCGCCTGATCGACGTGGCTCTCGCCGTGAAAGCGCATGCGGCGGAAGAAGGCGATCCGATCTTGACCTTCGACGATAGGTCGGGTGCCGTCATCGACCTCGATCTGCGTGGAACCGAGCCGGATATCACCGCACGATTCGCCGAACTCGCGAGTGCGGAAGACGCCACGAGCACCGTCGATAACCGACCGGACCCCGATGGTGCTCCAAGGAGCCGTGGTCGCCCGAAGCTCGGGGTCATCGCTCGCGAGGTGACGCTGCTTCCCCGTCATTGGGAGTGGCTTGCATCCCAGCCGGGAGGTGCATCGCAGGCGTTGCGGCGCCTCGTTGACGAAGCGCGGCGAGCAGATGGCGGGCAGACCCGTACGAAGGCAGCCAAGGAGGCCGGATACCGGTTCCTATCAGCGTTGGCTGGCGATCTTCCTGGGTACGAGGAAGCGATCCGGGCGCTCTTCGCCGGTGATGCCGGAGGCTTTACCGACCGCATGACGGCTTGGCCGCCGGACATCCGAGACCATGCACTGAAGCTTGCAGCGCTCGCCTGAGAAAACGCCCGGCGTACGGCTCAAGTCAGCGTTCGAGCAACGTCGGCTTTTCAAGATTCACGTCAGCAAGCTGACATT
Organism: Methylobacterium sp. 37f; assembly: GCF_023093475.1. NCBI lineage: Bacteria > Pseudomonadati > Pseudomonadota > Alphaproteobacteria > Hyphomicrobiales > Methylobacteriaceae > Methylobacterium > Methylobacterium sp. 37f. Next base: position 57,181 of record NZ_JAGHKN010000030.1, read on the forward strand.
CCGAAAATCCACCCAACTCGGACGGTCGGCCCGCGTTCCGAACGGTGGAGATATCCCGCTACCGCGGGTTCCGCCAGGTGGTCGTGGCGGGCGCCGTCGTGACCGGCGTGAGGCTGCCGGTGGCGGCTGGTCCGGCCGCGCGGACCGGGGCGGCGCTTTCCTCGGCCACGTGCAGCCTGCGCGGTGCCACGGAGGCCCGGCGGGCGGCGCGGACCCGGCGGCGGCGCGGGCGGGGGCTCTCGGAGGTGGCGCCAATATAGCCGCCGACGATGCCGCCGACGACCGCGCCCACCGGTCCGCCGACCAGGGCGCCGGCCACTGCGCCGGTGCCGACGCCGACCGTGGTCCTGCTCGCGGCGAGCGCAGCCTGCGGCGCCGCGAGCGCGCCCGTGAGCAGAAGCGCGGTGGTGATTGCCTTCATGATGACCCTAACCCCCTGATTCCGGACGCGTCCCTGGCGGGAGACCGTGACGAAATCGGGGCCGCGCCGCGTCGCCGCGCGGGTCTGGCCGGTCGGCGGCTCGCGACGGAAGACGCCTGTGCTTTGCGCATCTCAGGCGGAGCGCCGGCGCGCGCCTACGCCTCGGCCTGCGGGAGATGCGCGAGGATGTCGGCGAAATCCGGTCTCTCCCCGATCTCGGGCCGGGTGCAGGCCCCTTCGAGGTGGCGCCAGGGACCGGTCCCGATCCCGGCGAGGTCCAGGAGTTCGCCGAGCAGCAGGCCCCAGGCCCGCACCTCGACCCGGCGCAGGGCCGCGCCAATGGGGCCGTCCGGCAGGATCGAGGCGGCGCCGAAATCGCTGACGACGGCTTGCCCGTCCGTGCCGTCCCACAGGATGTTGTGGCCGTAGAGGTCGCCGTGTAGGATGCGGCGGGCGTGGAGATGGGCGCAGGCCTCGGCCGTGCCGCGGGCGATGCGCACGGCCGCCGCCGGCGTCAGGGTCAGGCCGGCCGCGTAGACGTCGCGGCTGCAGCTCTCCAGGCTCGGCGGCCCGGCCAGCACCCGCCAGGACTCCGGCAGGAGCCGCATCAGCAGGCCCTCGCTGCCGTCCGGATGATCGACGACGCGCCCGAGGGCGCCGGTGAGGTGCGGGTGTGCCCCGGCCGCGAGGCAGGCTTCCATCTCGCGGGCGGGCAGGCCGTCGCTGGTCATGGTGCCCTTGAACAGCTTGAGGGCGACGGCGTCGGCCGCGCCCCCGTCGCGGCGCCACAGCGCCCGGTGCACCCGCCCCGAGGTTCCCTCGCCCAGGCGGGCGCCGGGTTCGAGCTCGCCCCAGGCCACCGCCGGCACCGCGGGCAGCACCGGCTCGTCGGCCACGGGATTACCGGCATAGGAGGTCCAGGCGAGGGCCGGCAGGGTGGCGAGCCAGGGCGGAAGCGCCTCCAGCCGGTTGGCGGCCAGCCGCACCAGTTCGAGGTTGGCGGCACCCTCCAGGCTGTCGGGCAGGCGCCGCAGGCGATTGCCCGACAGCATCAGCTTCTGCAGCATCGGCCGCTGCCCGAGGGCGTCGGGCAGGGTGGCGATCTGGTTGTCCGTCAGGGTGAGCCAGCGCAGGGCCGGCGGCAGGGCCTCGCCCGGCACCTCCACGAGCCCGGTGCCGCGAAAGCCGACCTGGCTCAAGGCCGGGCAGTCGCCGAGCACCGGCGGCAGGCGGGTGAAGCGGTTGCCCGAGCAGAACAGCACGCGCAGGCGCCGCAGGCGGCCGAAATCCTCCGGCAGCGCCGTGAGGGCGCTGCCGCTCAGGTCCAGCCGTTCGAGACTGTCGCCGAGGTCGAGGATCTCGCGCGGAAACGTGGTCAGGCCGGGGGGAAAGCGCAGAGCCGTGGCCCCGGCGCAGTCGCCGCGGCGCAGGGCGGCCAACAGGTCCTGTTTCGCGGGAGCGTGTTGGGTCATCGGCGGGGCACGAACAGGCGGGGGCGGATCATGCCCCCGGTCCTAGCGCGGGGCGGGGACCCGGCGCACGGCTTTTCTCGCGCAGCGCCGCCGCCCGGAGCGGGGCCTGGCCCGCGCGCGGATGGGCGGCATCGAAGGCCTCCATCAGTCGGGTCGCGTCGATCTTGGTGTAGAGCTGGGTGGTGGCCAGGGAGGCGTGGCCGAGCAGTTCCTGGATCGCCCGCAACTCGCCCTGGCGCGCCAGGAGGTGCGTGGCGAAGGAGTGGCGCAGGGCGTGCGGCGTCGCGCTCTCGGGCAGGCCGAGCCCACCGCGCATCGCCGCCACCGCGTATTGAATGATCCGGGGCGAGAGCGGACCGCCCTTGGCGCCCACGAAGAGCGGACCGTCCGGCGCCAGGGCGTAGGGGCAGGCGGCGCAGTATTCGGCCACCGCCGCCGCGACCACCGGCAGCACCGGCACCATCCGGGACTTGCCGCCCTTGCCCAGCACGGTGACGGAATCGAGGCCCGGCAGGGGCGCGTCCCGGGCCCGGAGCCCGAGGGCTTCCGAGATGCGCAGGCCCGAGCCGTAGAGCAGGGCCAGCACGGCGGCGTCGCGCGCCAGCACCCAGGGCTCGCGGGCCTCGCCGGCGCGCAGGTCGGGGCTGCTCATCGCCCGCGCGGCGGCGATCGGGATCGGACGCGGCAGGCGCCGTTCCACCTTGGGCGAGCGCACGGCGCCCAAGGCCGCCACGGTGCCGTGGCCCTCGCGCTCCAGGTGGCGCGCAAAGGAGCGCAGGCCCGCCAGCGCCCGCATCAGCGAGCGCCCGCCGACCCCCTCCGCCCGGCGCGCCGCCATGAAGGCGCGCACATCCCGCGGTTTCAGCGCGACGAGCTGGGCGATGCCGGGCGTGCCGTGCCGCCCGGCGCGATGGACCAGGAACTGGCGCAGGTCCCGCACATAGGCCTCGACGGTGTTGGGCGACAGGCGCCGCTCCCGTGCGAGCTCGTCCTGCCAGGCCAGGGCCTCGGCGCGCAGGCCCGCATCCCCCGGAAACGCCAGGACGTCGGCGGGCAGCGGGGAGGGGCCGGATGCGGAGGATGCCATGCCGCCACTGAAGCCCGAGAGGCGTTGACGCTCCGTTGCCGAAGGGGTGCGGGGCCGCGCGAGTGGGGGGATTTGATGGCCGGGAATGTCGGCTTCCGACCTGTCTGATTGCGCTCCATCATGGGCAGCCGCGCTGGTGACGCTGAAGCCGCGGACGAACCCATGCTTGCAGTCGTTCGAGACATGCATCTTGTACCCGAACACCAGAATGGCGATCTCGACCTTGGCCTTAGCACCGTCCGCCTTTGCGGGCCGTGCCTTGGCTCGTTTCAGGGTCCAGCGAGCATCGCGATCCTTTTGTGCGAGCTTCTTCGGTCTTGCCGCCCACGCCTCCGGGATCCTGCCTTCCTTCGGAGCCGCCTTCTCGGCATCGGTGTTGCGCTGACGCGGAGCTGCGATGATCGTGTCCCTTGGCGTGGTGTAGCTCGGTGAGGGCCACCACGAGGACCGGCTTGGGCGGGGAGGATCAAGCGGCCAGGGTCGGCAGGCTGACGAGGGGATCATCGCCGATCGGGGGTGATGCTTTCCAGGGTGATGGAGCGGGAGCGCTGGACGGCCCATTCATCGTTTCGTTCGAGCAGGATCGCGCCGACGAGACGTGTGATGGCAGCCTCGTTGGGGAAGATGCCCACGACCTCGGTCCGGCGTTTGATCTCGCCGTTCAGGCGCTCCAGCGGATTCGTGGAGTGGAGCTTGACCCGATGGGCGGCCGGGAAGCCCGTCGGCCAGCACGTCGGGCTCGGCCGTGTCCATCAGGGTCGCGAGCTTGGGCACCTTGGGGCGGAGCTGATCGGTGACCCGCCGCCATTGCAGACGGGCCGCCTCCGCGTCGTGCCTCGAGCGAACGCGGTGGCGATGAAGGCCGAGACGACGCGGCGACCCGAGCGGCCGGCATGGGCGAGGACATTCCTCATGAGGTGGACCCGGCAGCGTTGCCAGGTTGCGTTCGACGGGCCGACGTCCATGCCGAGGACTTCGCGGCGACCGTCAGTGTTCACGCCGACCGCCACGATGACGGCCACCGAGACGATCCGGCCGTCCTGGCGCACCTTCACGTAGGTCGCAGCGATCCAGAGATACGGCCACTCGCCCTTGATGGGGCGCTCGAGGAACGCGCCCACCCGCTCGTCGATCTCCTGGCACAGGCGCGAGACCTGGCTCTTCGAGACACCGGTACCACCCATGGCCTGGACGAGGTCGTCGACCGAGTGGGTCGAGATCCCTGGATGTAGGCCTCCTGGATCACCGCGGTGAGCGCCTTCTCGGCCATCCGGCGCGGCTCCAGGAAACCGGGGAAGCACGGGCCCCTCTTGAGCTTGGGGATGCGCAGTTCGACCGTGCCGGCTCGCGTCTGCCAGTCCCGGTCACGGCAGCCGTTGCGCTGGACCAGCCGCTCGGCACTCTTCTCACCGTGGGCTGCCCCGATCTGCTCGCCTACCTCCAGTTCCATCAGGCGCTCGGCCGCAAAGCCGATCATCTCGCGCAACAAATCCGCATCGGCACTCTTCTCGAGGAGGCCGCGCAGAGTCATCATCGCGTCGGTCATCGGGGATCTCTCGGGTGCGGGGTTGGTCGTCGCAACCCGACCCTACCCGGCAATCGCCGCCGACCACCCGTCAGCTACACCACCGCCTGGGACGCGACCAGGACTTGGCCCCGTGGCGACAGACCCGTCACCGGGGAGTACCAAGCTCCTGAGGCTGGCAATCTGCAGCCAACAGATCGGGGCCGGCTCTGGCCGATTGGACAAGCCCGCCCCTCAAAGCGAGGGCGTAGGAGGGCAGCCTACCCTACCGAGCGCTTGCGCCCGCCGATCGTCCGTTCTTCGCCGACAGGAACTGCACGTTCAGACTCATGCCCAACCGATGCCGCACGGCACAGTCGAACTGGCGTCCGTCGGCATCGATGATGATCTCGAACCGATCCGGCACCTGCGCCGCCTGACCGAGATGCAATCGTGCGCCGCCCTCCGACAGGTCGCGGATGGAGCAGGCAATGCGTTCGCCACCGGGCAGGCGGATCCCGGCCTGCAGGAGGACGCGCGTTCTTCGCTCGGTGCGCCGCTCCTCCATCCCGATGGTCCAGTTGTCCAGCCCCGTGCTGATGCTCGACACCCCGTCGGCGGCCTGCTGCATACTGCCCAGGATCTTGCCCGTGGCCTGCGCCTGCTCATCCATCGAGGCGGTGACGCCATCGACATGCTGGCTGATCGTGCCGATTGCCGCCGTGATCGTCGCCAGGGTCGTCGCGACCTCGGTGGAGACCGCCTGCATACCGGCGATCTCGTCGCTGATCCGGTTCGTGGCGGCCGCCGCCTGACCGGCCAGGTTCTTCACCTCGGTCGCCACGACCGCGAAGCCGCGCCCGGCCTCTCCGGCGCGGGCCGCCTCGATCGTCGCGTTCAGGGCCAGGAGATTGATCTGCTGGGCGATGTCCGTGATCATCGTGGCGACGCCACTCATCGACCGCGCCGCGCCGCGCAGCCGCTCGGTGGCGGCATCCGCCTCGCCGGCCCGGCCATGGATGTCGTCCACCACGGTCTTGGACTGAGCCATGCTGCGGGAAATTTCCAGAGCGGCAGCGTTCATGGCGTCCGCCGCATCCGTGACCGCCTGGACGTTGTCGAGGGTGCGTTCGGCGGCCTCGACCGCAACGGAGCGCGCCTTCATGTTGGCCGAGACGTCGCTAGCGTACTTCACGATCTTGGTCAGGCGGCCGGCGGGATCGAAGATCGGGTTGTAGCTCGCCTGGATCCAGACGGGCCGGCCGCCCTTGCCGAAACGCTGGAACATGCCCGAGGCGTAGTGGCCGGCGCGCAGGCGGTCCCAGAACGCGGCGTAGTCGGCCGTCTGCGCATAGCCGGGCTCGACGAACATCGCGTGCGGCCGCCCCCGGATCTCCTCGATCCCGTAACCGAGCGCCGACAGGAAGTTGGCATTGGCGTCGAGGACCGTCGCGTCGGGCGCGAACTCGATCACCGCCTGCGACCGGTTGACGGCCGCCAGCTGACCCATTGCGTCGGCGACCTGCAGCTTCTGCGCCGTGATGTCGGTGGCAAACTTCACCACCTTGATCGGGACGCCATCCCGGTCGCGGATCGGATTGTAAGTGGCCTGGATCCAGATCTCGCGCCCACCCTTGGCGATGCGCTTGAACTCGCCCGAGCGGAACTCGCCTCGGCCAAGATCCGCCCAGAAGGCGCGATACGCCGCCCCCTCGCGCTCGGTCGGATCCACGAACAGGCTGTGATGGAGTCCCTGGACCTCGTCGAGCCCGTAGCCCACAGCAGCCAGGAAGTTGGCGTTCGCATCGAGGATCGTTCCGTCGAGGGCAAACTCGATGACGGCCTGGGAGCGCTGCAGGGCTTCGAGCTGCCCGTCATGGTCGATGTTGCGCAGCACCTGCGGGGTCACATCGGTGGCGAGCTTGACCACCCGGGTCACGCGCCCGGCGCGGTCGAGAACCGGGTTGTAGGTGGCCTGGATCCACACCGCGCGGCCGTCTTTCGCGAACCGCTTGAACTCGCGCGTCTGCGGCTCGCCACGACCCAAGGCGTTCCAGAAGGCGCGATAGGCCTCGCTTCCCTGCTCCGCGGGGGACACGAACCGGGCGTGATGCTGCCCCGTCAACTCGCCGAGGGTGTACCCCATCAGGTCGAGGAAGAGCGTATTGGCGGTGAGCACCGTGCCGTCAGGGGTAAACTCGATGCGGGCTCTGGACCTGTCGATAGCGGCCATCAGCGCGCGCAAGTCAGAGTCGAAAAACGCCACGGAGCAGCTCCTGCGATGCGCTTTCGCATCTGGAGGCTGCCTAATCGACTTCGATTAAACAAAACCGAAACATCTTAAAGGCGAGTGCCGGTTTATATTCAATCATCAACAAAGACTGTTTCACAGCGTTGTGATTTGCACCCTCCAGGCCAAGTTAAACTATGTTGTTGCTTTGCGAGAGAAGGGGGTCTCGAGCGCGCCACACCCTGGCCGACGAGACCGGCGTCGGCTTCCGCGAAGGGCCTGTGTCGATGCGGCTCGCGGCTCCTGCATGAGCCGTCCCGTCTCATCGACTCGGCAGATCGCGTTTCCTCTAGAGGGACGTCGAGCCCGGCAAAGTACCTCGTGGCTGTTCCATCCTGATGCTGTGGCGATCCAACCTCGACCACGATCTCACATCTCGATCGGAGCAGCCGCCTTCAGCCGACCCGCAGCGTGACATCAATCACCCCATAGGAACCGGCCCGGGACAGCAGGCCAGGTCGTGAAACAGATTGAGACGCTTCGCTCTCCTGCCCTCCATCACGCGGCGGCTCCGCGCCGACCGCGAAGAGAAGCGCGTGACCCGCAGGAGCGATACATCGGGACCCGGACACATCGATGGGGAGACGCTTGCCTCGCGAACCTCCTTTAGAACAGCTCCTCGGTAAGCCAACCAGGACGGTCGTTTCAGTGCACGCATGTTTTCGCGCGAATCGGATCCCCAACGGGGAGGCGGGGGCTCCAGGCCCGCAACCCGCTCCTCCTTCTCTCCATCTCGCCACAGCGGCGTTCCGCGCTCTTGCGACGTGGCGTTCGTTCGACGGGATCGCCTGCGCGATTTGGGCAGCCGTCACCGCTCAGGTGGCCCCACCATCGTGATCGCCGAGGCGCGCGTGTTGCGCTTTTGTTCTAGGCGATGGGCGGGGCAATCGGGCATAGTTTCGGCATGCGCCTGATGCTTTGGTCTGCCCTCCTGCTGATGAGTTTCGCGCCGCAGCCCGCGGTCGCCGAGTCGGGTTCCGGGTCCGAGGTCGGGCTCGCGGCCCTCGAACACGCTTGGCACGACTGCGTCCGGGAGGCCTTTGCGCATCAGCCCCGGACCCAGAGCAGGGCCGCGTCTCAGCGCAGCGCCCTCGACGAATGTCAGGCCCAGGAGGACGCCTTCGTGGCCGCCGCGATGACGGCGGAGACGACTCGGCCGCAGGAGCGGATCGGCCGGCATCTCGCGCTGGCGGACCGGGCTCGGGCCTGGGCCGCCTCCGTCGCCAGCGACGTCATCGATCCGGTCTCGTCCTGGTTCGGCGCCTGGCGGCGCTGAACACGCGCGCAGCGAAAGTCGACAGGCGCGCAGCATGGCTCGACAGGCGCGCAGCATGGAACGCCAGGCCGATCCCGGGACAGCCCACCAGCACGAACAGCGTGATCAGGGCCCGCCCGAGATGAGCGGCCCCGAAGACCGTATCGGACAGGAGGCCGAGGAGCGGCGGACCGGTGCCCGAGGCCGACAGGGTCACACCGGCGATGAAGAGCGCGCTCACCCGCCCCCGCAGCGCCACCGGCGTCAGCAGCTGCACCCCCGTGACGGCGGCCGGAGCCGTGAGCCCGAGCATCGCCGTCAGGACGGTGAAGGCGGTCAGCGACAACGTCCGGTCCGGCACCACCGCCATGACGACCGCCAATGGCAGAGCGGCGAGGAGGCCGAGGCCCAGCATCCGCGAGCTCGCCGCCCGCCGACGGGCGCGGTCGATCCGCCCCAGGATCAGGCCGGCGGAAAGATGGCCGAGCGGACCGCCGACCAGCAGCAGCAGGCCGAGCACGATCCCGCTCTCCGATGGGCTCATGCCGTGGCTGCGGACGTAGAGGGTCGGCCCCCAGGCCACCAGGGTCCGGCCCATGAGGACGGCGCAGGCCGCCGCGACGCAATGGGGCAGATAGAGCCTCCAGCGGCGGCGCATCCAGGCCCAGGCCGGCCTCAACCCGCCCCGAGGGGCCGGCGGAGCCCGGAGCGGCGTCAGGCGGATGGCGGCCAGGATCAGGAGGAGGTTCGGCAGGCAGGCCAGGACGAAGAGCGCCCGCCACGGCGACAGGGCGCCGAGGCCGGGAAAGACCATGCCGCCGCGCCCCGCAAGCCACGCCAGGGTCGCGCCGCCGGCGAGCAGGGCACAGCTCTGGCCCAGGCTGCCGCTCGCAGTGAACAGGGACACATTGAAGGCCACCCGGCGCGGGACCGACCCGTGCGCGATCAGCGAGAGGGAGGCCGGGGCGAGGCCAGCCTGGCCGAAGCCGAGGGCCAGGCGGCTGAGACACAGGCCCCAGAACGATCCGGCCAGGCCGAATCCGAGGGTCGCCAGGGTCCAGATCGCGATGCTGGCGACGAGGATTCGACGCTGGTGGCCGCGATCGGCCAGGCTGCCGAACAGCGGCATCGTCAGCGCGTAGAAGGCGACGAAGGCGGAGCCGTGGAGAACCCCGAGCTGGGCGTCGCTCAGGGCCAGCGCCTCCTTCACCGGAGTGGTCACGAGAGTGAGGAGGAAGCGGTCGCTGGCCGCCGAGAGCTGCGCGAGCGCCATCAGCACCAGCGAGCCGACGCCCAGGAGCGTCCGGCTCGGGACCGACGCGGCCGCCCTGCCCGGGCCTTCACGCATGCGCGGCGCGCTGCGGACGGTCTGGGCGGATCGTCCGGGCGGCGCGCATCAATACAGCTCGCTGTGCCACTCGGCGAGAGGCCATGTCTGGTCGCCCCGCACCCCCGTCTGGGTCCGCATCTGCTGCATGGAGGCCCGGAACTGCCCCGGGGGACGGCCGAAGGTCGTGCGGAAGGCGCGGTTGAAGTGCTGCTCGCTGGTGAAGCCGTAGGCGTAGGCGAGCGTCGCGATCGAGCGCGTCTCGCCCTGGCGGCGAAGGGCATCCCGCACCCGCTCGAGCCGTCGCTGCTGGACGAAGCGGGCCACGCCGCCGTCGCGCAGGAACGCGCGATAGAGCAGGCTGCGGGAGATCCCGAGACTGGCCGCGATGGTGTCCGCGCCGAGGTCGCGATCGCCCAGGTGCTGCTCCACATGGACCTCCGCTGCCCGGCGCCGGACCACGTCATCGGAAGCGTCGTGCGTGGCCGCCCAGACCACGGCCTCGGCCGGAGCGGCCTGCCCGCGGAGGGCGGCGGCCAGGAGCATGCCCAGAACGGCGCTCGATCGCGACGCGACCGTGGGATCCAGCGATTCCGAGCGCCGGGTCAGGGAGACGATGAAATCGGCGACCAGGCCTCCGACGCGCTCCGGCAGGATCGCGCCGTGGAAACGGCGGACGTCGGGCGCCAGGGGCTCGATCAGCTCCCGCGCCACCGGCGTCGAGATCTGATGGACGTCGTGGGCCCGGCTCAGGTGGGGCAGCGTGTTGTCGCAGACGAGGATTTCTCCCGGCCGCACCCGGCGCTCCTGTCCGGGAGGCCCGGCCACCAATTCGCCCGCGAGCAGGAGATGGAGGGTGACGTGATCGAAGCCGTCCTGCCGGACGCGCTGCGGAGAGCGGCTGTGCTGGATGCCGTTGAGGTGACGCTTGAACAGGATCATACGATCCAGGCGGTAGGCCTGGACCTGGGCGCGGAAGTCCGATCCGATCCTGGCGACATCGGCGCCGCCGGAATACAGCTCCCGATACGCCTCGAATGCGAATTCGGGACCCAGCCGCTGCGTGGAGAAGGCGAAGGACGGAAGCGACACGTCTGGCTGAACCCGGTGGGAGTCATCAGGAGGACCGGCCGACTGGGATCAAACGATTCGACCTCAAGTCTTCCTGATTAGGGTGGTTCCCGGATAGACGACAAGGCACGGTTTCGTGAAGTCAAAAAATGCTGAGTAATCTGTTTGATATATCCCAACCCGAGCACCCACAAAGCCCGACCAGCGGCGGTGGGCTTGCCCGATTTGCAATCAAGCGCCAACACAGAATTTTCATAATATTTTTTCTTATTGTGGCCTGTAAGAATCCGAATTGATCCCGTGGCGGTCTTTATTTATCCAATCCTCGAACCGGCCATGCCGAGACGAGCCAGAACGTGGACCAAGACGTTGACCCGGAAATGGTGTCGGGCGCGGCAACGCCTCGGTAACCGTTACGCCCTAAATCTGGCG
>NZ_JAGHKN010000031.1:0-62932 GCF_023093475.1 Methylobacterium sp. 37f
GGCTCTCCGGCAACAGCCGCAGAGCCGCGGGCTCGGACAGACCGTCCAGGATCGACGGACCCTCCGACAGCCCCGACGCGGAGGACGCTGGCGAGGTTTCGCCCGTGGTTTCTTGCCGTGACACCGAACCAACCTCACGTCCGGAGGGAAAACATGCGCGCAATTGCTTGGCGCCAATGAAGAAGATCGACTTGCGCCAGGCTAGTCGACATCAAGCGGTGCGACGCCGGCCGCCTGACCGTCGGCACCGAGGGTGATCTTCTGAATGCGGGCCTCGGCCTTCTGCAGAAGGCCCTCGCAGTGGCGCTTCAGCGCCTCGCCGCGTTCGTAGATCGCCACGGATTCGTCGAGCGGCACATCACCCTTTTCCAAGCGACGCACGATATCCTCGAGTTGCTCCAAGGCTTTCTCGAACGGCAGGTCGAGGGCCGGCTCACCGGCACTGGCCGTCGACGCAACGGCGGGTCGCGTGACACTCATCCTAAACTACCCCTTGATTCTGTCGGTCTAAGCCGGTCGCCCCGAAGCCGGCAACCCGATCCCAGGAATCCGGCTTCGTTTCATGGTCCGGGCGGCCTTTGCGCCACACTCCCGCACAAGCCCGCAAAGATCCCGCCATGCGACACCAATGAGAAAATATTTTTGTACCCCTCTCAATGGCTTAGAATCATATCCGGACATTCGACATCAGGTTCAGGCTGAACGGCTCGCCCTCGAACGCATCGGCTCCGCGCCCGATCTCCGCGATGGCCGCGACCATGCGCCCGTCACGGCCGAGCAGACGATCGGCGATCGACACGAAAAGCGCATTCGGCGTCGCCGAGGGCGAGGCGATCCGCAGGGCGCGGGCGATCTCAGCCTCGTCGCGCTCGGGCGCCAGCGCACAGGCCGCGATGTAGGCCGCCGCTGTCGAGCGGCTGATCCCCGCATAGCAGTGGATCAGCAGGGGCTCCTTCCGATCCCAAGCTTCGGCGAAAGCGAGGATCGCGGCCACATGCCCGTCACCGGGCGTCACGTGTCCGTCCATCGGCGCGACGATGTCGCTGACCTCGACGACGCAGTGGCGTCCCTCCGCGATGCCGGCGGGCCGGGAAATTGCGGTTCCGACCTTCATCAGAGTCATCAGATGCCGGGCGCCAGACCCCCCGAGCGTCTCCGGCAACCGTGACAGGGGGCAGACCCGAAGGTACGGCATCAGGCGACCTCCGGCCCGACCAGGACGTCAAAGCGGGCGAGGAAGCGCGCCTGCGCCACGTCGCTCGACCACGGATCGAGCAGCGCATCAGCCTCCGGGGAGAGGGGCGCGCAAGCGTCGAAGATGGCATCGGCCTCGTCGCGAGAAAAGCCGGCGAGCCGGATGGCCTCGTGATAGGCCGCGCTGCCGTCCGCTCGCTTGACCAGCATGACCAGGTCTCGGCCAGGCTCAGGCAGGCCGAAGCGCTGCCGGATCGCGGCCAGGAGCCGACGCTCGACGGCCTTGTAGGAATCGCCGATGGCCGCTTTGAACGGCGAGATGATGTCGCCGACCACGTATTCGGGTGCGTCGTGCAGCAGGAGTTCGAGGCATGCGCCGGCGCCCAGGTCCGGTGCGAGGGCGCGGCCGATGGCTTCCACCAGCAGGGCGTGCTGGGCCACCGAGAAGACGTGCGGCCCCGCGGTCTGCCCGTTCCAACGGGCGACGCGGGCGAGCCCGTGGGCGATATCGGCGATCTCGATGTCGCGCGGAGACGGATCGAGCAGGTCGAGACGGCGCCCGGATAACATCCGCTGCCAGGCGCGCCCGCGATCGGCGCTCATGCCCGGCCTCCGAGGGTCGCGCAGGGTCCGTGGCGATGGCAGCCGACGAGGTGATCGTTGACGAGGCCCACCGCCTGCATGAAGGCGTGAACGATGGTGGGGCCACAGAACGCGAAGCCCTCCGCCTTCAGGGACTTCGCCATCGCCCGCGAGACCTGCGTCTCGGTGGCGATGGCGCTCCGGCTCGCGGCGCAGCCCTGGATCGGCACGCCATCGACGAAATCCCACAGGAAGGAGGCGAAGCCGGGTCCCCGGGCCTCGATGGCGAGGTAGGCACGCGCGCCCGCGATGGTGCCGACGATCTTGGCCCGGTTCCGGATGATGCCGGTATCCTGCATCAGGCGCTCGACATCGGCGTCGGTGAAGCGCGCGATGACCTCCGGATCGAAGCCCGCGAAAGCGCGGCGGAACCCCTCGCGGCGGCGCAGAATGGTGATCCAGGACAGACCGGCCTGGAAGCCGTCGAGGATGAGCTTCTCGTACAGGGCCCGGCCGTCGCGCTCGGGTACACCCCACTCGGTGTCGTGATAGGCCACATAGACGGGATCGAGCCCGGCCCACCAGCAGCGGGCGCAGCCGTCGGGATGATCAATCAGGCCGGAAACATCGGTGCGCATCGCCGAGGGTTTAGCCGGGTGACGGCTGCGCGTCGATGTCGGCCCATCAGCCCAGGGGGCAGGCCACACCTCAGCCGGCTTGGGCGACCTCGGGAAAACCGAAGGTGGCGAAGGCCGGCTTTTCCACGCCGATCAGGGCATGACCGGCGCGCAGAGGCTCGCCGGCCGCAAGGGCATCGGCGAGGCGGTCGAGGCGCAGAAGGCCGAGGCCACGCCGTCCGGCGACGCTGCCCACCGTGCCGAGCGTCCGCTGTCCGGCACTGATCTCAGCCCCCGTCTCCAGCCCATGGTCTGAGACCGCCACAAGGGGCACGATCCGGGTGCGGGCGGTGCCGCGATGCTGCATGCGTGAGACCACCTCCTGCCCGACATAGCAGCCCTTGCGGAAGTCGACGCCGCCGAGCTGATCCATCAGCGCCTCGTGCGGAAAGGCGTCGGACCAGGGAAAGTCGCGCCCACCCTCGGGGATGCCGCGGGCGATGCGATGCGCATGATAGTCAGCCTCCGTGGCATCGGCCGAGAAGGCCCCGGCTGCAAAGAACAGGCGCTCGCCGAGGGCGGCAAGGCGCCCGTCGTGGCGACGCAGCACGGTGGCGCTGGTTTCCGCACCCTCCCAGGCCGCGGCCACACCCAACGTCGGGTCAAGGGTGATCGCCACCTTGGCCCGCAATCGGTAGAGCCCAAGGCGCTTGGCGAGATCCGGTGCCCGCTCGGTGGCGACGTCGAGCAGGAACCCATCCCCGGCACCGCGGGCGATCAGGAAGTCGAACAGGATCTTGCCCTGGGGCGTCAGCAGGGCGCCCAGGCGGGCCTCGCCAGCCTCCAGGGTCTCGACGTTGCAGGTCACCACGCCCTGCAGGAAGCTCGTCGCATCCTCGCCCGAGACGGTGACGATGGCGCGGTCCGGCAGCAGGGCGATCGGCATGGCGGCTCCTTCAACAAGCGGCAGCGGCATTGCGCGCCGTCCGGGCCTGACATAAGCCGCCCGCGACCCCGTCTCAATGCGCATCCCGGGAGCTTCGGCATGGACCGGCCCTTCGACCTCCTCCTCACCGGCGGCACCGTGGTGAATCAGGACGGCGCCCACCGTGCCGACCTCGGCATCCGCGCCGGCCGTATCGCGTCGATCGGCGACCTTTCGGGCGCGACGGCCACGGAGCGGCGCGATTGCACCGGCCTGCACCTGCTACCCGGTGTCATCGACAGCCAGGTGCATTTCCGCGAGCCGGGGCTCGACCATAAGGAAGACCTCGAATCGGGCTCGCGGGCCGCCGTCATGGGCGGCGTCACGACGGTGTTCGAGATGCCGAACACCAACCCGCTCACCACCACCGCCGAGGCGCTGGCCGACAAGGTCGCCCGCGCCCATCACCGGATGCATTGCGACTTCGCCTTCTGGGTCGGCGGCACGCATGAGAACGCCCACCTGGTGCCGGAACTGGAGCGGCTGCCGGGGGCAGCCGGCATCAAGGTGTTCGTCGGCTCCTCCACCGGCTCGCTCCTGGTCGAGGACGATGCCGGCGTCACCGAGATCCTGAAGCGGACCCGCCGGCGCGCCGCCTTCCACGCCGAGGACGAACCGATGCTTCGTGCGCAGAAGGACCGGCGCGTCCCGGGCGATCCGTCCTCGCATCCGGTCTGGCGCTCGCCCGAAGCGGCCCTGAAGGCGACCCAGCGTCTCGTGCGCATCGCCCGGGCCACCGGTGCCCGAATCCACATCCTGCACATCTCGACGAAGGAGGAGATGGCGTATCTGGCCGAGGCCAAGGACGTCGCGACCTGCGAGGTCACGCCCCACCACCTCACTCTCGATGGCGACGAGGCCTATGCACGCCTCGGCACCCTGGTGCAGATGAATCCGCCGGTGCGGGGCGCCGACCATCGCGACGGAATCTGGCACGGCCTGTCGCAAGGCGTCGCCGACATCCTCGGCTCCGACCACGCGCCGCACCTGCTGGAGGAGAAGGCCAAGCCCTATCCGGATTCCCCCTCGGGCATGACGGGTGTGCAGACCCTGGTACCGATCATGCTCGACCACGTAGCGGCGGGGCGGCTGTCGCTGAGCCGGTTCGTCGACCTCACCAGTGCCGGCCCGAAGCGCCTGTTCGGCATCGCCCGGAAGGGACGCCTGGCAGTCGGCTACGATGCCGACGTGACGGTGGTCGATCTGAAGCGCCGCGAGACGATCCGCAACGACTGGATCGCCTCGAAATGCGGCTGGACCCCGTATGACGGCGTCACGGTCACGGGCTGGCCGGTGGGCACCCTGGTGCGCGGCAACAGCGTGATGTGGGACGGCGCGCTCACCGCACCGTCGCGCGGTGAGGCGGTGGTGTTCGAGGAAGCGCTGGCGCCGGCCTGAGCGCGAGCGCGTCGGCATCAACGAACTCGGAACCAACGAGAAGGGCAAGCGCGGATGCGCCTGCCCTGGATCTGCCGAGCTTGGCGATGTCGGCGCGGGAGGTGGTTACGCCTCCGACCTCACGCCTGGGATCTCAGTGCTGAGGACTCGTGGTGAAGGCGCCCCCGCGGATGCGGTCCGGAAACCCCTCGGCGTAGCGGGCGGTGGCCTCCTCGCCATAGGTCGTGACGAGCTCCTGAAACGCCGCGAACAGAGCGGCCTGAGCCATGCAGTCCCCATCGAGGCCATCGAGACAGCCTTCGGCGAACGCCTCCGAGACGTAGCCGAGCGCGGCGCGCTTGTCGTCGAGATCCGCCTCGAAGGGCGCGGAGACCGTATCCATGTGCATGGGCCACATCATCGTTGGGCCGGCGAACCAACCGGCCAGTGACCATGAGGATAGGGCGAGCCGCGGGGTTCGCAAAGCCAGGAATTGCGAAGCGGTTAACGCGGGCACTCAAATTCTTCGTTTCTGGGCGAGGCGCACGATCTGTGACCGCGCCGCATCACCTATCCGCCGAACCGGCTCGCCAAGGCGTACGACAAGCGCTCGCCCTCGGTGACGTACCGGGCGGCGGCCTCCGTGGCCGCGGGCGTGCAGACCCGGTAGGTCAGGCTGTAGCCGCGATATCCGCGGTTGTAGGCTCCGGCGAGGCGGTCGCGTCGGCCCGGGGTCACCCCTTCGGCCTCGATCAGGGCCTTCATGCGCGCCGGCCATTCCGGGGCATCCGCAGCACCGCAGAGGTCGCGCAGGAAGGCCAGAGAGCCGATGACCTCGGAGAGGCGCAGCAGGTCGCGGTCGTAGGGAGCCGGCGGCGGCTCGGCGGGCGGTGGCGGCTCCTTCTCCTTCTCGATCGGTTTCGGAGCGGACCGGGCCGAGCCGCCACGGGATTGCTGAGCCAGCCCCGCGTCCGGAACGGCCATCAGCACGGCCATCAGCACGGCGGGTCCGGCGAGCGTCGCCAGCCTGGCTCCACAAGCCCTGATGCCGCGAGCCTTCATGCCTCAGGCTCCGCCCGCGAGGCGGCCCGGGCGAAGGCCTCGCGGACAGTGTCGGCGAGGCCGGGCGTGGTCGCCAGTGTCTCGAGTTCGGCGAGCGTGGCCCACCGGACTCCGAGCGCCTCGGGTCCAGCCACCGGCTCGCCCCCGATCCACAAGGCCGCATGGGGATGGACGACGTAGTGGTGGCGGACGCGATCCGTGCCGTCCCGCAGGATGATCTCGGTGGGACTGAGCACGCCGATCACTGCAGCGTTAAGGCCGACTTCCTCCTGCAGTTCGCGCAGAGCCGCCTCGGCCAGAGCTTCGCCAGCTTCCACGAGACCGCCCGGAAGGGTCCACACGCCGCGCATCGGCTCGTTGGCGCGGGCCGCAAGCAGCACGCGCTCGTCGCGCAGGACGGCAATCGAGGTGCCGACGAAGGGGCGCGTCGGAAACAGCCGCGCCTGGGGATCGTCCGGATTTGCCCTGGTCACGGCGTCACCACGGCGATCCGGCCATCGGCGAGGCCCACCAGCATGCGGGCGGCGGGTCCCCGGCCGAGGCTGGCAAGTCCGAAGGCCGCAAGCCCCGGCAGCGGGATGCGCAGGCGCTCGCGGATGCCGTCCTTCAGGACCAGGATTGCGAGGGCGCTTCGGTCGGCCACCGGCAGGGCGAGTTCGGGCGGCCCGGCTCGCTCCGGCTCCACCAGGGCGGCAAGGTCGACCTCTCCCTCGCCCGGAGAGACGTTGGTGTAACCCGGAGCCTCGTGGACGCGGCGTAAGGCACCGGATTCCAGGGCCCAGAGCTGGAGCAGCCCGGCGCCCTCCGGGTTCGCGACGGCCGCGATCTGCGGTTGCCCGGCGCCGGCGAAATCCGCAATTCCCGCCGGCTTCAGCGGCTGACCGCCGGGTCCCGTCTCTTGAGCCGGACTGCGGGCCAGGAGCGACCAGGGGACGCCTGGTTTCGAATCGGGCTTCGCATCGGCTGGTGCCCGGCCGAACAGCGCCAACTCGGATGCTCCGGTGGTCGTGACAGTGACGGCGACGATGACGGGCTTCTCCGCGAACTGGGCGATGCGGGGGCGGCGCAGGGCGAACGCCGTATCGGGGGCGGCGGCCAGCGTCGTGGCGACGATCGGCACCGGCTTCGGGTCCCCGCCCATCGCCACGGGTTGACGCTCCCGGATGACCAGGCTCGCTGCCTGTTCGGGGCCGCCCGCGAGCCCCGGAACCGGGTTCGCCAGGTAAGCGCTCAGGGGACCCGAGACCGCGCGCCGCGAGCTGGGCAGGGCGCCGCGTGGAGTTTCCGCGGCGGCCAGGCCCTCGATCGCTTCGGCGCCCAGCAGGGTGGTGGCCACCCGTCCGTCGACCAGGCTGAGCGCGGCGCCTCCGCCATCGCCCCAGACCACCACGATGGGAGCCTCCTGCTCGATGCCGGTCGGATTGGGGTTGCGACTCCGGGCCAGCGGCAGGAGGCCCGAGGTCGCCACCGCGATGGCGACCTCGCTGCCCGGACCGCGCAGGGCCTTGGCCCGGAACGGCAGGTCGAGAATCGTCACGGAGGGTTCCGCGAGGGCTGGGGCGGTGAGGACCAGGAACGCGACGAGAAGCGCCGAGCGCGCGACCCGTTCAGACATGCTGGCCGCCGTTGATGTGCAGTTCGGCGCCGTTCACGTAGGACGACGCTTCGGTGCACAGGAAGTAGATCGCCTTGGCGACCTCGTCGGGAGTGCCGAGGCGGCGCTGCGGGATGCCGGCCACGATCTTGTCGGTGCCGGGCGACAGGATCGCGGTGTCGATCTCGCCGGGCGAAATCGCGTTGACGCGCACGCCGAGGGGACCGAAATCGCTGGCCATCTCACGGGTCAGGCCGGCCAGCGCCGCCTTGGACGTGCCGTAGGCGGCGCCCGCGAAGGGATGGACGCGCGAGCCGGCGATGGAGGTGACGTTGACGATGGAGCCCTTGGCGCGGGTCAGTTCCTCGCAGAGGCCTCGGGCCAGGAGCAGGGGCGCGAACACGTTGACCTGGAATACCCGCTGCCAATCCCCGAATTCGGTGGCGATGGCACCGAGGCGCTCGCCCTGCGGCCCTTTCGGCGAAATCCCGGCATTGTTGACGAGCGCGTGCAGAAGCCCCCCCTCGGCGGCGAGGCGTCCGGCCACCTCCTCGATGCCCCGCACCGTATCCTGCGGGTCGGAGAGATCGACCTGCAGGTGATCCTCCGGTCCCATCTCCCAGGGGCAGTTCTCCGGGAAGGGGTGCCGGGAGCAGGTGATCACCCGCCATCCGGCAGCCGAGAAGCGCTTCACGGTGGCATGCCCAATGCCACGGCTCGCTCCCGTGAGCAGCATGACGCGCCGGCGTTCGTTGGATGAAGCCAAGACCGTTCCTTCAGGATCGGGAGACGTCCGGCAGGCGAAAACGCCGGACGACCTCCACGCCGCGTTCAGGTCTAAGCGGCGCGGGGTCTAAAATCCAGGGTCCTGCCGCGACGCAGCAAGACGATGATCCGCGGCTCTACGGTGATCCGCGGCTTTAAGGATAGAGCCGCGCCCCGCGCCAGCCCTCGCCGTCGCGGGTGAAGCGGACCCGGTCGTGCAGGCGGAACGCCCCGTTCTTCCAGAACTCGATCGAGACCGGCGCGATGCGAAAGCCCGTCCAGTTCTCGGGACGCGGGACCGGTCCCTCGCCATAGCGCTCCGCCAGGGCCGCCACCTCGCGTTCCAGGGTGGCGCGATCGGCGAGGGGGCGCGACTGTCGGCTCGCATGGGCTCCGAGGCGACTGTTGCGCGCCCGGCTGGCGAAGTATGCATCCGCCTCCTCGGGGGTGACGGGGGTCACCGGCCCACGGGCACGGACCTGTCGGCCGAGGCTCTTCCAATGCAGCACCAGGGCGGCCTGCGGGTTCTGGCGCAGTTCGTCGCCCTTGGCGGAATCGACGTTCGTGTAGAACACGAAACCGTGCGCATCGACGCCCTTCAGCAGCACGACGCGGACGTCCGGCAGCCCGTCCGATCCGGTCGTCGCCAGCGCCATGGCGTTGGGATCATTGGGCTCCGACGCCTCGGCCTCGGCCATCCACGCGGCGAACAGAGCCCACGGGTCGGCGGCACGCGTGAAGTCGCCATTGGGACCCAGGGGGTCCGGGCCCGAGTTGGGGGATGCGGGATCATCGATCCTTAACCGTTCCAAGGCGTAATCCTGTGGTGAGATCCGGGTCGGGGGCACCGACGTGGGACACGAGCGTTATCGGCCCAACACGTCGTTGAGATCAGGTGTAATGCGTCGGCGCGACTGTAAAGCCCAGGCCGTACGGGACCGTGCGGCAAGAGACGATATGGCTCAAGCCGATATGGCTCGGGAGCACGACCGGGACGGGCGTATCCTCGCCGGGGAGCGACTCGTCAGACTGGAACGCTGGGCCTCGGCCCTTGCTTTGACGGCCTTGCTCGGTCTGGGCGGCTGCGGCCTGCCGATCATCACCTTCCAGGGTGAGGAGACGGCGGAGGC
This sequence comes from Methylobacterium sp. 37f, assembly GCF_023093475.1. NCBI lineage: Bacteria > Pseudomonadati > Pseudomonadota > Alphaproteobacteria > Hyphomicrobiales > Methylobacteriaceae > Methylobacterium > Methylobacterium sp. 37f. The sequence goes on from NZ_JAGHKN010000031.1 coordinate 9,307, forward strand.
CGGACCGAAGGCCCCGAAGGTCGCCCGCGCCAGTACCGTCCTGCCCGACGAGCCGATCAGCACCGGCAGTATCGACAAGCGTCCGCTCGGTTTCGGCAACGATCTCGGTGCGGAGGATTGGCGAAGGGCGCATGCGGCGCTTTCCGTGGCGCTCGATCCGCAGGGCAATGGCCGCCCGGTGAAGTGGGACAACCCGGAGACGACCCTGCGTGGCTCGGTCAACCCGACCGGCCTGCCCTACGTGGCCAACGATCTCGTCTGCCGCGACTTCCTGGCCTCCGTCATCACACCGGCGGGCAGTCGCTTCGTGCGCGGCACGGGGTGCAAGCCGTCGGGTGGAGACTGGACCCTGACCCGGATTCGGGCTGCGAAATCGGCAGCCTGATCGAAACCCGCCGTGCGGGAGCCGGACTCCCGGCCCGATCGGGATCAGAGTACAGCTCCAGGCGTTGACGGCGCGCGATTCGAGGCGAATTCTCGCGCGAGACCGTTGCAGAGAAGCAACAGGCCGTCCACATGACCGACGAATCCGAAGGCGCCGGGCCATCGCCCGGCCTCAGGCGGCACCGAGAATTCTGAAGACCGATGCGAAATCCCTATGACGTGCTGGGTGTCCCCAAGGGCGCCAGCGAAGCCGATATCAAGAAGGCCTACCGCAAGCTCGCCAAGGCCTACCATCCGGACCGCAACCAGGACGACGCCAAGGCGAAGGACCGCTTCGCGGAAGCCAACAGCGCCTACGAGATCCTGGGCGATGCGGGCAAGCGCGCGCAGTTCGATCGCGGCGAGATCGACGCGGACGGCAAGCCGCGCGCCACCGGCTTCGAGGGCTTCGGCGGGTTCGGCGGACGCGGCGGTGGCGGTGGCGGCTTCGATTTCGAGAGTGCCGCCCGCGGACGCGGCCCAGCCGGCGGCGGCGGCATCGGCGAGGACATCTTCTCGCACCTGTTCGGCGATGCCTTCCGGGCTTCCGGCGCCGGCCCGAGCGGTGGCCCGCAGCGCGGTCCGGTCAAGGGCGAGGACGTCGCGGCCGAGCTCAGCGTCACGCTGGAACAGGTTGCCAGCGAGGAAAAGCTGCGCCTGTCGCTGCCGGGTGGGCGCGATGTCGACGTGGTGGTGCCCCGGGGCGTGGTCGATGGTCAGACTATCCGTCTGCGTGGCCTCGGCAATCCGGGCGGCCTGCGGGGAGCGCCGGGCGATGCGCTGCTCACCATCCGCATCCTGCCGCATACCCGCTTCACCGTGGAGGGCGCCGACCTGCGCGCCTCGGTGGAGGTACCCCTGGAGGACGCGATCCTGGGCGGCCCGATCCGCGTGCCGACCCTCACCGGTGCCGTGGAGATGAAGATCCCGCCCATGACCGGGTCGGGGCGCACGTTCCGCCTCCGGGGCAAGGGCCTGCCGAAGAAGGACGGAACCCGGGGCGATCTCCTCGCCGTCACGGCCGTGATGCTGCCGAGCCAGGAGGATGCGGCGCTCGTCGAGTTCGCCCGCGCGCGCCGCGCTGCCAAGGCCGGGTGAGTTAAGCCCGGCGGAACCAAGATCAGCTGAGCATGCCCCCCCGCGGATCGGGTGTCCCAACCCATCCGCGACGGCCTCCCGGCGCTGTCAGGTCCCGGACTTCCGTCCCAGGCGCGGCTCCGCTAAGGATGCCCGGCGCGAATACGCCGATCCGTCGCCCGACGGGACCGTCGGCGCGCGCCACGGCTCTCGCTCAGGTGACACATGGCGGACACGCACCCGGTTCACGATCACGTCGGCGGACTTCTCGCCGGCAAGCGCGGCCTGGTGCTCGGTGTCGCCAACAACCGCTCGATCGCCTGGGGCATCGCCAAGAGTGCGGCCGCCCACGGCGCCAAGCTCGCCTTCACCTACCAGGGCGACGCCCTGAAGAAGCGCGTCGAGCCCCTGGCCCGTGAACTCGACGCCCACGTGGTCGGGCATTGCGACGTCACCGATCCGGCTTCGATCGATGCGGTCTTCGCTGCGGCCGCCGAGGTGTTCCCTGAGGGGATCGACTTCGTCGTCCATTGCATCGCCTTCTCGGACAAGGACGAACTCACGGGCCGCTACGTCGAGACCTCGGAGGCGAACTTCACCAAGTCGCTCCTGATCTCGTGCTACTCGTTCACGGCGGTGGCCCAGCGCGCCGAGAAGCTGATGCCGAACGGCGGCTCGCTCCTAACCCTGACCTATTACGGCGCCGAGAAGTGGATGCCGCACTACAACGTCATGGGCGTTGCCAAGGCCGCCCTCGAGGCCTCCGTGCGCTACCTTGCCGCCGATCTCGGCCCTTCGAAAATCCGCGTCAACGCGATCTCGGCCGGCCCGATCAAGACGCTGGCCGCCTCCGGCATCGGCGACTTCCGCTACATCCTGAAGTGGAACGAGTACAACGCCCCCCTGCGGCGCACCGTGACCATCGAGGAAGTCGGCGAGACCGCCACCTACCTCGTCTCGGACATGAGCAAGGGCATGACCGGCGAGATCCTCCACGTCGATGCCGGCTACCACGTCGTCGGCATGAAGAACCCGGAAGCCCCGGATCTCAGCCTCGACAAGGACTAGCGCCCGGCGATTGGCGGTCCACGCCTAATCCGGCACGGTCATTCCGGCGATGTTGGCCTGCGCTTCCGGAAACCGCGGGTCCATCGCCTCCAGGGTGTCGGCGATGGTGCGGGCGATGAGGAGGTTGCGGTACCACTTCCGGTTGGCCGGCACCACGTGCCAGGGCGCCTGCGGCGTCGAGCATTCGGAGAGCGCATCGGCGAAGGCCGCCTGGTAGGCGTTCCAGGCCTTGCGCTCGACGAGGTCGGCAGGGTCGAACTTCCAGTGCTTGTCCGGGTTCGCGATGCGGGCCTCCAGCCGCTCCTTCTGCTCGTCCTTCGAGATGTGGAGGAAGAACTTGAGCACGGTGGTGCCGGCCGCGCTGAGCATCCGCTCGAAATCATTGATCTGGTCGTAGCGCGCCCGCCAGACCGGCTCCGGCACGAGATCCTTCACCCGCACCACGAGGACGTCCTCGTAATGGCTGCGGTTGAACACGTTGATCATGCCGCGTGCCGGCGCCTTGGCGTGGTAGCGCCACAGGAAGTCGTGGTCGCTCTCCTCGGCGCTCGGCACCTTGAACGACCAGACCCGGCAGCCCTGCGGGTTCACGCCCTCGAACACCGCCCGGATGGTGCCGTCCTTGCCGCCGGTGTCGATGGCCTGGAACACCACGAGCAGGCTGCGCTTGTGCTCGGCATAGAGCCGCTCCTGCAGGGCGACGATGCGGGCGCGCTCGGCGGCGAGTGCCGCCTTGGCCTCGTCCTTGTCGAGCCCGCCATCCGTATTCGCATCGATCGCGTCGAGGTCACACCGTGAACCCGGCCGTACCGTGACGATGCCCTTCGCCGCCGGCGCGAGCGCTGGGCCCGGAGGGGGCTCGGCGTGGGGGGCCAGGCCTTCCGTCTCTCGAGCCCACAGAGCGGAGGAGGGCGGCCGATGGCCGGGGTGGCGCGCCCGGGTCTTGCCACCCTGCTCGCGGGTCTTGCCACCCTGCTCGCGGGTCTTGCCGCCCTTCTTGCGGTGCGAAACATCACGTTGCGGCGCGGAAGCGTCCGTTTCCCCGGGACGTTGGCCCTGCCCGTGCTTGCCGTGGCGCTTCGACATAATGAGACTCGCTCGCTCGGTTGGGGGCGGGGAACGGCGGCCGCCGGCATGCAGGGCCAGGATGTGAGTGCGAAAACGAATTCCCGGCTCGGCCGTTCCAGCCTGCGGCGGGGCCTGAGACGGTGACCCCGATCTACTTCATCCGCCATGGACAGACCGACTGGAACGCGGAAGGGCGCCTCCAGGGGCAGCGCGACATCGCTCTCAACGCCGAGGGCCTGCGTCAGGCCGAGGACGTGGCCCGGCGCCTCGCGGCCGTGGCGGAGGCCGACCTCGCCACGATGGACTATGCCGCGAGCCCGCTCGCGCGGACCCGGCGCACGATGGAGACCCTGCGGGCCGCCCTCGCTTTGCCGCCGGAGGGCTATCGTCTCGACCCCCGGCTGAAGGAGATCAGCTTCGGAACCTGGGAGGGCTCGACCTGGGCCGAGATCCGCCGGCGCGACCCCTCCGGTGCGGCGGCCCGGGACCGCGACCGCTGGGGTTATCGCCCGCCGGGCGAGACCGGAGAAAGCTACGCCATGCTGGTGGAGCGCGTGACTCCGGTGGTCACCGGCCTGACGCGCCCCACCGTGATCGTCGCCCATGGCGGCGTGGCCCGGGCGATCCTGGTGATCCGCGGGCATCTCGGGGTGCGGGACGCCCCGCGCATCGGCATCCGCCAGGGCAGCGTCCTGGTGCTCGACCGGGCCGGATGGCGCTGGGCCTGACCGGCCTCGTCCTGCGCGTTCAACCCCGGTTCAAGCCTGCCCCCCAAACGTGCTAGACGCGCCGTGATTTCGGCGCGATCCGGGCGCCTACCCGGCCAAAAGGACGGCCCTCGATCGATCGGGGGCCGACAGCGGAGCAGCGGATGAGCAGTCTCGCCGAGACGACCCGGCCCCGGGCGGAAACGCGCGGGCCTGAGGACGAGGTTTCTTCCGTCGTATCCGGAGCCTCCGCCATGCTGCGCGGGCCGGCGCGGCCCGACCTCATCCGCGACGAGGTGCTGGGCGAGATCTTTCGCGAGAGCGCCCGGGCACGGGGTAATCACCCGGCCCTCATTGATGGCGCGCAGGCCGGCGTCGACGGAACCCATCCGGTCCTGACCTACGGCGAGGTCGAGGCGCAGGCCGCCGCGATCGCACGCGGGCTGTCCCATCGCGGCATCGGCCCGGGCGACGTCGTCGGCCTCTGGATGGCGCGCGGGACCGACCTGCTGATCGCCCAGATCGGCATCACCCTGTCGGGCGCCGCCTGGCTGCCGTTCGATGCCGAGGCCCCGGCCGACCGGGTCGCGGTCTGCCTGGAGGATGCCGCCGCCAAGGCGCTGCTGGTCTCGCCCGCCCTGGAAGCCCAGGCGCCAGCCGGCACCCCGGCAGTGACCGTGGCGGCCCTGGCCGCCGGAACGCCACGCGACGCGACCGTGCCCGATCTGCGGACCCTCGGCCTGACGCCGGATCATCCGGCCTACCTGATCTACACTTCGGGCTCGACCGGCGTGCCCAAGGGCATCGTCATCAGCCACGCCAACATCTGCCACTTCCTGCGCTCGGGCAACGCGCTCTACGGCATGCGCGCCGACGACGTGGTGTTCCAGGGCGCCTCCGTCGCCTTCGATCTCTCGATGGAGGAGATCTGGGTGCCCTACCTGGTGGGCGCGACCCTGTTCGTCGCCTCGCCGGCCATGATGGGCGATGTCGAGGCCCTGCCCGGCATTCTGGCCCGGGCCGGCGTCACCGTGCTCGATACCGTGCCGACCCTCCTGGCGATGATCTCCCAGGACCTGCCCACCGTGCGCCTCGTGCTGCTCGGGGGCGAGGCCCTGCCCGAGCCCCTGGTCGCCCGCTGGGCCACGCCCTCGCGAAAACTCTTCAACACCTACGGACCGACCGAGGCCACGGTGGTGGCCACCGCCGCCGAGATGCGCCCGGGCGTGCCCGTCACCATCGGTGGCCCGATCCCGAACTATTCGGTGTACGTCGCGGGCGAGAACCTGGAGCTTCTGAGGCCGGGCCAGCAGGGCGAACTCCTCATCGGCGGTCCGGGCGTGGCGAAAGGCTATCTCAAGCGCCCCGAACTGACGGCGGACAAATTCATCGCCAACCCGTACGACTCGGACGGGACCGACCCGCTGCTGTACCGCTCCGGCGATGCGGTCTCCCTCGATGCCACCGGCAACATCGTGTTCCACGGCCGGATCGACGACCAGGTCAAGATCCGCGGCTTCCGGGTGGAACTCGGCGAGATCGAATCCCGCATCCAGGTCCTGCCCGGCATCAACCAGGCGGCGGTGGTGCTGCGCCAGGACGACGGTGTCGACCGCCTCGTCGCCTTCCTGGTGCCCGACCGCGGCACCACGATCGACAAGGCCGCCCTTCGGCAGACGCTGGCCGGGCAGATGCCGCCCTACATGGTGCCGGGACATTTCGAGACCGTGGAGGTCCTGCCCCGCCTGACATCCGGCAAGGTCGACCGCAAGACCCTGCGCATCGCCACCCTGACGGTGGCCGACACCAGCGGCGAGCAGGAGCCTCCGCGCAACGAGACCGAGGCGGCGCTGCTCGCCGCCGCCAACCGCATCTTCGGCAACCAAGCGATGCCGTTCGACGGCGACTTCTTCGCCGATCTCGGCGGCCATTCCCTGCTCGCCGCCCGCTTCGTCGGGGCGGTGCGCGAGGTGCCGGCGCTGGCCGCCATCACCCTGCAGGACGTCTACGGCCAGCGCACCCTGCGGGCCATGGCCGACACGCTCATCGCGCGGACCGGCGGCGCCGGCACCGAGATGGCGATCCGCGATCTCAGCTTCCCGGCGCCGTCCCTGAAGCGTCGCTTCCTCTGCGGCCTCGCGCAGGCGGCGGCCCTGCCCTTCGTCATCGCGCTGGCGACCGCGCAATGGCTCGGCATCTTCGTGACCTACCTGCTGCTCACCGGCGGCAGCCTCGGGTTCTTCGGCGAACTCGCCGTGATGCTGCTGGTCTATATCGGCATCAACGCCGTGACGGCCACGATCGCGGTCGCGGCCAAGTGGTTGATCCTCGGGCGCACCAAGCCCGGGCGCTATCCGCTCTGGGGCACCTACTACTATCGCTGGTGGCTGACGCAGCGCCTGACCCCGCTGGTCCACATCAAGTGGCTTCAGGGCTCGCCCGCCATCGCGTTCTACCTGCGCATGCTCGGCGCCGAGATCGGCAAGGACGCCCTGATCTCCGACATCGAGGTCGGTGCGCCGGACCTGCTCAGCATCGGCGCGGGCGCCTCGCTGGGCGGCCGTCTCGTCATCGCCAATGCCGAGGTGGTGGGCGACGCGCTGATCATCGGCCGCGTGGCGATCGGGGCGGACGTGGCGATCGGGGCCTCCTGCGTCATCGGCCCCGACACGGTCATCGGCGACCATGCCGAGATCGGGGACCTCACCACCATCCCGACCGGCACGCGGGTCGGCGCCGCCGAGATCTGGGACGGGTCCCCCGGCCGCAAGGTCGGCGAGGCCGACCCGTCGGCGCTGCCCGCCCCCGCCACGGCCTCGCCCCGGCGGCGCTTCGCCTTCGCGGCGCTCTACACCTTCCTGCTGGCGGCGATTCCCGCCATCGGCCTGCTGCCGATCTTTCCGGCCTTCTACCTCTTCGACCAGATCAGCGATTCGCTCGGCGACATCACCGACATCGATTATCACTGGTACCTGCCGCTGCTGACCTGGCCGACCGCCATGCTGATGACGGCCGGCACCGTGCTGCTCATCGCGGGCATCCGCTGGCTGGTTCTGCCGCGGGTGTCGTCGGGGACCTACTCGATCTACAGCGGCTTCTACATGCGCAAGTGGGCGGTGGCCCTGGCCGCCGAGGTCACGCTGGAGACCCTCTCGTCCCTGTTCGCCACCGTCTACATGCGGGCCTGGTACCGCCTGATGGGCGCCCGCATGGGGCAGGGGGCCGAGATCTCCACCAATCTCGGCGGGCGCTACGACCTCGCCGATATCGGCGCGCGCAATTTCGTCGCCGACGAGGTGGTGTTCGGCGAGGAGGAGATCCGCCGCGGCTGGATGACGATGCACGAGGTTCACACCGGGGCGCGCGTCTTCGTCGGCAACGACGCCGTGGTGCCCCCCGGCACGGTCATCCCCGACGACGTCCTCATCGGCATCAAGTCGAAGCCGCCGGCCAACGCCCTGATGAGCCCGGGCGACACCTGGTTCGGCTCCCCGCCGATCAAGCTGCCCTCCCGGCAGCGGGTCGATCTCGGCTCGAACACCCAGACCTACGAGCCCGGCGTGGGCCCGAAGCTCCGGCGCGGCATCTTCGAGGCGTTCTCGACCTCGTTCTCGCCGATGCTGTTCATCAGTCTCGCGATCTCGGCGATCGATTTCTACTTCTATCCGGCCATCCTGGCCGAGAACTGGACCGGCCTCGCGGTCAGCTTCGTCGCCGTGTCCGTCGCCATCGCCTTCATCCAGTCCTTCACTGTCATCGCGGTGAAGTGGCTGCTGATGGGTGTCTACAAGCCCGGCATGCAGCCGATGTGGTCCTGGTGGGCCATGCGCACCGAGGCCGTCGCGGTGCTGTACTGGGGTTTGGCCGGCAAGGTGCTGCTGGAGCACCTCGTCGGTACGCCGTTCCTGCCCTGGATGCTGCGGCTGCTCGGCGTGAAGGTGGGCCAGGGCGTGTGCATGCTCACCACCGACATCACGGAGTTCGACTGCGTCACCATCGGCGACTACGCCACCATCAACCGCACCTCCGCTCTCCAGACGCACCTCTACGAGGACCGCATCATGAAGGTCGGCCGGGTCGTGGTCGGCCGGGGCGTCTCGGTGGGTGCGTTCTCGACGGTGCTGTACGACACCAAGGTCGGCGACTACGCCCGCCTGCGCCCGCTCACCATCGTGATGAAGGGCGAGTCGATCCCGGCCCATTCGGAGTGGGAGGGGGCGCCGGCGGTGCCGGTGGTGCACGCGAAGGCGTGAGGGTGAGGATCGGGTTCGTTCAGCGCTAGGCGGTCATGGGAATCACTGTAGGATACCCGCATGAACGACATGGCGCCCGCCTCATTCCCGAACGTCCAGGCCCTCATCGGGACTTGGCGGCGCTTCGGGCAGGTCGGCCCCGTCTACGAGATCGTCAGCGTGGGTGACGCACTCGCGGGCGGCGATCGAATGATGCGGATTCGCGTGCTGGAGACCTGCGAGGAGGTCGATTACCGGCTCGCGGACATCCTGGACGATCCCCGGGAGCGCTGATGTTCGCCATCGCGTTCGACCTCGTGGTCGCGGAGGCGCAAGCTCACCATCCCAAGGGCATATCGCAGGCCTACAGCGACATCCGCACGACGCTCTCGGGCCACGGCTTCGATTGGGTGCAGGGAAGCCCCTACACCAGCAAGGACGAGGATCTGGCGAGGCTGTTCTCTGCCATCGCGGCCCTGAAGGGGCTCACGTGGTTCTCGCGCTCGGTCCGGGATCTGCGGGCCTTCCGCGTCGAGCAAGGGTCGAATTTCACCGCCTTCATCAAAGCGTAGGCTCGACCGACATCCTGCACGTCTCGCGTTGGGGGAAGCCGGCCGCCCCCGCATAAAAACCGGCGAAGCCGAGGGCTCCGCCGGTATTCGCTTCCCGATCGCCGCGCCTCGGCGTTGGCCTTAGGCGGCCTCTGGCTTCGGGCCGAGACGCTTGTCGAGGTAGGTGTCGACGGTCTGGGTCAGTTCGTCGACCTTGCCGTCGAAGAAGTGGTTGGCGCCCTCGACCATCTGGTGCTCGATGATGACGCCCTTCTGGGTCTTCACCTTCTCGATCACCGGCATGACCTCGCGGGCCGGGGCGACCCGGTCCTCGGAGCCGTGCACGAACAGGCCCGAGGACGGGCAGGGGGCCAGGAAGGTGAAGTCGTAGCGGTTGGCCATGGCGGCGATCGAGATGAAACCCTCGATCTCGGGCCGGCGCATCAGCAATTGCATGCCGATCCACGACCCGAACGAGACGCCGGCGATCCAGCAGGCGCGGGCCTCGGGATTGACCGACTGCACCCAATCGAGGGCGGACGCCGCATCCGAGAGTTCGCCGGTGCCGTGATCGAACGCGCCCTGGCTGCGGCCGACGCCGCGGAAGTTGAAGCGCAGGGCCGCGAAGCCGCGATTGGCGAAGGTGTAGAACAGATTGTACACGATCTGGTTGTTCATCGTGCCCCCGAACTGGGGGTGCGGATGCAGCACGATCGCGATCGGCGCGCCCTTCTTCTTAGGCGCCTGATAGCGGCCCTCGAGACGACCGGCGGGACCGGTGAAGATGACTTCGGGCATGGCAACCAACACTCCTGGGCGGATACCGCGATCGGGCATCGCGCGGGGGATCGCCGGCTCGACGGGACGACGCGCGGATCCGAACGCCGGGGCAAAGCCGTGAAGCGTGCCTTGACTCGTCCGGCCACGAACCTAAAAGCGCTCTTAGAACAATTCTAGCTGACTAGAATTGTTCTAAACAAGCGCCGTTCGAGCCAGCTTCGGATCGGCGCGTTCCCCGCACGTCGGGCGACCGGAACACGTATCGTGCCCGCGCCTTAGCATGATCGTGGGGGGCAAAAGCAAGGATTTGTCGCGTTCGCACTTGACGCCACCAGTGGTTTTTCGTCCGCATGACTGCACGCCGCGCCTATCTCGACCACAACGCGACCTCACCGGTTCGACCGGAGGTCGCGGCTGCCGTGGCGCGGGCGCTTACCCTTCCGGGCAATCCGTCCTCGATCCACGCCGAGGGCCGCGCCGCCCGCGCCGCCCTGGAGGCGGCACGGGCCGCGGTCGCTCGGCGAATCGGGGCGGGCACGGGTCGGGTGGTGTTCACCAGCGGCGGGACGGAAGCCGCCAACGCGGTCCTGTCCGGCGCCCTGGCGCGCACCGGCCAGGCGGCTCCGACGCGCCTACTCGTCGGCGCCACCGAGCACCCCTGCGTCGCGGCCGGGCACCGATTCCCGGCCGACGCGGTCGCGGTGATCCCGGTGGATGCATCCGGGGTGATCGACCTCCCGGCCCTGAAGGGTCTGCTCGACCGGCATGCCGAGACCGATCTCCTGATCTCGGTCCATGCCGCCAACAACGAGACCGGCGTGATTCAGCCGCTCCAGGCGATCGTCGCCCTGGCCCGCGCCCATGGTCGCGCCCTGGTGCATTCGGATGCGGTGCAGGCGGTCGGCAAGATCCCCCTCGACATGAGCGCGCTCGGCCTCGACGCCCTGACCCTGTCGGGGCACAAGTTCGGTGGTCCGAAGGGGACCGGTGCCCTGGTGCTCGCCGAGGGCGTGACCCTGAACGCCGCGTTCCTGCGCGGCGGCGGCCAGGAGGCGCGCCTTCGCGGCGGCACCGAGAACGTTCCGGGCCTCGTCGGGCTCGGCGTGGCGGCCGACCTAGCCGACCCGGCGCTGTCGGACCGTCTTGGCATCCTGCGCGACGGCATCGCGGACGCTCTGTGCGCGAGCGCGCCCGGGTGTGTCGTGTTCGGCGCCGGTGCCCCGCGCCTGCCCAACACCCTGTGTTTCGCGGTTCCGGACCTCGACGCCGCGACGGCGCTGATGGCCCTGGATCTCGCCGGCGTGGCCCTCTCGTCGGGCTCGGCCTGCGCCTCCGGCAAGGTCGCCCGCTCGCCGGTCCTCGCGGCCATGGGCGTCGCCCCTGCGCTGGCCGCAGGGGCGCTGCGCGTGAGCCTCGGGTGGAACAGCACCGAAAGCGACGCCGCGCAGTGTCGCGCCGCCTGCGAAAGGCTGGTGGCGACCCTATATCGTCGGCAGGGGCGCGCGGCATGAGCGCCGCTTTCCCAAGCCATCTCACCAACACCCGGTCCTTGACGCCGGGCATGTCAGGAGACGCCTAATGCCTGCAGTGCAGGAAACCATCGATCGCGTCCGCTCGATTGATCTCGATCAGTACAAGTACGGATTCGAGACGACCATCGAGATGGAGAAGTCCGCAAAGGGCATTTCCGAGGATGTCATCCGCTTCATCTCGGCCAAGAAGGACGAGCCCGAGTGGATGCTGGCCTGGCGCCTCGACGCCTACAAGCGCTGGCAGACCATGCAGGAGCCCGATTGGGCCCGGGTCTCCTATGACAAGGTCGATTACAAGGACATCTACTACTACGCGGCGCCGAAGCGCCCGGCGGCGATGTCCCTCGACGAGATCGACCCCGAGATCCTGAAGACCTACGAGAAGCTGGGCATTCCCCTTCGCGAAGTCGAGGTGCTGGAGGGCATCGCCCCCGAGCGCCGGGTGGCGGTCGACGCGGTGTTCGACTCGGTGTCGGTGGCCACCACCTTCAAGGCCGAGCTGTCCAAGGCCGGCGTGATCTTCATGCCGATCTCCGAGGCGATCCGCGAGTATCCGGACCTCGTCAAGAAGTATCTCGGCTCGGTCGTGCCCGTGACCGACAACTTCTTCGCGACCCTGAACTCGGCGGTCTTCTCCGATGGATCGTTCGTCTACATCCCGCCGGGCGTGCGCTGCCCGATGGAGCTGTCGACCTACTTCCGCATCAACGAGCGCGACACCGGCCAGTTCGAGCGCACGCTGATCATTGCCGACAAGGGCTCCTACGTCTCGTATCTCGAGGGCTGCACCGCTCCGAAGCGCGACGACAACCAGCTCCACGCCGCCGTGGTCGAACTGGTCGCTCTCGATGACGCCGAGATCAAGTATTCGACCGTCCAGAACTGGTACCCGGGCGACAACGAGGGCAAGGGCGGCATCTACAACTTCGTCACCAAGCGCGGCGATTGCCGCGGCGCCAACTCGAAGATCTCGTGGACGCAGGTCGAGACCGGCTCGGCGATCACCTGGAAGTACCCGTCCTGCATCCTGCGCGGCGACAATTCCCGCGGCGAGTTCTACTCGATCGCGGTGTCGAACGGCATGCAGCAGGTCGATTCCGGCACCAAGATGATCCATCTCGGCAAGAACACCACCAGCCGGATCATCTCGAAGGGCATCTCGGCCGGGCGTTCGCAGAACACCTACCGGGGCCTGGTCTCGGCGCATCGCAAGGCGACGGGCGCGCGCAACTTCACCAATTGCGATTCGCTCCTCATCGGCGATCAGTGCGGCGCGCACACCGTGCCCTACATCGAGTCCAAGAACGCGTCGGCCCAGTTCGAGCACGAGGCCACCACCTCGAAGATCTCGGAAGACCAGATGTTCTACTGCCAGCAGCGCGGCCTCTCCAATGAGGAAGCGACCGCGCTCATCGTCAACGGCTTCGTCCGCGACGTGCTGCAGCAGCTCCCGATGGAGTTCGCCGTCGAGGCCCAGAAGCTGATCTCGATCAGCCTCGAAGGCTCGGTGGGCTAAGCGTCTCGTCGTGACATACGAAAAGAGCACGCTGAGAGCTGCGCATATTCACAGTTCTCAGCATGCCAAAGAGGTCAGAAGTAGTTCTATATGCGGGTGCTTCTTTTGCCTCAGCATATTCCCACCGGCCGAGATTAGGGACTGGCTTCCTCGCGAGGAAACCGCCTTGTGTCCCCGGTGTAACATCGATGCTGTGATCGGCGATTGTTCGGGCTTTCCGGCCGGGAACATCGCGTTCCTCGAAGCGATGCACAATGAATGGTTTGAAGGACTTAGACTAAAATGATCGAAATCAAGAACCTGACCGTCGCCATCGAGGACAAGCAGATCCTCAACGGCCTCAACCTCACCGTGAACGACGGCGAGGTCGCCGCCATCATGGGCCCGAACGGCTCGGGCAAGTCGACCCTGTCCTACGTCATCGCCGGCAAGGAAGATTATGAAGTCCTCGACGGCGAGATCCTGCTCGACGGCGAGAACATCCTCGAGATGAGCCCCGACGAGCGCGCCGCCTCGGGCGTGTTCCTGGCCTTCCAGTACCCGCTGGAGATCCCGGGTGTCGGCACCATGACCTTCCTCAAGGCCACGCTGAACGCCCAGCGTCGGGCCCGCGGCGAGGGCGAGCTCTCCACCCCCGACTTCATCCGGAAGGTGAACGGGGCGGCCGAGAAGCTCGAGATCAACAAGGAGATGCTCAAGCGCGCCCTCAACGTCGGGTTCTCCGGCGGCGAGAAGAAGCGCATGGAGATCCTGCAGATGGCGCTCCTGGAGCCGAAGTTCTGCGTCCTCGACGAAACCGATTCCGGCCTCGATATCGATGCCCTGCGCATCGTCTCCGGCGGCGTGAACGCCCTGCGCGCGCAAGGGCGCTCGTTCCTCGTCATCACCCACTACCAGCGCCTGCTCGACTACATCGTGCCGGACGTCGTCCACGTGATGTCGCAGGGCCAGATCGTGAAGTCGGGCGACAAGGACCTCGCCAAGGCCCTCGAAGCCTCCGGCTACGCCGAGTACCGCACGGGCGAGGCCGCCTGATCATGGCCGACATCACCCCGCTCCGCACCGCGGCCGAGACCGGGCTGTCCAAGCTCTTCGAAGCCACGAAGATGAAGTACCCCACGGGCGTCTCGATCGCCCGCGAGGAGGCCTTCCGCTACTTCGAGGCGGTCGGCCTGCCGACCCGCCGCGTCGAGGCCTTCAAGTACACCGACCTGCGCTCGGCGTTTCGCGATGCCGCGCACCCCGCCGACATGCCTTCGGCCGAGGTCGCGAAGGCGGCCGTGGCCGATGCGAAGGGCTTTGCCGGGATCGAGGCCGTGCGCCTCACCTTCGTCAACGGCCATCTGATCGAAGCGGAATCCGATCTCGGTCGCATTCCGGCCGGCATCACCGTGACCTCCCTGAGCCGGGCACTCACCGAGGGCCATCCTCACCTCGATCGGTTGACGCCTGTCCGTCAGGCCTCGGAGAACCCGATCTATCAGCTCAACACCGCCTTCCTGGCCGATGGCGTGCTGATCGCGGTGGAGGCCGGCGCCAAGGTCGAGACCCCGCTGCACCTGCGCTTCGTCGGCACCGGGACGGAGGCCTATTCGACCGCCACCCGCGCCCTCGTGGTGCTGGGGGAGGGCGCGGAGGCTCTGGTTCTGGAGAGCCATGAAGGACCGGACGGGATCGCCTACCAGCCCAACGACGCCCTCGACGTGACGGTGGCCGACAACGCCACCTTCCGGCACGCGCGCCTGAACGCGGAAGGGCGCGAGGCCGTGGCCCTGTCGACCCTGTCCGTCAAGCTCGGCGCCGCATCGGCCGTCGAGACCGTCAATGTGGTCGTCGGCGGCGTCCTCTCGCGCCACCAGGTCTACCTGAACTTCGCCGGCGCCGACGCCCGCGCGGTGGTGAACGGGGCGGCCATGCTCAACGGGCGGCAGCTCGCCGACACCACCTTCCTGGCCGACCATGCCGCCACCGGCGGGGTCAGCCGCGAGCTGTTCAAGACCGTGGTGGATGGCGAGGCCACGGGCGTGTTCCAGGGCAAGATCATCGTCCAGCAGGCGGCCCAGCAGACCGACGGCAAGATGATGTCGGCCTGTCTCATCCTGTCCGACGAAGGGCAGATGATGAACAAGCCCGAGTTGGAGATCTTCGCCGACGACGTCGCCTGCGGCCACGGCGCCACCTGCGGCGCCCTCGACGAGGACCTGCTGTTCTACCTGATGCAGCGCGGATTGCCGAAGGCCGAGGCCGAGAGCCTGCTGGTCCAGGCTTTCCTCGGGGCTGCCATCGAGTCGGTCAGCCACGACGGCGCCCGCGAAGCGCTGATTGGCACCATCGAGGCGTGGCTGAAAGCGCGGGGCTGATCGCACCCCGCAACGCCCCTCTCCCGCAGGGAGAGGGGCGCGCGTCCGACACCACACAGGTCCCCGCATGAACGCACCCGTCCCGAATATTCCCTACGACGTCGAGGCGATCCGGGCTGAGTTCCCGATCCTCGGCGAGAAGGTCTATGGCCGGCCGCTAGTCTATCTCGACAATGCGGCCTCGGCGCAGAAGCCGCGCGCGGTCATCGACGCGATGGTGGCCTGCATGGAGACGGGTTACGCCAACGTCCATCGCGGCCTGCACTTCATGGCGAATGCCGCCACGGAGGGCTTCGAGGGCGCGCGCGAGACCACCCGGCAGTTCCTGAACGCCGAGTCCACCGACGAGATCATCTTCACCCGCAACGCCACCGAGGCCTACAACCTCGTGGCTTCGTCGATGGGCCTGCTCGGCCAGATCGGGGAGGGCGACGAGATCATCCTGTCGATCATGGAGCACCATTCCAACATCGTGCCCTGGCACTTCCTGCGGGAACGGCGCGGCGCGGTGATCAAGTGGGCGCCGGTGGACGATTCCGGCAACTTCCTCATCGAGGATTTCGAAAAGCTCTTCACGCCGCGCACCAGGATGGTGGCGATCACCCATATGTCGAACGTGCTCGGCACGGTGACCCCGGCGGCCGAGATCGTGCGCATCGCTCACGCGCACGGTGTGCCCGTGCTCCTCGACGGGGCGCAGAGCGCCGTGCACATGCCGATCGACGTGAAGGCGCTGGATTGCGACTTCTTCGTCTTCACCGGTCACAAGGTCTACGGCCCCACCGGCATCGGCGTCCTCTACGGCAAGAAGGCGTGGCTGGAGCGGCTTCCGCCCTATCAAGGGGGCGGCGAGATGATCCGCACGGTCTCCCAGGACAGCATCACCTACAACGACCCGCCGCACCGGTTCGAGGCGGGTACGCCAGCCATCATCGAGGCGGTCGGCCTCGGGGCCGCGCTGGAGTTCATGATGCAGGTCGGCCGCGACCGCATCGCGGCGCACGAAGCCTCGCTGCTGGCCTATGCCCAGGAGCGTCTCGGCGCCATGAATTCCCTGCGGATGATCGGCACGGCCGAGGGCAAGGGTGGCGTCATCGCCTTCGAGATGAAAGGGGCGCACGCCCATGACATCGCCACGGTGATCGATCGCTACGGTGTCGCGATCCGGGCGGGGACGCATTGCGCGATGCCGCTGCTGACCCGCTTCGGCGCCACCTCGAGCTGTCGCGCCTCCTTCGGCCTGTATAACACCACCCAGGAGGTGGACGCCCTGGCCGAGGCGCTGGCCAAAGCCGAGATGATGTTCGCCTGACCGATTCTGGAGCGGCCCGGCCGCTCCCCGCCATCGCGAGACCAGGACAGAGACCCATGAGCGATTCAGCCATCACCGGGGGGGCCAACACCCCCACCATCGCGAGCGACTCGGCGATCCCGCCGGAGGAGCTCGATCGCCTGACCGACGATATCGTGGTCGCCCTGAAGAGCGTCTACGATCCGGAGATCCCGGCGGACATTTACGAGCTCGGCCTGATCTACAAGGTGGACATCGCCGACGACCGCAAGGTCGCCATCGACATGACCCTGACGGCCCCCGGCTGTCCCGTGGCCGGCGAGATGCCGGGCTGGGTCGAGACCGCCGTGGCCGCCGTGCCGGGCGTCCAGTCCTGTGCCGTCACCATGGTGTTCGATCCGCCGTGGGACCAGAGCCGCATGTCGGACGAAGCCCGCGTCGCCCTCGATATGTGGTAGCGGACGCGCGGTCAGCCCTCGCTGGCGAGATCCCGGCGCGGCGGGAAGACGGCGCCATCATAGATATCCGCCATCGCCAGCGTCGCGCCGATGGCGGCCATGTCGATGACAGCGTCCAGGCCCTCGAAGGTCTCGATCTCCCAGTCATCTCCGATGCGCCGGTACAGCAGAGCCTGCGGCTTCAGCGTCTCCACGAGAAGGATGTAAGCCAAGGTCGGGTGACGCTTGTACTCCTCCACCTTGCGAGTCTGGTCGATCGTGGTGGTCGAGGGCGACGCGACCTCCACGACGAGCTTGGGTTCGCGTGCCTCGTAGGGATCCGGCACCAGGGGGGCGCACTCGACCATCACGTCGGGCCGACGCAAGCCCCGGATGCTGGTCCGGATCGAGATATCGGCCGTCGTCGGGCGGCAGGATTTCCCGCGCAGTTGCATTCCCAAACTGACGATGATGTTCACCGTCGCGCGATCGTGCTGCATACTTGCCCCGGTCATCATCCGGTGCCGCGGCACTGGATGACCATCGACAAGTTCGTAGAGTTCGTCCTGATCGCGCTGCCAGACGAAGAAGTCTTCGGGCGTCATGGTGAGGCGTACGGCATCGGCCATGGTGATCCCTCCGTCCGGCCACCCTATCATGCAACATCGATCCGATGCGCATCAGGCCAGCGCGCTTCAATCCATCTGCGCACGATGGATAGACCCCGGCCTCCGCAATCCCTATCTTAACCGGGTTCCACCACCCTCACCCGCCCGGGCCTTGAACCCGGCTGTCGGAGAGACATCATGGCATCGAAGTTCAAGGTCCTGTCGCTGACCGACGCGGCAGCCGATCGGATCAAGGCGATCATCGCGGATGCGGACCAGCCCATCGCGGGTGTCCGGGTCGGCGTGAAGAACGGCGGCTGCGCCGGCATGTCCTACACCATGGAATATGCCGAGGCGCAGAAGCCCGGCGAGGACAAGGTCGAGGACCGCGGCGTCACCGTCTTCGTCGATCCTAAGGCGCTGCTGTTCCTGCTCGGTACGCAGATGGACTTCCAGACCAGCAAGCTCGCGTCGCAATTCGTGTTCAACAACCCGAACCAGACCTCGGCTTGCGGCTGCGGCGAGTCCGTGGCGATCACGCCGGTGAATCCCGAGGCCGTGCTGGCAAGCGCCTGAGCGCGTCGAGCCCGGTCCGTCACTCCGGGACCGTCAGGCCGGGACCATCAGGCAACGTTCGGCAGGTTCCGGTCTAAGACGGCGTCGGCCGGAATCCCGTCGGCGTCGTCCACCGTGCGGTTTCGACCGTCGCGCTTGGCCCTGAACATGCACTGGTCGGCACGCTCCAGGAACGACACGGCCGTATCGCCCGGCTGGTGCATCGCCAAGCCGAGGGAAATCGTGATCTTGCCGAGCGACTCGCCGGTCGAGCGCTTCACCAGTTCGCGTGCCATCACGCTGGTGCGAACCGTCTCGGCGATGGCATAGGCCGCCGCCCGCCCGGTATCCGGCAGCAGCATGGCGAATTCCTCGCCGCCGAAGCGGGCCAGGATCGCCCCGGCCTTGACGTGCTCGCGCATGACCAGGGCCACGAGGCGCAGGACCTGATCGCCCGTGATGTGACCGTAGACGTCGTTGAAGCGCTTGAACGAATCGACGTCGATGACGATCAGGCAGGCCGGCGTGGCCGCCGAGGCGCCTCGGACCAGTTGGCCCAGGCTGTCCTCGAAGTGCTTCCGGTTCGACAGGCCGGTGAGCGGATCGGTCAGGCTCTCCAGGCGCGTCGCCTCCAGGGTCTCGCGAAGGGCCTCGATCTCGCGCCGGCTCTCGCGCATCCGGGCCTCGAGGGTGCGGTTGTTGGCGGTCACCTCGCGGGTTGTCGCCACCAGAGCGGCGACGACTTCGCGCACGCTGCTGGTCTGGTTCGACGGCATGCCGTCGAGATCCTGCGTCAGGGTCCGCAGGGAAGCCGCATATTGCGCGGAGGACCCGAGCGAGAGGTCCAACACCTCCATCACGCCGGCAATTTCCGAGAGCACGCTGCTGCTGGCCCTCTCGGTGGCGGCCGAGAGGCGTGCCGGATCGAGATAGCTCGCGTAGAGGCTCTCGATGTCCTGGCCGGTCAGGCACCCGGACGCGCCCGTGAGGCGTTTCAAGGCATCGTTCATGTGCGGATACGTGCCGGCGACGTAGGCGTACCAGACGGCATAGGAATGCGGCGTCGCCGAGGGACCGTAATCCCGCATCAACGCGTTGGCGCGCTCGGCCAGCGCAAAGCTCCGTTCGCGGTCGCCGTGTATCCCGTCCATGATCCGCCCAACTGTCCCGCCCCCCCGGTCGTCTCACAGGGTGGCGCATCTCCGCGTTTTGATCGTTTTACGGAAATGTTCGTGCAGAGGCCGTTAAGGGCTCGGACGAAAGGCCATTTCGGCTCTCGAGAACGGTTGGCGTACCGATCTCGTCGCGCTCCATTCTCTCTCGACGGGTTATTTGGACGGCTTGACCACCGCCGGACGCAGGAGAAACGCCGGCACGTGCGAGCCGAGACCGATCGGGGTATCGCCGTCCTCCTCGTCGCCGCGACGGCGGGCCGGCGGGCGTCGATCGTCGCGCGAACGCTCGGCCGTCCGCTCGGGGCGGGGCGACCGTGGCGGCGTCTGCTGTGGCGCAGGGGCGGCGGCCACCACGTCCCGCTCGGCCTCCGCCGCGGGTGCGGCGCGCTCGGGCGCGGCGCGGCGCGGCGCGGCCCTGCGGCCGCCCGCCTCGGCACGGCCCTCCCGCTTCGGCGGCCGGCTCTCCGCCTTGCCCTCGGCAGGCGCACGGCCTTCCTGATTACGAGCTTCCGGATTGCGGCCTTCGCCACCGCGGACCCGCCGGCCCGTGCCGGTCTTGCCGCGATAGCGGGTGCGCGTCGACTCGCCCTCCTCGGACGGTACCGATACGGGAACCGAAACGAGGTCGCCCTCCGCCCAGGGAATCGGCTGCCCGATCAGCGCCTCGATGGCGTGGAGCGAGCGCTCGTCGGCCCGGCTCACCAGGGTGAAGGCGTGCCCGGCGCGACCCGCGCGCCCGGTCCGGCCGATGCGGTGCACGTAGTCTTCCGGGTGATGCGGGACGTCGAAGTTGAAGACGTGGCTCACGGCCGGGATGTCGAGGCCGCGCGCCGCCACGTCGCTCGCCACCAGCAGCGGCACCTCGCCGGAGCGGAAGCCGTCGAGGGCGATGGTGCGGGCGCGCTGGTCCATGTCGCCGTGCAGGGCCGCCACGTTGAAACCGTGGCTGGCCAGCGACTTCTGCAGCAGTGCCACGTCGCGCTTGCGATTGCAGAAAATGATGCCGTTGTTCAGGTCCGCCTCGCCGCGGATGAGGCGGCGCAGCAGGTCGCGTTTCTCGTGGCCTTCGGAACTCGTCGCCACGAGCTTCTGCACGATGGTCGAGGCGGTGGAGGCGGGACGCGCCACCTCGATCCGCTGCGGCGTGTGCAGGAACATGTCGGCCAGCCGCTCGATCTCCGGCGGCATGGTGGCGGAGAAGAACAGGGTCTGGCGGGTGAAGGGCACCATCTTCACGATGCGCTCGATGTCCGGGATGAAGCCCATGTCGAGCATGCGGTCCGCCTCGTCGATGACGAGCAGCTCGACGCCGGTGAGCAGCAGCTTCCCGCGCTCGAAATGGTCGAGCAGCCGGCCCGGCGTCGCGATCAGCACGTCGGTGCCGCGCATCAGCTTGGCATCCTGCTCGGCGAAGGAGACGCCGCCGATGATCAGCGCCACGTTGAGCTTGTGGTTGATGCCGTAGCGGTCGAAGTTCTCCACCACCTGGGCGGCGAGCTCGCGGGTCGGCTCCAGGATCAACGTGCGCGGCATGCGCGCCCGGGCGCGGCCGTTCTCGAGCAGCGTCAGCATCGGCAGCGTGAAAGCCGCCGTCTTGCCGGTGCCGGTCTGGGCGATGCCCAGAACGTCGCGGCGTGCGAGCACGTGAGGGATGGCCTGGGCCTGGATCGGCGTCGGCTCGGAATAACCGGCCGCCGTGACGGCCTGGAGGACCTTGTCGCTCAATCCGAGGTCGGCAAAAGACATATTCTATGAGAACCGTTGCGCGCGGGAATGGACCAACCGGCGCGGAGGACATCGACACGGCGACGGCTGGCTCAAGGGCGGCTTCGACACACGACCCGCCGCGCACACGCGTTGCGGGGACACTTAGGGCCTTGCACGGCCTTGTCAATCGAGAGCCCCCGTCCGCACAGGCTTATCCGCAACGCGGTGCGCGAATCGGGCTCGCCCCTTGGCCACCTCCTTGGCCGCATCCTTGGCCGCTCCCCTTGGCCGGCCCCTTGCGTCGAGGCGGACGCCCGAGACCCGGCCTGCGCCGGTCCGTCCCACCTCCCACGCGACCGCCACCTGAGACGCAGCATCCCCCTTACCGAAGGTCCGACCGGTCTTGCGCATCCTCCTGATCAATCCGAACACCACCCCGGCGGTCACGGACCTCGTGGCGCGGCACGTGCGCACCATCGCGGGGGCGGCGGCCACCATCATTCCCGTCACGGGGCGATTCGGCGCCCGTTACATCGCGAGCCGCGCGGCCTCGGCCATCGCGGCCCATGCCGCCCTCGACGCCCTCGCCGAGCACGTCGCAGGCTGCGATGCCGTCTATCTCGCCTGCTTCGGCGATCCGGGTCTTGCCGCCCTGCGCGAGGTCTCGCCCGTGCCGGTGATCGGCATGGCGGAGGCGGCCTGCCTGGCTGCCAGCGCCGGAAGCCGACGCTTCGCCATTGTCACCGGAGGGGTCCTGTGGGGGCCGATGCTGACGGAGTTCGTCACCGGCATCGGCCTCCGCGACCACCTGACCGGCGTGCGCACCGTTGCTCCGACCGGGGGTGAGATCGCGGCAGACCCGGAGGCGGCCCTCGGTGCGCTCGCGGCGGCCTGCACCGCCTGCGCCACGCAGGATGGGGCGGAAGCGGTCATCCTAGGCGGCGCGGCCCTGGCCGGGCTGGCTGCCCGCATCCAGCCGGACGTGCCGGCGCCCGTGCTGTGCTCGGTGGAGGCCGGGACCCGCGCCGTTCTGATCGCAAGCGCGGCTCCCGAGACCCACGGTTGCACACGGAAGGTCCCGACGCCGGCTCTCGCGACCCTCGGCCTCGCCCCCGCCCTATCAGCGCTGCTCGGGCGCATCTGAACTCCGCCGCATCATCTCGGTCCCTCGTTGGCTTGCGCCGCAGCCATCACAAACGCGTCAGCCGCGGCCCCTGCGAACCGAGCGACAGCGCGGTCGAGACGCGATCCAGAAGGCCGCCCAACCGCGAAGAAAGGTCCGCCCGCGACCACGTTCCCACAGGCGAGTTCTTTCCCCGAGCGAGTTCGTTCGGAATACACGCCAGCGAATTCCCGGATGACCGAACCTCGTCGCCGGCGACGATCCGCGGCAATATGGGTCCCTTCAAGCCCCAAACAGGCATTAAAACGCAAAAATCCCCCTTGCGAGGCAGGATCGTGCCGATAATTCAGATCTGAAGAAAGTCTTTCTCGGCCCCTTGAATCCAGCAATTGATGCACAGGGGCGAGTTCCTGTGTTGAGCTGGATGTGCGTGATGGCACGATCGCGAGAAGGCAAAAATGACGGCCCACTAACCTTTACCCTTCTTTGACATCTGCGCTCCTAAGAGATGACCTTGTTGCAGGAAAGCGACAGACCTCGCATCGGCCAGGGACTACAAGCGCGCCGGCTCTCGCCAATCAGGACCAGGTAAAACAATGAAAAGACTGCTTCTCGCCTCCACTGTGCTCGCCGGCCTGACTGCCGTCGCTTCGGCCGCGGATCTTCCGCGCCGCGCGGCTCCCCCGGTGTTCGTGCCGGTGCCGGTGTTCACCTGGACCGGCTTCTACGCTGGTTTCAACGCCGGTTACGGCTTCGACGCCTCCAGCCGCGACACCAACGTCTACAACAACGTGTTCCCGAACCTCGTGCGTGGCCCGAACGGCCTCGTCGGCGCCGGCGGTCCGTCGCAGGTCGCCTACTCGAACAACTCCAACGAGGGTTTCACGGGCGGCGGTCAGATCGGCTACAACTACCAGTTCACCCCGGGTTCGGGCGTGGTCGTCGGTATCGAAGCTGACGCCCAGTACGTCGACTTCGGCCGCAGCCGCAACAACTCGATCCTGACCCCCGGCTTCACCGCCGTCCCCGGCGTCACCTTCGTCGATCCGCGCGGCACCGCCAGCCTCGACTACTTCGGCACCGTCCGCGGTCGCCTCGGCTACGCCTTCGACCGCACCCTCGTGTACGGCACCGGCGGCTTCGCCTACGGCGCCGGCAGCAACGAGCGTTCGTTCGGCGGCTTCCGCGGCAACGACGACTTCCGCACCGGCTGGGCCGCTGGCGGTGGCATCGAGTACGCGCTCCCGACCGACTCGTTCCTGAACTTCTTCCGTTCCTCGGCCGTCACGCTCAAGGTCGAAGGCCTGTACGTGAACCTCGAGAACAACAACCGCAACGCCGGCGTCTACGCCTACGACACCAACAACGTCCTCTACCGCCAGCCCGGCTTCTCCAACCGCAACAGCGGCACCGAGTTCGCCGTCGTCCGCGCCGGCCTGAACTACAAGTTCGGCTCGTACTAGGACCCGATCCGGCGGCATCTCGCGCGACCCGTTCGAGTCGCGCGAGACTTCCTCCAACAGGAAAGCCCGGCCTCGCGGCCGGGCTTTCTTGCGTCCGGCCTCTTCTTCCGTCTGAACCCCAGCGAACGAAGGCGCCGACCGATCACCGGCCGCGCCCCTCCGGAGGTCCGAACGGGCGGGCACAATCCAGCCTCAGATGTCGAGTTCCGCCCCGTCGGCGAAGGCGGCGCGTTCGGAAATGAAGGTGAAGCGGGCCTCGGGCTTGTTGCCCATCAGGCGCTCGACCGCATCGCCGGTGGAATCGCGCGCCTCGTCCAGAACCTCGACCCGCAGCAGCGTACGCTTCTTCGGGTCCATGGTGGTCTCCTTCAGCTGCGCCGGCATCATCTCGCCGAGGCCCTTGAAGCGGCCGATCTCGACCTTGCCGTTCTTGAATACCGTCTTGATCAGCTGGACCTTGTGATCGTCGTCGCGGGCATAGGCGGTCTTGGCGCCCTGGCTGATCCGGTAGAGCGGCGGGATCGCCAGATAGAGGTGACCGCGATCGATGAGCTTGGGCATCTGCCGGTAGAAGAACGTGATCAGCAGCGAGGCGATGTGGGCGCCGTCGACGTCGGCGTCCGTCATGATGATCACCTTCTCGTAGCGAAGGTCTTCCGAGCGGTAGCCGGTGCCGGTGCCGCAGCCGAGCGCCTGGGTCAGGTCGGAAATCAGCTGGTTGGCGCCGAGTTTGTCGCGGCTGGCCGAGGCCACGTTCAGGATCTTGCCGCGTAGGGGCAGGATCGCCTGGGTGGCGCGGTCGCGCGCCTGCTTGGCCGAACCGCCGGCCGAGTCACCCTCGACGATGAAGATCTCCGAGCCGGCCATGCCGGCCTTGGAGCAATCGGCGAGCTTGCCCGGCAGCCGCAGCTTGCGGGTGGCGGACTTGCGCGCAACCTCCTTCTCCTGCCGCCGGCGCAGGCGCTCCTCCGCCCGGTCGATCACCCAGTCGAGGAGCTTATTGGCCTGGGCCGGGGAGGCGGCGAGCCAATGGTCGAAGGCGTCGCGGATCGCGGTCTCGACGATGCGCGAGGCCTCGACGGTGGCGAGCTTGTCCTTGGTCTGGCCCTGGAACTCGGGTTCGCGGATGAACACCGAGAGCATCGAGGCGCAGGTCGCCATCACGTCGTCGGTGGTCACCGCAGTCATGCGCTTGGCCTGGCCGACGCGCTCGGCATGCTCGCGCAGGGCCCGCAGCAAGGCGACGCGCAGGCCGCTCTCGTGGGTGCCGCCCTCGGCGGTCGGAATGGTGTTGCAGTAGGAAGCCGAGACACCGTCGTCGGTGACCATCCAGGCGACGGCCCATTCGAGGGAGCCGTGCCCGCCCGGCTTGGTGATCTTGCCCGAGAAGATCGCGTCGGTGACGAGTTCCTTGCCCTCCAGATCGCGGGCGAGATAGTCGCGCAAGCCCCCGGGGAAACGGTGCACGGTCTCGGCCGGCACGTCGTCCAGGCCCTCCAGCAGGGCAGGGGCGCAGCGCCAGCGGATCTCGACTCCGCCGAACAGGTAGGCCTTGGAGCGCGCCATCTTGAAGAGGCGGCGCGGGTCGAACTTGAGGGCGCCGAAGATCTCGGCGTCGGGATGGAAGCGGACCCGCGTCCCGCGCCGATTCTGCACCCGGCCGACGGTTTCCAGCGGCCCCTGCACATGTCCGCGCGAAAAGGTCTGGCGATAGAGGGTCTGGCTGCGGGCGACCTCGACCTCGAGTTCGTCCGAGAGGGCGTTGACCACCGAGATGCCGACGCCGTGCAGACCTCCGGACGTCTCATAGACCTTCGAGTCGAACTTACCGCCCGCGTGCAGGATGGTCATGATGACCTCCAGGGCGGACTTGGTGGGGTATTTCGGATGGGGATCGACCGGGATGCCGCGGCCGTTATCGGTGACCACGAGGTGGCCGCTCTCCTCCAGCTCCACCTCGATGAAGCTGGCATGGCCCGCCACCGCCTCGTCCATCGAATTGTCGATCACCTCGGCGAAGAGGTGGTGCAGGGCGCGCTCGTCGGTGCCGCCGATATACATGCCGGGGCGGCGGCGCACCGGCTCCAGCCCCTCCAGCACCTCGATGTCGGAGGCGTCGTAGCCGGCTTCGGCCGAGACGGGCGGAAGCGGCGCCACGGCGTCGAGCTTGCGTCGCTCGGCGGGCTTTGAGGCAGGGGGCTTCGGCGCGGGAGGCTTGCCGCCGGCGAAGAGATCGCGTGCGGGGTCGCTCACCGGAGCGCCTCGCGCCGGGGATGGTGAGGCCGCGGGCTTCGCGGACCGGATCGCAGAGGGAGACCGTGCAGCATTCGCCTTCATCCTCTCACCATACCGGAACAAACCGGAAACAGAAAGGGGTTCCCGTCTCGCAGGGGCTGGGGCTCGGAGCCTCCGCCGCACGAAACGTACCACCCCATGACATGGTATGGGGGTGGTTAAGAAGGCCTCACCGTGGCGGAGCCGCCTTCCGGGCGGGACAGCCCGATCTTTCAGGTCCCGACGCGGCCACCGCCCCGCTTCGTGATCGCCACCACGGCGGGGCGCGGCGGCATCGCCGGGTCGAAGTCGGGCCAGCGGGTGGCGGGCGCCTCGAAGGTGGCGGGTACGGCCTTCGGGTCCTCCTCGTCGGCCTCGCCGGGATGCTGCACGGCCACGAAGAAGGTGGTGTCGTCGGGGGTGAAATAGGGGCCGCACATCTCGGCGCCGTCGGGCACGCGGAAGAAGTGCTTGCCCGTGCCGCGGCCCGCCCCTTCGGTCTCCATCGCCCAGATGCCGTCGTTGCGGCCGGTGCGCGAGGGGGCATTGCCGTCGGTGGCGACCCAGAGCCGGCCGAGCCCGTCGACGGCGCAATTGTCCGGCATGCCGAACCAGCCGTTCGTCGTGGTGGCGGACGAGAAGGTGGCGCCCACCGCAGCGATACCGGGGTCGCCGCAGCGGACCAGGATTTCCCAGGTGAAGCCCGTGGCGGCGTTGTCGCCGTCGTCGGGGGTGAGTTCGACGATGTGGCCGAATCGGTTGTCGGCGCGGGGATTGGCGGCGTCCGTCTGGTCGGCCTTGCGCTTCCCGTTGTTGGTCAGCATCACGTAGACCTTGCCGGTCTTGGCGCTGGCCTCGACATCCTCGGGCCGGTCCATCTTGGTGGCCCCGAGCCGGTCGGCGGCGAGCCGGGCGCCGATCACCACGTCGGCTTGGGAGGCAAAGCCGTTCTCGGGCGTCAGCGGCCCTTCGCCGAACACCAGCGGCATCCAGGTGCCGCGCCCGTCGGCCTCGAAGCGGGCAACGTGGAGCGTGCCCGCATCGAGGAGATCGCGGTCGCCGCTGTCGGCCCGCCCGGCGGTGACGAACTTGTAGACGTAGTCGAAGCGCTCGTCGTCGCCCTGGTAGATGACGTAGCGGCCGTCCCGGGCGACGATGCCGGCGGCGCCCTCGTGCTTGAAGCGGCCGAGCGCCGTACGCTTCTTCGGGGTCGATTGGGGATCGAACGGGTCGATCTCCACCACCCAGCCGAAGCGGTTGGGCTCGTTGGGCGCGCGCGAGACGTCGAAGCGCTCGTGGAATCGGCCCCACGCATAGGCGCTGGCGGGCAGGTTGAAGCGCTTGTGGTTGGGGGCCTCGGGCGAAGCCTCCGGCAGCGTGCCGGAGAAATAGTAGTTGATGTTCTCCTCGCAGGTCAGCCAGGTGCCCCAGGGCGTCGTGCCGCCGGCGCAGTTGTTGATCATGCCGAAAACCGCCCGCCCGCCGGGGTCGGCCGCCGTCTTCATCCGCTCCGTGCCGGCGGCGGGGCCGGTCAGCATTATCGGAGTCTGCGCCGTGATGCGGCGGGCATAGGGCGAATCCGGCACCACCGCCCACCGGCCATCGGTGCGGCGGATCTCGATGACCGAGCCGCCATGGGCCGCCATCTCGATGTCGACGAGGTCCCGGGTCATGCCCTTGAACGCGGCCGCCCGAGTGTCCTGGCGCCCCAGGCCGGGGAACATCAGTTCCTCGTTGGTGTATTCGTGGTTGACCACGAGGAGGCCGTGCGCCGCCGGGTCGGCCGCCCCCGGCATCGGAAAGTAGCCGACGAAGTCGTTGTTGTAGCCGAACTGCTGGGCCTGGGCCGCCGCCGATTGCTGGTGCGGGTCGAAGGCCGGCGCACCGGGCAGCACCGGGTCACCCCAGCGGATCAGGATGTCGGCATCGTGCCCGGCGGCGACGTGATGGTGCGCGTCCGACCCGGCCTCGATTTCTTCGAACGGAAAGCGCGCGCTGGCCGCCTGGGCCGCACCGGCGGCCAGTGCACGCGGCGTCACCACCGCCGCGATGGCGCCGACGCCGAGCAGCCCGCGCAGGAGGTCGCGCCGGTCGAAGCGCGCCGCCACCACGTCGCCGAAGGTCGGGTTGGCGCTGGCGTTCGAGCCGCGATCCTCGGCGGCCTCGGCGGCCTGCGAGCGGGTTCGCGTCGGTTCGGTCATGGGGCGGTCCGTAGAGGCTGGCGGCAACCTCACCCGTTAACCCGATCGCATGGCACAGGTGTGACGGCCCGGATCGTGACGGGCGTCCGGGTTCATGGATCGACCACATAGGCGTCGTCGACGGCATGGAGCCGGCAGATCGTGCCGGTGGCACGCGCACAATTCGCGAGGGCGCCGTCGCGCGCCTCAAGAGCCGAAACGCGTCCGGTGCGCCAGCCATATCCGCCCGTGGCGGACACGGCAAAGGCCTTGCTGCCGGGGCTGTCGAGATAAGTCTGGAAAGCGGCCCGCCCGGCAGCGCCGAGGGATTGCGGAGGCTTCAGCGACGAGGGTGTCGAAGGACGGACCGCCGGGAGATGAAGACCCTGCCGGACCAGGAACGCCTCGACGATGGGCATCCAGATGTCCCGACCGTTCGGAGCCGAGAACAGGGCGTGACCATCCGACCCGAAGGCCGGAGCGGCGACGAAGCTGACCTGCCCGCCAGCGTCCTGAAAGGCCGCACGGAACCGCCGCGCCAGAGCCGGCCCGAAATAGCGGTCGTTCTCGGTATAGATCCACAGCATCGGTACGTGCGACCGTCGTCCGAAGGTCCCGAAGGCGCGAACCAGCGCGTCCTCGTCACAGACCGAGTCGGGTGCGCGCGAGCCGCGGCCGCCGGCGAAGCTGATCGCTGCCACGAGACCGGAGGGTGGATCGGCCGTGAGCGCCACGGTGGCGAAGCCTCCGGCCGATTGCCCCACCGCGACGATCCTGGCGATATCGACATCATCGCGGCGGGTCATGAACGCGATCGCCGTCCGGATATCGGCCGCGCCCGCCCGAGCCGATCGGGCGTAATCGGCCTTCTCGCAGGGCCCGGAGCCTTCTGCCCAGGGTCCGACCGAGGTGCCGTAGCCCCGACGCAGCACACTCACGGCGACGAAGCCGCGCCGGGCGAACGCCACCAGTTGCGGCATCATCCCGCGCGCGCTCATGCCGGGGCGGTCGCGCGCCTCACGGGGTGATCCGTGGCTGAGGATGACGAGAGGATGCCGGCCGCCACCGAGCGGGAGCACCATGACGGCCTCAAGGCTGCCGCCCTCCTGCGCCGCAATCGGTATCCGTAGATCGACGCCGGCATAGTCCGCGGCCCGAAGCGGCGCGCCTGCAACCCAAAGCGCGGCGAGTCCCCCAAGACCCACCAACCGGAACATCACCCAAACGTGCATGGGGCATTCCGCCGTCGATCGGAGGACAGGATGGCTGGACGAAGGGCCTTGGCCCAAGCTCGGGCAGCCTGGCCTCACCCCGTCCGGAACGCAACCGTTCCGGGTCTTCCGTCCTCCACCGAACGTGTCCCTGCGACGGGGGCGGTCCGTGAAGGCGCCCGGCGACCGTCGCCGACCATCAAACTCACCCGGCAGAGCGATGACACGTGTGGACCGCCCCGGAAGCGGCAGGGCGCGCGGGCGGCACGCCAGGACGGCTCTGCGTGCGGATCGGCGCCGCCATCGACCTCCACGACCGCCAGCCCCCGACGGGTACGGCCCGGAATCAGCCAGGAACCGAAGCGGACCGTTGCCGTTCGGGAGAGCGCCCCGGCCCGCGACCGAGAGGTTTGTCAGGAAACCTCAGCGGTCGCGGGGTGGGACGCAGCCGATGCCGGAGCGGGTGCTCACGCCTTCTTGCGGGCCGCCGCCGTGGGCGTGTCGGCGGCGCTTTTCGCCGGCTTTTTGGCCGCAACCGCCTTCGCCGTCGACTTCGCGGCCGGTTCATCGCTGTCCGCCGCCTTCTTCGCCGGCGCCTTCTCGGCGGCCGCTTTCTTGGCCGGCGCCTTCTTGGCCGCAGCCTTCTTTGCCGGCGCCTTCTTGGCCGGCGCCTTCGCACCCGCAGCCTTGCGCGCCGGAGCCTTCTTCTTGCCCCCGCCCGCGGCTTCCCGCGCGGCGATCAGCTCCAGCGCCTGGGCGAGCCCGATCTCCTCGGCCGCCAGAGTCTTGGGCAGCGTCGCGTTGGTGCTGCCGTCGGTGACGTAGGGGCCGTACTTGCCCGACTTGACCACGATCGGCTTGCCGGTCTCCGGGTGCTCGCCGAGCGCGCGACCGGGATCGGAGGCCGGACCGCGCCGGCCGCCGCCCTGCTCCTTGGCCACGATGAGGTCGATGGCCCGGTTGGCGCCGATCTCCAGCACGTCGTCGTCGCGCCCGAGATTGGCGTACATCTTGCCGTGCTGCACGTAAGGTCCGAAGCGGCCGAGATTGGCCAGGATCGGTTCGCCGGTCTCCGGGTGCCTCGCCACCTCACGGGGAAGCGACAGCAGCTTCAGGGCCATGTCCAGGTCGACCGAGGACGGGCTGGTGCCCTTCGGGATCGAGGAGCGCTTGGGCTTCGGGGCCTCCTTCTCCGTCGAGGCCTCGCCGAGCTGGACGAAGGGACCGAAGCGGCCGTCCCGCACTGTCACGGGCAGGCCGGACGCGGGATCGTTGCCGAGCACGCGGGTGCCCGGCTGGCCGCCGTTCTCCGAGGAGCCCTCACCGTCGCCCTCGACGCCGGAGGCGGCGAGCTGACGGGTGTACTTGCACTCCGGGTAGTTCGAGCAGCCCACGAAGGCGCCGAACTTGCCGAGCTTGAGAGAGAGCTGGCCCGAGCCGCAGGTCGGGCAGGTCCGTGGGTTCGAGCCGTCGGCCTTCTCGGGGAAGATGTGGGCGCCGAGCAGGTCGTTGAGGGCATCGAGCACCTCGGTGACGCGCAGTTCCTTGGTGCCCAGGATCGCGGCGGAAAAATCACGCCAGAAATCGCGCAGCACCTCGCGCCAGTCGATCTCGGCGTTGGAGACCCGGTCGAGCTGGGTTTCGAGCTCGGCGGTGAAGTCGTACTCCACGTAGCGCTTGAAGAAGCTCTCAAGGAAGCCGGTGACGAGGCGGCCCTTGTCCTCCGCCACCAGGCGCTTCTTCTCGATCCGCACGTATTCGCGGTCGCGCAGGGTCTGCAGCACGGCCGCGTAGGTCGAGGGCCGGCCGATGCCGAGCTCTTCCATGCGCTTGACGAGGCTGGCCTCGGAGTAGCGCGGCGGCGGCTCGGTGAAGTGCTGGGTCGAGGCGATGCGCTCGCGCTTGAGCGGATCGCCCGCGCTCATCGGCGGCAGGCGCCGGCCGTCCTCGTCCTCCTCGTCGTCCTTGCCCTCCTGGTAGAGGGTGAGGAAGCCGTCGAACTTCACCACCTGGCCGGTGGCGCGCAGCTCCAGCTTGCGCGGGCCGACCTGGGCGACGATGTCGACCGTGGTGCGCTCCAGCTCGGCCGATTCCATCTGGCTCGCCACCGTGCGGGTCCAGATCAGCTCGTAGAGCCGGGCCTGCTCGGCATCGACGGTGCGGGCCACCGTCTTCGGCAGGCGGCTCATGTCGGTGGGGCGCACGGCCTCGTGCGCCTCCTGGGCGTTCTTGGCCTTGACGCTGTATTTCCGCGGCGCACCCGGCAGATAGCGCTCGCCGTATTCCTTGCCGATCACCCGGCGCACGTCGGCGATGGCTTCGGGCGCCATGTCGACGCCGTCGGTCCGCATATAGGTGATCAGGCCGACCGTCTCGCCGTCGATCTCGACGCCCTCGTAGAGCTTCTGGGCGGCCCGCATGGTCTGGGCCGGCGCCATTCCGAGCTTGCGCGAGGCCTCCTGCTGCAGGGTCGACGTGGTGAAGGGGGGTGCGGGGTGGCGCTTGGCGGGCTTGGCCTCGACGCTGGCAACCTGGAAGGTCGCCAGTTCGAGGTCGCGCTTGAACGCCGCCGCCTCGTCGCCGGTGCCGACGTCGAGGCGCTGGATGCGCTTGCCGTCGGCGCCGGTGAGCCGGGCCTCGAAGCTGGCGCCGGTCTCCGTCGTCAGGGTCGCCACCAGCGACCAGTACTCGCGGGGGCGGAAGACCTCGATCTCGCGCTCGCGCTCGCAGACGAGGCGGAGCGCCACGGATTGCACGCGGCCGGCCGAGCGGGCGCCGGGGAGCTTGCGCCACAGAACCGGCGAGAGGTTGAAGCCCACGAGGTAATCGAGCGCCCGGCGGGCCAGATAGGCATCGACCAGGGCCTGGTCGATCTGCCGGGGCTGGCGCATGGCGGTCTCGACCGCCGCCTTGGTGATGGCGTTGAAGGTCACCCGCTCCACCGGTATGCCCTTGAGGGCGCGCCGGGCGGTGAGCGCCTCGACCACGTGCCAGGAGATCGCTTCGCCCTCGCGATCCGGATCGGTGGCGAGAATCAGGCCGTCGGCGCCCTTGAGCGCCCTGACGATATCGGAGACGCGCTTCGATCCCCGGTCGTCGAGCTCCCACAGCATGTGGAAGTCGGCCTCGGGATCGACGGAACCGTCCTTGGCCGGAAGGTCACGGATGTGGCCGAACGAGGCGAGAACCTCGTAATCGCGACCGAGATACTTGTTGATCGTCTTGGCCTTGGCCGGCGACTCGACGACGACGACTTTCATGTGCTGGTACTAGCCTCTCGTCAGGGCCTGACCCACAGCAACGACCGTTCGCAGATTGTGCGGGGGGCGTCGCCACCCGTCCGGAGAGGGGGTCGGCGCCGGGGAGAAGTGGGTCAACCCTGGGGGGAAGTCAAATGATCGGTCCCGCCGCACCGGTCTCACCCTCGTTTGGCGAAGGTCAGGGCTGCATCGAGGGCACCGTTCAGGGTGGTCACGAGCACGTCGGCCGAGAGGGTCCGCCGCAGGCGATCGAGGGAGGCGGGATCGCGCTCGCGCCAGAAGCCGACCAGTACCCGCACGCCGGGAATCGCCCGCCGCGCCTGGCGGACGTTGAGCCGGATCTGCGACAGGCTGACGGGCTCCAGGTAGGAGAAGCACACCAGGGCGATGCCCCCGAGGTCGTCCGGCACCGCCCCGCGGCGCAGGTCCGCCATCGACATCACCTGCGCGGCGAGGCCGTGGCGGTCGAGGATCTGGCCGAGCATGGACGTCGCCGCCTCGTCGAAGGGGCCGCGGCTCGAGACGCAGAGCACGGGCCGGGCCGCCCGCCAACGCGGCGGGAGTTCGTCCGGGCGCAGCACCATGGCGGCGACCTGCCGGTCCGGCCCGATGGCCGCGAAGGCCGCCGACGTCTCCGAATTGCCCGCCGCCTTGGTGGCGGAGCCGCCCTTCCGGCCCGCCGGCACGGTCCCGAGCCGGGTGACGACCGCCCGCAGAGCGGTGCCGACCTCGTCCTGCCGGGTCCGGTCGAGGGTCCCGCGCGAAAGATCCTCCTGCGCCATCAGCAGGCCGGCCAGCACCACCTCGTCGTAGTAGGTGACGAGGGCGCGCGCCTTCAGGAACATCCGGCCCTGGTCGATCGCCTCCTCGGGATCGCCCGCCAGCATGCGCTGGTAGAAGATCTCGGGCGGCGCCAGGGCCGGCCGGTCGCCCAGGATCACGTCCAGGAACCACAGGCGCTCGATGTGCCGGCCCAGAACCACGAGGCAGACGGTGATCGGCGTGGCCAGCACCAGGCCGATCGGCCCCCACAGGAACGCCCACAGGGTGGCGGCCAGGATCACGGCGATCGGCGAGAGGCCGGTGGAATGGCCGTAGAGCAGGGGCTCGATCACGTGACCGGCGATGGGCTCGACCACGACGAAGAGGGCCGCCGTGGCGATGACCATGCTCCAGCCGGGATCGACGGCGGCGGCCACGATCAGCGGCAGCAGGGCGCTGATCGCGGCGCCGATATAGGGCACGAAGCGCATGATCGCGGCGAGCACCCCGAACAGGATCGGGTTCGGCACCCCGATCCACCACAGCCCGACGCCGATGACGATGCCGAAGGCGATGTTGAGGATGAGCTGGGCCAGGAAGAACCGGCTGAGACGGGCCGCCGCGTCGTCGATGGCCGCCGTGGTCCGCCGCAGATCGCCCGAGCCGGCCAGGCGGATCGCGCGGTTCCGCAGATCCTCCCGCTGCAGCAGGATGAAGATCGTGAAGATCAGGATCAGGCCCGTGGTGGCGAGCGGATGCAGGATCGGCCCCACCACGGCGCCGAGGGTTCCGAGGAGCCCCGCCTTGGCGGAGGCGATCTGCACGTGGAGGGGATGGGCGAGACTGCCGGCGCTGCCCTCGGGGGTCGTGTTCTTCAGGTCCGGCTGTAGCTCGGCGCTGAGGTCCTGCACCATGTCGACCATGCGCGAGAGCGTGCCGCTCCCGGCCGTCGCCTCCTTCAGGGAGGCGATCTTCTCCCGCATGGTGACCTGATAGCGGGGCAGGTCCGAGGCGAGCTGCGCCGTCTCGTTGGCGATCAGGAGGGCGACACCGAGGAGCGCCCCGAAGGCGGTGAGCACCACGACCAGTACGGCGAGCGCCCGCGGGACCCGGATGCGGCGCAGGAGCCTCACCCCCGGCACCAGGACGAAGCTGAGCAGGATCGCCAGCGTCACCGGCACGAAGATGTCGCGCCCGAGATAGAGCGCCGCCGCGATGGTGATCACGAGGAGGCAGGAGGCCAGGGTCGTGAAGACCGGCATCGCCTGCCGCAGCAGGCGGGCGGTGATGGGATCGTCGCTCATGGATGGGCCGGGTCTCGTGGGGGTGAGCGACGCTGGCGCCGACGATCGGATGTCGGGCGGGACGGGCGACGAAGGGGCGGATGAGGGTCGGGCGAAGCCTGGGACGGGACGGGAGCGGCCGCCTTCAGGGCACCGCGGGCGCCTGCGGTCCGACGGCGGCGTTGATCTGCGTCAGCAGCTTGGAGAAATCCACGGGCTTCGGGTGGTAGTCGTTGCAGCCGGCCTGAATCGCCTTGTCGCGGTCGCCCGACATGGCATGGGCGGTCAGCGCGATGATCGGGATACCCTTGGTGTCGCTGCCGGATTTCAGCACCCGGGCCGCCGACCAGCCGTCGAGAATCGGCAGGTTCATGTCGAGGAGGATGACGTCGGGCTGTCCGGTGCGCGCCTGCTGCACGCCGGACTCGCCGTCATGGGCGAGGATCACGTCGTAGCCGCGCCGCTTCAGCCGGCGGGACAGGAAGTCCCAGATCTCCTCGTGATCTTCCACCAGCAGGATTTTCGCCATTGCCCCTGAACCCCTCGAACGTCGCCGGCATCATCACCGCGCAGCCCATCGCACGCCGGACACGCGCCCGGATACCGGTGCCCGAGCAAGACATCAGCCCGGGCCGTCGTGTGAACGCACGATGCGCCGGAACGGTCCATGGCATGCCACGCGATCGCGCGACACAGGGTCCGCGCCGTACCGGCCTGCCTCGATGCGACGCGATCAGGGGAGGGTGGGCGCCGGCGCCGGGCGATCGAGGCTCGTCTGGGGGCGACGATCGCTCAACGGCCCCTGGGTGCCCGGCAGGAGGCCGCTGTCCTGCAGCCAGATCATCAGGATGATCGAGGCCAGCAGGGTCGCGAACGAGGTCAGCCGGCCGATGTAGCGGCGGCGGACGACCATCAGCACCAGGGTCGCGAGCAGCACGAGGGACAGGACGAGGATCAGCATGTGGCCTTCCCGGGCACGCATTCCGGCGCGAATCCGGAGGCCAACGGGACGCAGGCGCCACCCGTTCCCCCCGGCCGGTCCCGCGGAGAAGACCGGGATATCGCAAGAAGCCGCCGGAGAACCGAAAAAATCGCCGGGGAACAAGGCCGCCGGGCCGGACCTTCTCGCGAAGGGCAGCCCCTTTCGAGGGCTCCCCCTCTCCCCACAACCAGCCCTGCCCACGCGCAGGAACCCGGTATCGGCCGGATGGAGATCCGCGATGAAGGCATTGTGCTGGCACGGCAAGGGCGACATCCGCTGCGATACGGTCCCGGACCCGCAGATCGAGGATGCGCGCGACGTCATCATCAAGGTGACGAGCTGCGCGATCTGCGGTTCGGATCTCCACCTGATGGACGGCCAGATGCCCACCATGGAGTCCGGCGACGTGCTCGGCCATGAGTTCATGGGCGAGGTGGTCGAGGTCGGGGCCGGCTTCACCAAGTTCCGCAAGGGCGACCGCATCGTGGTGCCCTTCAACATCAATTGCGGCGCGTGCCGGCAGTGCCGGCTCGGCAACTGGTCGGTCTGCGAGCGCTCCAACCGCAATGCCCAGATGGCGGCGGCCCAGTTCGGCTACACCACCGCGGGCCTGTTCGGCTACTCGCACCTCACCGGCGGCTACGCGGGCGGACAGGCGGAATACGTCCGCGTGCCGATGGCCGACGTCGCCCCCATGAAGGTGCCGGACGGCATGGACGACGAGTCGGTCCTGTTCCTCACCGACATCCTGCCGACCGGCTGGCAGGCCGCCGAGCATTGCGAGATCAAGGGCGGCGAGATCATCGCGGTCTGGGGCGCCGGTCCCGTCGGCCTGTTCGCGATCCAGTCGGCCAAGATCATGGGCGCCGAGCGCATCATCGCCATCGAGACCGTGCCCGAGCGCATCGCGCTGGCCCGCCGCTAC
The DNA here is from genome assembly GCF_023093475.1 of Methylobacterium sp. 37f. Taxonomy (NCBI): domain Bacteria; kingdom Pseudomonadati; phylum Pseudomonadota; class Alphaproteobacteria; order Hyphomicrobiales; family Methylobacteriaceae; genus Methylobacterium; species Methylobacterium sp. 37f. Next base: position 45,857 of record NZ_JAGHKN010000031.1, read on the forward strand.
GGCGCCACCGACGTGATCGACTTCATGCAGGAGGACGTCTTCGAGCGCATCCAGGAGATCAGCAAGGGGCAGGGCGCCGACGGCGTCATCGATTGCGTCGGCATGGAGGCCACCGCCGGCCACGGCATCGCCGGGATGCTCAGCACCCTGCAGGAGAAGCTGACCTCGACCGAGCGTCCCTACGTGCTGGCGGAGGCGATCAAGGCGGTGCGGCCCTGCGGCATCGTCTCGGTGCCGGGCGTCTATGGCGGGCCGGTGCCGATCAACATGGGCTCGATCGTCCAGAAGGGCCTGACCCTGAAGAGCGGCCAGACCCACGTGAAGCGCTACCTCGAGACGCTGACGAAGCTGATCCAGGAGGGCCGGTTCGACATGACCGCGATGATCACGCACCGCTCCGCCGACCTCGCCGACGGCCCCGACCTCTACGAGACGTTCCGCGATAAGAAGGACGGCTGCGTGAAGGTGGTCTTCCACCCCAACTGAATCGCATCGGACCGGAACCACGGCTCGATCGTATCGATCCCGCTCTAACCCGGTGCCGGCAAAGATCGGAACCGGGTCGCACGCTGAATCTCGGCGCGCGATCCGAGGACACGACAGGATATCTCCGTCGTTCTGCTCCCCTGTGCATTGCCGGTCGGCCCCGGCATCCGCTAAAGCCCAGTCATGTCAGACTTGGATTCTCTCCTCGAACGCCTCAAGGACGCTCAGAGGACGCTCATCCTCGAAGCCGCGAAGATCGCCATGCTGCCGCCCGACAGCATGCTGCGGCGCATCGCCGACCTCGAGAACACCATCGCGGCGGTCGAGGCCCTCATCGAGGAACAGGCGCATCGCCGTGGCCGCGCGGCCGAATAGGGCCGGCCCACCGCTGGAAACCCCGGACGGGCGCTACATCGTAGTGCGCGGCCGCCTCTGGCGCCGGACGCGGCCCGACCTCGACCCTGCGCGCCGAGAGGCGCTGGTGGCGGCCCTGATGGACGGGCGCCGGGCCGTGAAGACCGCCAAGGCCGCAGGGGACGGCGGTGCCCTCGCGCAGGCGCGGGCCGCTGTCGATGCCGCCAAGCACGGCCTCGGCGAGCGCGGCCCGGTCTGGTGGACCGACGGGACGCCCGACCTCAACCGGCACATGGCCCGCAACACCCCCTATGCCGACTGGTACGCCGAGGCCGTGGGTGCGGCGGGATAACGCAGCATCTGGACCCGCCGGGTGATCGCGCGTATATCGGACCTGCGGTTGATGACCGGTTCGTAATAACGTTTCAGGACCCGGAGGGCAGTACTCCGGCGCCTCCACCATAAGCCCACGAGCGCCAGCGCCGGTGGGTTTCTGATGGGGGCGAAATAGGATCGACTGGGCGGTAAAGGGATCGCGAGTTCGCTTGCACTTCGGTGCAGGACGATGCGGCTGTCGGTAAGGACTCGACCGGTTCGACGCAGGCAACCCCTGTTTCGGGCATTTGGCCAAAACTCTAAATGCCAACGATAACGTTGTCATGGATGCCCGCCTCGCGGCGTAAGCATCTTGCGGTAGGGTAACCGTCGAAACAGAACCCGGGGCTTCGGCTCCGGGACCCACCTTTTCCCGGACGTCGCGCATCGCGCGACGGGGCGTATGCCACCGGACCTGAAAAAGCCCCGACGCCGATCCGGCGCGGGGCTTTTTCTTGGGCTCGATGGTCTTGCGACCCGAGGCCGGGTCGAACGACCACCCCAGAGAGAGGGTGGCCGTCCGGATCAGCCGATCAGACCGGCGTGGTCGGGTAGGCACGCACGCGATTGCGACCCTCGACGGTGCCTCCGAGCGCATTGCCCGGAATCGCGTCCGGCGAGGTCGCAGCGGCGGCCTGCGGCGCGGTCCAGCCATCGGCGCGCCAGTTCTGCGCGCGCTCGTCCACGTCGATCGAGCCGTGCTCCTCCAGGATGTCCATCACGCGGGTGGCGTGCGCCTGATCGGCCCGGACCGTTACCAGGGTGCCGCCGCGGCGCACGCCCTCGCTGTAGGTGTGGGCATCCGTCTCGCTCAAGCCGGCCCCGGTCAAGCCGCCCGCGAGACCGCCGGCGGCCGCACCGATGCCGGCGCCGGTCAGCGTCGCCACCAGCCATCCGGCGGCCACCACCGGGCCGACGCCCGGGATCGCCAGGAGGCCGAGGCCGGTCAGGAGGCCGGCGGCCCCGCCCAGGACCGTGCCCACGGTCGCGCCCGCGCCCGCGCCGGTGCTGGCCTTCTCGGGGGTGTCCCCATGCGTATGCGGATCGAGGTCGGTTGTGGTGGTGGTGCCGAGACGGCCGGCGTGGCGGTCGCCCTCGTTGTTGCTCACGATGCTGATGTCGGAATGCGAGACGCCGGCGGCCTCCAGCTTGGAGACGGCGGTGCTGGCGTCATCGTAATTGTCGTACAGGGCGGTGATGGTCTGCTGGGCCATGGGATGAATTCCTCTGGGAAAGCCGATCGGGGAGAGCCGCGCGGAGCGGGAGACGTGCTCCGGTCGCGCGGCGCGATGCGCTACTGCGCGGCGACGTTGCCCTTGAAGTCGACACCAACCTTGACGGGCTTGCCGTCCAGCATCGCCTGGCCGCGCCAGATGCCCTTGTCGTCCTTGGTCAGGCCCTTGACGTCCTTGTAGCCCGCCTCGGTGAGACGGTGATGGGTCTGGGCCTCGGTGAAGCTGTTGGCGCCTTCCTCGAGCTTGGCGTTGGCGGCGGCCTTGGTGGTGGCGGGCTTGGTCGCGTCGGGCTTGTCGGTGTTGGGCCGGGTCACGGCCTCCTGGCCGCCCGACGTGGCGCTCGACTTGGCGTCCGGAGCTGGGGTGCCGGTGACAGTGGTCTGTGCGAATGCCGGCCCCGCGCCGAGGACCGACAGAAGGGCGAGGGTGGTCAGGGAGCGTTTCACGGCATTCTCCTTGGAAGGCATCTGAGAACCGCCGATCCGGTACGGAACGTCCGAAGCAGCGAAAGTCCCTCTCAATCCCGCGAGACCGCAAAGCGTTCCCGGATGCACGTCAAGAATAGCAGCCCGAATGGCCGACACGTTCCGATCGGAAAAAGGTTCCTTCATGATCTGACACGATACATCAAATGAAACGGCAAGCTGATCCTGCGCCGGCGAAAGTCATTCCTGCAACAAAGATCGCTCGTGAACCCTCAAGCTCTCTGTTCGCTCGCCGGGAACACGCCTATCCGCTGCGAAGAGCTGGACCCGGACGCTGCCGGAGCCCAAGCGCGAAGCGCCGCTGCCCACGCCCCGGGTCCCGAAATCCGGCCGGCGCGAAAAACTTGTCCGGCCAGGGTTGCCAGGGCAAAACGGAGCCTCTAAACACCCGCTCACACCGGGGCGGCGCCTACCAGCCACCCGGTCGCAGGCGCCCGTAGCTCAGCTGGATAGAGCACCAGACTACGAATCTGGGGGTCAGAGGTTCGAATCCTTTCGGGCGCGCCATTTACCTTATCCAATACATCTCACAGTCGTAACGATCTGGCTGGGTCGCTGGTGCGCGTAGGCGCTCCACCGCTGCGTCGGGCGTTGACGTCAATCCGGTGCGGATCGTGGGAGCCGAGATCGCGAAGTTTCGGTTGCTGGCGACAGATCGGCAGGACCGTCCCGTACAGACGCGGGTGATGCGGTCGCGCAGGGGGCGCAGGCCTGCGGCGGCGCGGAACCAGGCCTGATATTCGGTATGACCCGATATCGCACATGTCCTGCCGGCGGGGTCGGACGGGCTCGGACGGATGACGCCCGGGATCGCGTCGGGACGGCGTATCGCCGGTCCATCTTCCCAATATTCAGGCGCGTCCTCGCGAGGGCGGGTGGTCGGCGCGGATGACCGCGCCGGCGAAGGCTTTTGCCTGCCAGATCCGACCTGAATCCCTAGGCCCGGTTCTGCGGGCAGGGCGGGGGCTGGTTTCAGTGGCTGTGCTTGCTCGCCGGCGCGGTGTCCTTGGGCTGGTGGTGATGCCCCTCGTTGGCCGCGGGCGCCTCGGCCGGCTTCTTCATGGCGTCCGGGGCGGTGGGGCTATGCCCCGGTCCGCCCGCGGTGCCGCCGCGGTTGGGCGTCGGCTGGGTCTGCTGCTCGGCATTCGCGTTGCCCTGGTCGTCGGCCAGAGCCGGGGAGGCGGCGGCGAGAGCGACCAGCAGGGGGAGCACGGTGGTGAACGTCATGAGGTGACTGCCTTGGTTGTTCGCGTTGGCGTGATCAGAGCCGTCTCGGCCGCCTGACCGGTGGTTCGCAAACGGGAGACGCGCCTGCGCGCGTGTCCCTCTGCATCCCTGTGCGGGATCGTCCGGCGCCGTCCGACCGCGCGTGCGGCGGATGCGCGAGGCCTCAATGCAATTTGCCGTTGGCGGTCGCGCCGTCGGGTCCGGTGAGCTGGACCGCGCCCTTCGGACGCTCCCCGAGCGCCATCGGCGCCGTGCCGGAGAGACGATTGCCCTCGGCCGGCGCGAGGGGGATGCGGGTGGCCTTGCCGCCGAGGACGAGGATCGCCGCGCCCTTGAAGCCGCCCGCCGGCACCGGTTCCTGCTTGGCGTTCGTGACGAAGAGGTCGACGGTCTCGCCCTTGGCGACCAGTTCGACGTGATACGCGCCGACATCCGTCGTCCGGCCGCCATGCTGGCCGGCCGCCTCGTGCGCGTCGGCCGCCACGGCCGTCAGCAGGCCGGCGAGCAGGGTCATCGTCCATCGCATCATCGGTTCTTTCCTCGTCGGGTGGCCGTGTCAGATGGCCGTCTCGGGTAGCTTGGTCGGGGGGGGTGGCTTGGTCGGGCGGCTTGGTCGGGTGGCTGGATCAGAACGCCTCGACCTGTCGGGGCTTGGCGCCCTCCGGAAGAGGGGCCTCGGCGGCTTCGGCCTGGGCCGCCCGCAGGCGCTCCAACGGCGCCCGCCCGAAGCGCAGGAACAGGACCGGCGTCAGCACCGTGTCGAGGAGGGTCGCGCTGATCAGGCCGCCGAAGATGGTCACCGCGACCGGGTGCAGGATCTCCTTGCCCGGGGTCGCGGCGTCGTAGAGCAGCGGCACCAGGGCCACGCCGGCCGACAGGGCGGTCATCAGCACCGGCGTCAGGCGCTCCAGGCTGCCCCGCACCACGAGGTCGCGCCCGAACGGCATGCCCTCGTGCAGCGACAGGTTCAGGTAGTGGCTGATCTTCAGGATGCCGTTGCGGGCGCTGATGCCCGTCAGGGTGATGAACCCGATCATCGACGCCACGGAGAGCGGCTGCCCCACCAGCCACAGCGCGAGCACGCTGCCGATGAGGGCGAGCGGCACGTTGCCCATGATGATCAGCGCCAGCACGGCCGAGCGGTAGCGGCTGTAGAGGATGGCGAAGACCAGGGCGAGGGACAGGGTGGACAGGGCCGCGATGGTGCGGCTCGCCTCCTCCTGCGCCTGGAAGGTTCCCTCGAGCTTGGCGAAGAACCCCGGGGGAAGCTTGGCCTCGGCCACCTGCTCGCGAATGGCCGCCACGATGGTGCCCATGTCGCTGTCCCCGTTGGTGTTGGCCTGCACCACGACACGGCGCCGGCTGTTCTCCCGCAGGATCTGGTTGGGGCCGTCCGTCTCCCGGATGTCGGCGATCTGGCGCGCCGGCACCCAGCCGGACGGCGTCTCGATCAGGAGGTCTTTGAGCCCTTGCGTCGTGCGCTGCCCTTCGGGCAGACGCAGGAGCACGTCGAAGCGCTTGTAGCCGTCGGCCACGGTCGAGACGACGCGCCCGTTGGAGAGGCGGCTGAGCTGGTCCACCACGGCCGAGGGCTGGACCCCGTAGAGGGCGGCCCGGGTGTAGTCGACCCGGATCTCCAGCTGCGGAATGCGAACCTGCTTCTCCACCTGAAGGTCGACGAGCCCGGGAATCCTGGCCATGCGTTCGCGCAGATCGTTGGCCACGCTGCGCAGGGCATCGAGATCCTCGCCGAAGATCTTCAGGGCTAGCTCGGCCCGCACGCCGGAGAGCATGTGGTCGAGGCGGTGCGAGATCGGCTGCCCGACATTGATCGACACGGGAAGCTGGGCCAGGCGCTGGCGGATGTCGGCGATCACCGCATCCTTGGAGCGACCGCCCCCCTTCAGCTCCACCTCGATCTCGGAGGAATGGACGCCCTCGGCATGCTCGTCGAGTTCGGCCCGGCCGGTGCGGCGGCCGACCGCGCGGACCTCGGGGATATCCAGGAGCAGGCGTTCGGCGATCAGGCCGACGCGGTTGCTCTCGGACAGCGAGATCCCCGGGTTGAACGTCGTGTTGACGGTGAACGAGCCCTCGTTGAAGGGCGGCAGGAAGGCGCGCGGCAGGTTCCAGGCGACGATGCCGGCCACCGTGACGGAGACCGCCACCGTGGCGACCAGCACGCCCTGGTGCCGGAAGGCGACGTCGAGCAGGCGGGCATTGCCGCGCTTGAGCCACCGCAGCAGGGCGCTGTCGTGCTCCGTCAGGCTCTTGAGGCCCGGCAGCAGGTAATAGGCCAGCACCGGCGTCAGGGTCAGCGACACCACGAGGCTCGCCAGGATCGAGATGATGTAGGCCTGGCCCAGGGGCGCGAACAGCCGGCCCTCGATGCCCGACAGGGCGAACAGCGGCACGAACACGAGCACGATGATCATCGTCGCGTAGACGATGCCGGAGCGCACCTCCGAGGACGCCGCCACCACCACGTCGAAGGTCGAGCGCGGCGAGCCGGCCGCCCGGTTCTCGCCGAGCCTGCGGAAGATGTTCTCGACGTCGACCACCGCGTCGTCGACGAGTTCGCCGATGGCGATGGCGAGCCCGCCGAGGGTCATCGTGTTGATCGACAGGCCGGCGAGGTGGAAGGCCACCGCGGTCGCCAGGATCGAGACCGGGATGGCGGTGAGCGAGATGGCCGTGGTGCGCACGTTGAGCAGGAACGCGAACAGCACGATGGCCACCACCACGATGGCCTCGACGAGCACGCGCTCGACATTGGCGATCGAGGCCTCGATGAAGTTCGCCTGACGGAACAGGATCTGGTCGGCCTTGATGCCGTTCGGCAGGGTTGCGGTGATCTCCTTCAGGGCGGACTCGATCTCGCGCGTCAGCTTGACCGTGTCGACGTCGGGCTGCTTCTCGACGGAGACGATGACGCCGGGCTTGCCCATGTAGCCGGCATCGCCGCGCTTCACCTTCGCCGCGAAGGAGACGTCGGCCACCTGGCGCAGGTAGACCGGGGCATCGCCGACATTGGCGACCACGACGCTGCGCAGGTCGTCGAGGCTCATGGTCCGGCCGATGTTCCGGATCAGGAATTCGCGGGCGTACTGATCGGTGAAGCCGCCGCCCGCATTGGTGCCGAACTGCGCCAGGGACGATTCGAGCTGGGCATTGGTCACGCCGAGTGCCCGCATCACCGCCACGTTCGGACTGACCCGGAACTGGCGCACCTCTCCGCCGATGGGAATGACCTGGGCCACGCCCGGGATGGTGAGGAGCCGGGGACGCAGGATGAAGTCGGCGACTTCGCGCATCTCCATGGGGGTGGCCGTCTCGCTGGTGACGCCCACCAGCAGGATCTGCCCCATGATGGAGGAGATCGGCCCCATCTGCGGGGTCACGTTCGGCGGCAGCTGATCACGCACCAGGGTGAGGCGTTCGGCGAGCTGCTGCCGGTTGCGGTAGATGTCGGTGCCCCAGTCGAATTCGACGTAGACGATCGAGAGACCGACGCCGGAAACCGAGCGCACCCGGCTGACGCCGGGCAGGCCGTTCATCCGGGTCTCGATCGGATAGGTGACGAGCTGCTCGACCTCCGGCGGGGCGAACCCCTCAGCCTCGGTCATGATCGTGACCGTCGGTTTGTTCAGGTCGGGAAACACGTCCACCGGCAGCCGCGTCGCCGTGAAGGCCCCGTACAGGATCAGGACGGCGGCGACCGCGAGGACGAGGAGGCGATTGCGCAGGGACTGCGTGACGAGAAAGTTGAACATGGCCTTGCCTCCTCAGCGGACTTGCTCAGCGGACCTGATCGAGGAGTTCGGCACCTTCGGTGACGATGCGCCTGCCCGCGCCGACCCCTTCGGCGACGAGCACGTTGGTCCCGTCGAGGGGCTCGACCCGGACCGGACGGGCCTCGAAACGCTCGGCGGCGACGTGCTCGTAGACGATCGCCTGCCCGTTCCCGGAGCGGATGACGGCGGCGCGCGGAAGGGCGAGGCCGGACTGTTCGGTATCGGTGCCCGCCAGCACGGTGAGGAACTGCCCGACCCGCAGCCCGCTGGTGCTGCCCTGCACGGCGAACTGGACCGGAAGGGCCTGGTTTCGGTCGGCGAGGCCCGCGCCCTTGTAGACCAGGGACAGGGTGCGCCCGTCGGCGAAGCGGGCCGTGGCGTTCTGGGCCGTGGTCAGGGCGTCGAAGCTGAGCGCCTCGACCCACAGGCGGTCGGGGTCCACGATCTGGAACACCATGGCGCCGGCCGCCGCCATCTGGCCCGCCACCGCGGAGGCCTGCGCGATCACCCCGTCGACGGGTGCGACCAGGGCCTCCGGCTGCAGCCGCACCTTGTCGAGGGCCGAGCGGCGGTCCCGCGCTCCCTGCAGTTCGGAGAGGGCGTCGTCGAGCTGGGTCTGGGCGACGGCCCCGGTGGTTGCGAGCTTACGATAGCGATCCACCCGCCGCGCGAGGACGTCGATCTGCTGGTCGAGCTCGCCCTGGCGCTGGCGCATGTCCGAGACGTCGATGGCCTGGACCGGGGGCGTCACGTAGGCGAGCACGTCCCCCTTCTTCACGATCGTGCCGAGCCGCGGGAAGAGCCCGGAGGGCGGCGGCGACAGGCGGCCGCCCACCGAGGATTGCACGACGCCGCTGGCGTTCGGGTCCGGAATGACGCGGGCCGGCAATTCGACGGTGCGGTGGAAGGTGCCCTGCTTCGTCAGAGTGGTGCGCAGGTCGAGGAGGCGCTGGGTCGGCTTGGGTACGAACACGGAGCCGTCGGGCAGGCGCTGGGCGAGGTCCGTCGCGGCTTTTCCGGGACCCGGCAGGGCGGCCCCCGTCACCGGCGCGCCGTGATCCTCGTCGCCGTGGGCGAAGGCGAGCGTGCCCAGGGCCAGGATGACGGCCAGGGCCGCGGCCAGCACGGCCCCCAGCCTCAGGCTGCGCCGCGCCCGCGTCAGTCCGGTGACCAGCACCCCGAGGAGGAAGGCGCCCGCTGCGATCAGCATCGGGTTCTGTGCGCCGAGGCGCGCCTTCAGTTCGGCGACCGGAGAGGCCATCCCCTCGGACATCGGCCCGCCGGTGGCCGCCGCGGTCGCCGAAGACGCCCCCGCCTTCGGCATGGACAGCGGCACGGTGAGGATGTCGACCACGTCCCCCGCGCTGACGGTCACCAGCAAGTCGTGCAGGCCCGACTTGGCGAGCCACGGCACGGGCAGAGCGTAGGCCCCGTCCGCCGTCTTCTCGGCCGTCTGCTGGCCGTCCGGCGTCTCCGCCGTCAGGACGGCGTCCCGGACGGGCTGGTTCGTCCGGAAGTGGTCGAGGTAGAACGTCACCGAGGCATCCCGCAGGATGGCGGTCAACTCGAAGGCATCCGAGACGGCCTCGCCGCGCGGGGCGACGGACGTCAGCACCAGCGCGGGCGTGGCCCCGTCGTCGTGCCCCTCATGAGCCTGCGCGGGACCAGCCAGCGTACCGACCAGCAGCCACACCGCGCCCAGGGCGGCGGCAATTCGAAAAACCATGGGAGAAGCTTCCTCGCGTTCAAATCCCGGGCGTGCCCCCGCCTTTGGCGGGCACGATCCGACCGTCGAGCGCCTCGGGGGCGCCGTTCGTTACGCGCGGAGTCTGGGGGGCCTGGAGAGCGTCTCGGGTCCGAGACCGCGGCGGCGATCGACCTGCCGGGAGACGCGGACCACCCGTCCGTAGGCGAGCGTCGGCAAGGTGGCCGTGGCCGACAGGATGCCCGACGCGCAGCAGATCGGGGTTCCGCAGCGGGTGCCCGTGCACGGACCGGAGCAGCAGCCCCGCCCCGTGTCGTCGGAGATCAGCACCGCCACACGGACCACGGCCGCAGCGCCGAGCAAGACCTCTTCACTGAGGAGGGCTTTCTCACCAAGCAGGGCTTGTTTGCTGAGAAAGGCTTGGTCGCCGAGCACGGCGGGCATTCCCGAACCGACGGTCACCGCCGTGGCGATGTCGGGCGTTGCGGACGCGCCCGCCGGCGCGCTGGGCGCCTCCGCCGTCGTCAGGGCGGCCGTATCCGCAGGGTGATGGCCCTCGTGAGCCCGAGCAGCGGACGGCGCGACGTAGGCGATGATCATCACGATCACCGCCGCCATCAGGCGCACGAATTGCTGCTCGAATCTCATAGGGGCTGGTTACACCATTTCCTGACACCGAGAAATAGGTGGAATTCAGTATGACGGATCGGCAGACGATTTTTATCCTTAAAGATCTCATCACGCCGCGAATGTCATGGGCTCTGCTCTATCAATAGCCGGGAGGATGAGGCTAAAAGATTCGGTCAGAGGCCCATCTGAAGGCATCGCCGTCGAAACGACGGCCCCGTTACCAGGGCAGCGCCGATCGGTCCGCTACGTCCGCGATCGAAGCCCGGTTCGTTCGCGCAACGAACGGCCGCTGGATTGAATTCCAGCCGTCATGGGCGACCGCTTTATCGAAAGACCACCGACATGCAGCGGCGCACATTCCTGGCAGGTCTTGCAGGGGTCCTCGGAACCGGGCCCGCATCGGCTCAGATGAAGCACGACATGGGAGCCATGGGGGACATGGGACCCATGGGTGCCGGGGCCGGGCCGGGCGGCCCGTTGGCACCGATGGCCGGCACCGCGCCGGTCCTGCCGCAGGGGCAGCCGTTGAAGGAGCTGCCCCGGCTCCGCAACCGCTCGACCCGACCCGGTCGATTCGAGGCCACGATCGCGGCGCGCCCCGGCGTGGTCCGCTACGCGGAGGGCCTCGACACGCCGGTGCTGCTCTATGACGGCGGCCATCCGGTGATCGAGGCGCAGGAGGGCGACCGGGTCGCGATCACGTTCCAGAACGGCATTCCGGGGCAACCCTCCACGATCCACTGGCATGGGATGCCGGTGCCGTCCGACCAGGACGGCAACCCGATGAACCCCGTCGCGTCCGGGGCCGAACACGGCTACGCCTTCGACCTGCCCGAGGGCAGTGCGGCGACCTACTGGTTTCATCCGCATCCGCACGGCCTCACCGCCGAACAGGTCTATCGCGGCCTCGCCGGGCTCTTCCTGGTCAAGCCGAAATCCGATCCGATTCCGGCCGCCTATGGCGACACGGTCCTGATGCTCACCGATCTCCGGATCGCGGCGGACGGCACGATGCCGCCCAGCACGATGGTCGACCTGATGAACGGTCGCGTCGGCGACCACGTGCTCGTCAACGGCCAGAGCAATCCGGTGATGACGGTGGCGCCGGGCGAGAAGCGCCGCCTCCGGCTCGTCAACGCGACCAACGCGCGCTACCTGCGCCTGCGCTTCGCGGGCGCCCGCATGACCCTGATCGGCACCGATGGCGGCCTCGTCGAGGCGCCGGTCGCCGTCGACGAGGTGCTGCTCACCCCGGCCGAGCGGGTGGAACTCATCGTCTCCTTCGATCAGCCCGGCCCGGCCAAACTGACCACGCTCGCCTACGAGCGCGGCTGGATGGGACCGGGGGAGCCGAAGGAGGCGGGTAAGGTCCTGCTGACCGCGAACGTGGCGGGACGACCGGCGACGCCGCCACCGCCGCTGCCGAAGATGCTGCGGGCGATCGCCCCGCTCCAGGCCCCGGTCGTCACCCGCCGCTTCGTGCTGACGGAGGACATGGGCTCCATGGATCACGGTGCCATACCGGGCAGGGATCACGGTGCCATGCCGGGCATGGATCACGGTGGAACCGCGAAAGGCGGTGCCGCCTCCGCCAAGCCGCCCGGCAGCCACGACATGAAGTTCCTGATCAACAACAAGAGCTTCGACATGACCCGCATCGACGAGGTCTCGAAGGTCGGCCAGGTCGAACAATGGGACATCGTCAACCAGTCGGACATGGATCACCCGTTCCATGTCCACGGAACCCAGTTCCAGATCGTCGCCTACGAGAGGGACGGACAGGTCAGAACCCCGGGCTATCGCGCCTGGAAGGACACCGTGAACGTCGTGCCCGGCGAGACGGTCCGGCTCCTGCTGCGCCAGGACCAGCCGGGGCCGCGCATGTACCATTGCCACATTCTCGAGCACGAGGAACTCGGCATGATGGGCGTGCTCGACGTCCGATCCTGACGGTTTTCCGCCCCGGCAGGCGGCACGCGCCTCACCGCGGGCCTCGTCGGCCTGACCTCGCCCGAAGGCGAGCCATGCCAGCTTCACCGGGTGGTCGTGTCGGCCCCCGGCGGCGTCTCCGAGGCGGTCCGGTCGGCGGCCGGCTTGCGGCGGGCCTGCTCGGCGCGGAGTTCCCGCTCGGCCATCAGCCAGAACTCGACCTCGAAGCCTTCGGGACGGTGGTTGCGCTCCCAGATCTCGTGGGCGCGCTCGCGGACCCGTTCGAACGTGATCCCATCCTCGGACATCGTGCTTCTGCTCCTTCGTGACCGGCGATCGCAGGTGCGACCCCCGCCGCGGGGCCAACGCTCCCGGGAGCGAATCGTCCCCGTCGATTGACGCCGACGCCGGAAACCGCCTAGCTTCGGCGCGACGGTTCCTCGGATCGAGGATCAAAAGGGAACGCGGTGCGGGGCTCTGCCCCAACGCCGCGGCTGCCCCCGCAACTGTAAGCGGCGAGCCCATCATCAACACGTCACTGGGGGTTGCAAGCCTCTGGGAAGACGATGAGAGGGCGGTGACCCGCGAGCCAGGAGACCTGCCGTCAGTCGTGGTCACACGCGAAACGCATCGGGCGGGGTGTCCTGGTGGGTGTCGGGGCGTTCGCATGCGGCGAACGGACCGACCTCTTCGCGGTGACGTGCCACTCCGCGCGACCCGTCGCGTCAGCCGTCCCGTCGATGCCCGTCTGCGCCCGCGCGTCCCGCTCCCGTCCGCCTCGTCCGATCGCCCCGCGCGGTCCGGAGACGGCTGGCTTGCGGACAACGTCGCGTCCGGCACCACTCAGCGATTGTAACATTATAACATTCGCTTTAGCAGAGGTGGCTCGTCGGCCCTGGCCGATGCCCGCGCCCCTTCCCGGTTGTCCCATGGCCCTCGCCCAAATCCCGTCCCGATCCCCACGCGCCCGACGCGCACGGCAGGGCCAAGTCTTGCCCCTGATATCCTTGCCCCTGATATCCTGGCCCCCGATAACCCGCCCCCCGATATCCCGGCCCCTCACATCCTGGCCGCTCGCGGCCCTGCTCGGCGGCCTGCTGCCGATGCCGGCCGACGCCGCGCCCGGCGAATCCCACTCGGCCGTCACCCTGGAGACCCTGGAGGTCGCGGGCTCCGGGCGCGGCGGCCCGCCGCCCGCCGAGGGGCTGAACCTGCGCAGCTCGAGCCGCAGCGCCAGCCGCCTCGGCCTGACGCCCCTGGAAACCCCCGCCAGCGTCGACGTGATCGCGGGGGAGACCACGCGCCTGCGCGGCCAGAACACGGTGGCGGAGGCCGTCACCCAGAACGCCACCGGCATCACCACGGTGGCGGCCCCCGGCAACGGCAACGGCGCCTTCACGGCCCGGGGCTTCGCCGGCCCGAACTCGATCCAGCAGCTCTACGACGGCACCCGCCTGTTCGTCGGGGCGGGCACCGTCACCTTCCCGTTCGACACCTGGAACGTCGAGCGCATCGAGGTGCTACGTGGGCCGGCCTCCGTGCTCTACGGCGACGGCGCCATCGGCGGCGTGATCAACGTGGTGACCAAGAAGCCGGTCTTCACGCCCTTCAACGTGGCGCGCGCGGCCATCGGCTCGGATGGTCTGGCGCGCTTGGCCCTCGATTCCGGCGGTCCCATCGGGGAGGCGCTCGCCTACCGCCTCAACATCAGCGGCAACCGCGCCGCGGGCTGGATCGCGCCGGACGGCGACTTCCGCAATCTCGCGGTCTCGGGCGCCCTGACCCTGCAGGCGAATCCGGACCTCGCCATCACCCTGAGCCATGATTTCGGCTACCAGGAGCCGACGCGCTACTGGGGCACGCCGCTCATCGACGGGCGCATCCGCGATGCCATCCGGTTCAACAACTACAACGTCCGCGACGCCCAGATCCTCTGGACCGACAACTGGACGCAGCTGCGAGCGGAGTGGACGCCGAGCGCCGACATCACGATCCGCAACACCGCCTACCGGCTCCAGAGCCGGCGCCAGTGGCGGGACGTCGAGCAATACGCCTTCAACCGCGACACCGGGCGGATCGACCGCTCGGACTATCTCGAAATCTATCACAGCCAGGAGCAGATCGGGAATCGCCTCGACGCGACGATCCGGGGCACAGTGTTCGGATTCCGCAACGAATTCCTGGCCGGGTTCGACGTCAACGCCATCGCGTTCCGGCACACCAACAACTTCAGCTCCGAGGGCGGCGGCCTCACCACCAGCGTCGATCCCTTCGCCTATGACCCGGGTCTGTTCCCGGCCAATGGCCGCGCCACTCCGGCCTACGCCACCAACACTCGCCAGGCCTCGGTCTTCGCCGAGAACCGCCTGATCCTGTCCGATCAGCTCTCGCTGCTGGCCGGCATGCGCTACGACGCGCCGGTGCTGCACCGGACCAACCTCGTCACGGGCGCCGCCTTCGAGCAGGATTTCCAGGCGCTCAGCTACCGCTTCGGCGCCGTCTACAACCCGACCCCCCTGCTGGCGCTCTACGCCCAATACGCCACCGCCACCGATCCGGTCGGCAGCCTGATCTCGCTGTCGCAGAATCTGTCCGGTTTGAAGCTCTCCACCGGCGAGCAGGTGGAGGTCGGCGCCAAGGGCGTCGCCTGGAACGGCCGGGCCGAGTGGACCCTGGCCGGCTACCGCATCGTCAAGGACAATCCGATCACGCGGGTGCCGGGCGAGGCGGCGCTCGCGACCCAGGTCGGGCAGCAATCCTCCCTCGGCGTCGAGGCGGCCCTGAGCCTGCACCTGTTCGAGGCCTGGCGCATCGACGCCAACGTGGCCCTGCTTCACGCCCAGTACGACGCCTTCAACCAAAGGGTCGGGAGCGCAGTGGTCTCCTATGCCGGACGCCAGCCCATCGACGTGCCGGAGCGCGTCGGCAATCTCTGGGTCAATTGGGCCTTCGCCCCCGCCTGGGAGGCCCGGATCGGCCTGCAGCACGTGGGCGAGACCTTCAGCGACTTCGGCAACCAGGCGCAGCGCCCGGCCTACACCCTGGTCAATGCCGGTCTCGACCATCAGGTCACGCCGTCCTCGCGGCTGTCCCTGCGAGCCTACAACCTCTTCGACGAGATCTACGCGATCAGCGGCAACGCGGTGAACGGGGTCGGCACCAACTGGCTGCTCGGCCGCCCGCGCTCCTTCGAGGTGGCCTACAGCGTGCGGTTCTGATGCGGGCGCCTTCGACGCGGGCGCTCCTGAAGCCCGTCAAGCGCTGGCTGATCCTCGGCCATCGCTGGCTCGGCATCGTCACCGGGCTGTTCCTCGCCGCCTGGGTGCTGTCGGGGCTGGTGATGCTCTACGTGGCGTTCCCGGCCCTCACCGAGGCCGAGCGCCTGTCCCATCTCACGCCCATCGCCTGGGACCGGGTGCATCTCGGCCCCGACGCGGCCCTGGCCCGGGCCGGGCTCGACCCGCCCCCCGGCGGCCTCAGCCTGTCGATGCGGGGCGGGGCGCCGGTCTATCAGGTCACCACCCGCGACGGCGCGCGCCACGCGGTCTCGGCCGAGACCGGGCAGACCCTCGGCCCCATCGACGCGGCGGCGGCCGTGGCGTCGTTCGGGCCGGGCGCCACCGTGCGGGCGGTGCGGCGCGACCAATGGACGGTGCGGGACCGCTACGACCCTCTGCGCCCCTTCCACGTGGTGGCGCCGGGCGACGCGTCCGGCACCGAGCTCTACGTCTCGGCCCGCACCGGCGCGGTCGTGCTCGATACCACCCGCCGGGAGCGCCTGTGGAACTGGCTCGGGGCGATCCCGCACTGGCTCTACCCGACGCCCCTGCGGGCCCGGGCCGAGCTGTGGCGCGGCACGGTGCTGTGGGTGTCGGGGATCGCCATCGCGGGGGTGCTCAGCGGCCTCGTCCTGGGGATCTGGCGCCTCCGGCTGCGCCGGCCCTACGCCTCGGGGGTGACGCCCTATCGCGGCCTCGCGCGCTGGCACCACCTCCTCGGCACCCTCGGGGGCCTGAGCCTCCTCACCTTCGTGGCGAGCGGCTGGCTCTCGATGAACCCCAACCACTGGTTCTCGCCCCGCTCCCCGCCGGCACCGATGCGCGAGGCCTATGCCGGGCCTGTCCATCCCGTCGACCGCGCCGCCCTCGACGGCCTTGCTCTCGACGACCTTGACCGCGACGATAGGGCCCGACTCCACACCGTCGAGGTCCGGTTCACCCAGGTCGACGATCGGCCCGTGCTGATCGCCGCCGACGCGCGGGGTGGGCGGCGCGTGGTTCCGCCGCCGAGCCCGGAGGCCCTGCGGGCGGCCGCCGCCCGCGTCCTGCCGGAGGCCCGCATCGCCGAGATCGAGACGCTGACCGCCTACGACGCCTACTGGTATCCCCACCACGACACCCGGCCCCTGCCGGTGCTGCGGGTGCGCTTCGACGATGCCGCCGCGACCTGGCTCCACCTCGACCCGGAGACCGGCGCGCTCCTCGACCGCCTCGACGCCAGCGGCCGCCTCCAGCGCTGGCTGTTCGAGGCGCCGCACCGCCTCGATTTCGCGATCCTGTTCCAGGCGCGCCCGGCCTGGGACCTCGTGATGTGGCTCCTCAACGGCCTCGGCGCCGGCATCGCCGTCTCGGGCGTGATCCTGGGCTGGCGCCGCCTGCGCCGCACCGCGCGGGTGGGGTAGGGCCGGGCGGAACACGGCATCACCCTGCCGCCGCGCTCCGTCGGCAGCGACAAGCCCGGCACCCCGCCGCCCGAAGGGAGTCCGTGGCGCCAGCGGACGGCGGACCACGCAGCGCCCGGCCGCTCGGTATCCGGAGACGACCGCTTCTCGACCCGGTGGCGGCGGTGTCTCCCTG